>CALVNS010000099.1 GCA_944349855.1 uncultured Eubacteriales bacterium | reverse complement strand
GTCTCGGGGGCAGAGCCCCCGAGGGGGCCCCTGCCGAGGGCCTCGGGGGCAGAGCCCCCGAGGGGGCCCCCGAGGCTTGACAAGAGGCGAAAAAAGCATTACATTATATGTGGGAAAGTGTGCGCATCGCCTGTGCGGACGGCCCGCCGTGCCCAGCGCGCAAGCGGGGCGGGCAGGCCCTCGCGCACACATGCCATGTGCGCGCCGCACGCACGCCTTGTATGCCATCCCTTGTGTTGCGAACCCTGTACGCGCATGCGGGGAACGCGGCGGAACGCGCGAACGCATGCACGGGAAGACCGCGCCCCTGGCCGGGCGCAAAGGAGGAACGAACCATGAAGTACAACATCATCACGGTGGGACGCGAGCACGGCTCCGGCGGCAGGCTGGTGGCCAAGCGGCTGTCCGAGCTGCTGAACATCCCCTTTTACGACAAGGAGCTGATCCAGCTGGCGGCGGAGGAGAGCGGCCTGTCGGAGCAGTGCGTGGAGGAGGCGGAGCAGAAGCACATTTCGGGCCTGCTCTACAGCTTCTACTACGACAGCAACAACCTGCCGGTGAGCGACCGGGTGTTCCTGGCGCAGGCGGAGGTGATCCGCCGGGTGGCCAAGGAAGGGCCCTGCGTGATCGTGGGCCGCTGCGCGGACTACGTGCTGCAAAGCCGCGACGACTGCCTGAACACATTCGTCTACGCGCCGATGGAGGCGCGCATCCGCCGCCTGACGGAGGAGTACAAGTCCGTGCACAAGGACCCGCGCGCCTACCTGACCCGCTACGACAAGCGCCGCGCGGCCTACTACCAGTTCTTCACGGGCAACAACTGGGGCGACTACCGCAACTACCACCTGATGCTCAACAGCGAAATCGGACTGGACGAGGCCGCGCAGGCCATCGCGCGTGTGGCGCAGGGAGGCAGCCATGCGAAGTGAGGAAATGCAGCCCGCGCAGCAGGCGCAGCGCACGGAAAACCCCATGGCCGTGCGCCCGATGGGCAGCCTGCTGCTGCGCATGTCCGTGCCCATGATGCTCTCCATGCTCGTACAGGCCCTCTACAACGTCGTGGACAGCGTGTTCGTCGCCCAGCTGAGCGAAAACGCGCTGACCGCCGTGTCCCTGGCCTTCCCCGCGCAGAACCTCATGATCGCCGTGGGCGTGGGCACGGGCGTGGGCGTCAACGCGCTGCTCTCCAAGAGCCTGGGCGAGGGCAACCACGAGCGCGCCTCCGGCACCGCGATGAACGCCGTGTTCCTGGCCGCGTGCAGCTACGCCGTCTTCGCGCTGCTGGGCGCACTGTGCTCCCGCGCGTTCTTCCAATCCCAGACCGACATTGCCGAAATTGTGGACATGGGCGAGGACTACCTGCGCGTGTGCATGGTCGGCTCCTTCGGCCTGTTCGCTCAGGTCACCTATGAAAAGCTGCTCACTTCCACAGGCCGCACGTTCTACAGCATGATTACACAGGCCGCGGGCGCCATCACCAACATCGTGCTCGACCCCATCCTCATCTTCGGCCTGCTGGGCGCGCCCGCCATGGGCGTCACCGGCGCCGCCGTCGCCACCGTCGCCGGCCAGTGCGTCGGCGCGCTGCTGGGCGTGATCTTCAACGCCCGCAAAAACGTCGAGCTCAAGATGCGCTGGCGCGCATTCCGCCCCAACCCATTCCTCATCGGCCGCATCTACGCCGTGGGCGTGCCCTCCATCATCATGAGCTCCATCGGCTCGGTGATGACCTTCGGCATGAACCGCATCCTCATCGCCTTCTCCTCTACCGCCGCGGCCGTCTTCGGCGTCTACTTCAAGCTGCAGAGCTTCGTGTTCATGCCCGTATTCGGCCTCAACAACGGCATGGTGCCCATCGTCGCATTCAACTTCGGCGCAAGACGCCCGGACCGCATCGACCAGGCCATCCGCCTCAGCGCGCGATACGCCGTGATCATCATGTGCATCGGCATGGCCATCTTCGAAATCTGGCCCCAGACCCTGCTGGCGCTATTCAACGCGTCGGAAAACATGTACGGCATCGGCGTGCCCGCGCTGCGCATCATCTGCGTACACTTCGCGCTGGCCGGATTCTCCGTCGTCGCCTCCGCGGTGTTCCAGGCCCTCGGCCACGGCCTGCTCAGCCTCATCGTCTCCGCGGCCCGGCAGCTCGTCGTGCTGCTGCCCGTCGCATTCATCCTCGCGCGCATTGGCGGATTGCACGCCGTGTGGTGGGCCTTCCCCGTGGCAGAGATCGTCTCCGTGATCCTGTGCGCCTGCTTCCTGCGCCGCGTGTACAGGGTGGAGATCCACAGCCTGAGCGCCTCGCCCGCTCCTGACGCCCAGACGCCCGCAGCTCAACCCTGAAAAACCGAACATTCTTCTTCAACAGCCGCCCGCAGATTCTAGGTTGAAAAGTCGAACTTTTGATGCTATAATGTCCAGGATGTTTGCCTTTTCTCCTACGTGAATCCAGCGGGCGGCCGCATGAACCCACCCGCGCGCCGCCCTTTCCCACCTGACGTTGGCCGCTTGGGGCCAGCAGCACTGCAAGGAGGACTGCCCATGAACGGTGTTAGACGCATCTACGTCGAAAAGCGCGAGGGCTTTGACGTGGCCGCTCAGCGCAAGCTGCAGGAGCTGCGCGAGCTGCTGCGCACCGAGCGCATCAGCAAGCTGCGCATCTTCCAGCGCTACGACGTCGAGGACTGCCCGGAAGACGCGCTGCGCCGCGCGCGCGACGTGATCTTCTCCGAACCCAACCAGGACTACCTCTACGACGAGCGCATGCCCGACATGCCCGGCGCGTGCCTGATCGCCGTGGAATACCTGCCCGGACAGTTCGACCAGCGCGCGGACTCCGCCGCGCAGTGCCTGCAGCTGCTCACCGGCGCGGGCAGGCCCCGCGTCGCCTGCGCCACCGTCTACGCCCTGGAGGGCCAGATCGACGACGCGCTGCGCGCGCGCATCGCCGCCCAGCTGATCAACCCCGTCGACTCCCGCGAGGCCGCGCCCGACAAGCCCCTTTCCCTGCAGATGCACGCCCCGCAGCCCGCGCGCGTGCCCGTCGTGCTGGGCTTCACCTCCTGGAGCGACGAGCGCCTGGACCGCACCGTGCGCGAGCTGGGCATGGCCATGAGCCTGGCAGACCTCATCTGCTGCCGCGACTACTTCCGCGACGTCGAGCACCGCGACCCCTCCCTGGCCGAGCTGCGCGTGATCGACACCTACTGGTCCGACCACTGCCGCCACACCACCTTCCGCACCCGCCTCAAAGACGTGCGCTTCGCCGAGGGCGCCGGCGTCGTGGGCGAGGGCATGCGCCGCGCAATGGAGATGTTCAGGCAGGCGCGCCTTCACAACGACGGCCCCGAGGCCGCGGACAAGCCCTTCTGCCTGATGGACATGGCCCTCATGGGCATGCGCGAGCTGCGCCGCCAGGGCAAGCTGGACGACCTGGACGAGTCCGACGAGATCAACGCCTGCTCCATCCGCGTCACCGTGGACGTGGACGGCCACGACGAGCCCTGGCTGCTCATGTTCAAAAACGAAACCCACAACCACCCCACCGAGATCGAGGGCTTCGGCGGCGCGGCAACCTGCCTGGGCGGCGCCATCCGCGACCCCCTCTCCGGCAGAAGCTACGTCTACCAGGCCATGCGCATCTCCGGCAGCGGCGACCCCCGCACCCCGCTGGAAGATACCCTGCCCGGCAAGCTCCCCCAGCGGCGCATCACCACCACCGCCGCCGCGGGCTTTTCCAGCTACGGCAACCAGATCGGCCTGGCCACGGGCAAGGTGCAGGAAATCTACCACCCCGGCTACGTCGCCAAGCGCCTGGAGCTCGGCGCCGTCCTGGGCGCTACCCCTCGCAGCCACGTCCGCCGCGAAAAGCCCATCCCTGGCGACGTCGTGATGCTCCTGGGCGGCCGCACCGGCCGCGACGGCTGCGGCGGCGCTACCGGCTCCAGCAAGGCCCACGACGCTTCCTCCCTCACCTCCTGCGGCGCAGAGGTCCAAAAGGGCAACCCCCCCACCGAGCGCAGCATGCAGCGCCTTTTCCGCAAGCCCGCCTTCTCCCGCCTGATCAAGCGCTGCAACGACTTCGGCGCGGGCGGCGTGAGCGTGGCCGTGGGCGAACTCGCCGACGGCCTGGACATCGACCTCAACGCCGTGCCCAAAAAGTACGACGGCCTGGACGGCACCGAGCTGGCCATCAGCGAAAGCCAGGAGCGCATGGCCTGCGTGATCGACCCCACGGACGTGCAGACCTTCATCCGCCTCGCCGCTCAGGAAAACCTCGAGGCCACCCCCATCGCCCGCGTCTCCCCGGAGCCCAGGCTCGTCATGCACTGGAACGGTCAGACCATCGTCGACATCGCGCGCGCTTTCCTGGACACCAACGGCGCCGTCCAGTTCGCCGACGCCTTCGTCGCCCCTCCCGACCGCCGCTGCCGCCGCCTCGTCGACCTGCCCGCCTTCGTAAAGCGCGACAAGCCCATCCCCGAAATCTGGATGGACATGCTCCGCGACCTCAACGTCTGCTCCCAGAAGGGCCTCGTCGAGCGCTTCGACGCCTCCATCGGCGCTTCCAACGTCCTCGCCCCCTTCGGCGGCAGAGAACGCCTCTCCCCGGTGGACGCCATGGTCTCCCTCCTCCCCGTCGCAGGTCAGACCCGCACCGTCTCCATCATGGCCCACGGCTTTGACCCCTTCCTCAGCGAATGGTCCCCCTTCATGGGCGCCGTCTATGCCGTGCTCCACGCCCTGGCCAAGGTCGCCGCTGTCGGCGGCGATGTGCGCACCTGCAGACTCACCCTCCAGGAGTACTTCGAACGCCTCGGCAACGACCCCACCCGCTGGGGCAAGCCCCTCGCCGCACTCCTGGGCGCATTCTGGGCGCAGATGGCCTTCGGCGTCCCCGCCATCGGCGGCAAGGACTCCATGTCCGGCTCCTTTGAACACATCGACGTGCCCCCCACCCTCGTCGCCTTCGCCGTGACCACTGACAACGTCGACTTCATCATCCCACAGGAATTCCAGGGAACCGGGCACACCGTGTGCCTCCTGCGCGTCCCCATCGACCCCCAGACCATGCTCCCCGTGCCGGACGCATTCATCGAATATGCATCCCGCCTGCGCAACGGCATCCAGCGCGGCTTCGTCCTCTCCGCTCGCGCCGTCGGCTTCGGCGGACTCGCCGCCGCCATCTCCCTCATGGGCCTGGGCAATATGATCGGCCTGCAGATCCAGACCGACGAACCCCTCAACCTCCACAACCTCTTCTGCTCCTGCTACGGCAACATCCTCTTTGAGTGCGCCCCGGGCGTGCAGGTCCCCGACTGGTGCCAGCGCATCGGAACAACACGCCCCGCCGCACAGATCGTATTCCCTGAGTTCGACGTCTCCCTCAAAAACGCCCGCAATGCCTGGCTCTCTACCCTCGAACCCATCTTCCCCACCTTCAGCCCATTGCGCCCCAGCGTCCCGCTCGTCGACCTCACCTACCGCTTCCGCGGACCCAGAGAATTCGTCCACCCCTCTACCAAGCGCCGCCCCTACGCCAAGCCCGAATTCCGCGTCGCAAAGCCCCTCGTGTTCATCCCCTGCTTCCCGGGCACCAACTGCGAGGCCGACAGCGAACGCGCCTTCCTGCGCGCCGGCGCCCGCACCGAGGTCTTCGTCATGCGAAACCTCTGCCCACAGGACATCGAGGACTGCGCCCGCGCCCTCGCCTCCGGCATCCGCAGAGCACAGATCGTCATGCTCCCTGGCGGATTCTCCGCCGGCGATGAGCCCGATGGCTCCGGCAAGTTCATCGCTACCGCCCTGCGCCATCCCATGGTCGCCGACGCCATCAACGCCCTCCTCTCCCAGCATGACGGTCTCATGCTCGGCATCTGCAACGGCTTCCAGGCCCTCATCAAGCTCGGCCTGCTCCCTCACGGCAAAATCCGCGACATCCGCCCCGGTGACCCCACCCTCACCTTCAACACCATCGGCCGCCATGTCGCCACCCACGTCTATACCAAGGTCACCTCCGTCATGTCCCCGTGGATGAACCTCTCCTACCTCGGCGAGGTCCACCCCGTCGCCATCAGCCACGGCGAGGGCCGCTTCATCGCCAAGCGCCTGGACATCATGGAGATGCAGGGCATGGGCCAGGTCGTCGCACAGTACTGCACCCCGGACGGCCGCATCCGCCTGGACATGCCCACCAACCCCAATGGCTCCGAGTGGGCCATCGAGGCCATCTGCTCCCCCGACGGCCGCGTCCTGGGCAAGATGGGCCACTCCGAGCGCATCGGCCATGGCGTGGCCAAGAACATCCCCGGCGACCCCGACGACAAGATCTTTGCCGCGGGCGTCGGCTACTTCGCCCGCTGAGCGTGAAGCGTGAAGCCTCGTGAACCCAAAACGTCCCCCCGCGCGGGGGACGTTCTTTTTTTTGGCTCCGCCCCCAAATGTGAACGCCTCAGGCCCGCGCCCCGCGCGCGCTTCACGCGCTTCACGGTGAGGCGGGGGGGACGGGGAAGACGGGGGGACGGAGGAACGAGGGGGACGGAGGGACGAGGGGACGAGGGGAGACGGGGGGGACGAGGGAACGCTGGGGGGAGGATGCCCTCCCCCCAGGCCCCCCGGCGCTACGGGGCCGCGCTGGCGCGCGTCCCCTCTATTTTTTTTGCGGCTGGTGCGGCTACACGCAGCGGAGGGGGAGGATGGGGGACGAGGGGGATGAGGGGGACGAGGGGACGAGGGGACGGAGGGACGAGGGGACGAGGGACGAGGGGACGAGGGGACGGGGGGACGATGGGAGACGGGGAGGACGGGGGAACGCTGGGGGGAGGATGCCCTCCCCCCAGGCCCCCCGGCGCTACGGGGCCGCGCTGGCGCGCGTCCCCTCTATTTTTTTTGCGGCTGGTGCGGCTACACGCAGCGGAGGGGGAGGATGGAGGACGGAGGGACGAGGGGACGAGGGGACGGAGGGACGGGGGGACGAGGGAGACGATGGGGGACGGGGGAAGGGTAAAAAAAGGCCGCGCGATGCGCGGCTGGAAGGGCGCGGGCCACGGGCATGCGGCGGACGGCCACGCCCTCAGACGATCCTGGAGCGAAACGCCACCGCCAGCCCCAGAATGTCCGCGCGGCGCGTCTCCCCCGGCCCGCCCAGCCGGATCGGCGCATAGCGCGGATTCTCCGCGCGCAGCTCCGTGCGGTAGATCACGCGGCCTTCCTCGTCCAGATCCCGAACCTTGAACACCCGCTTGAGCGTCAGCTCCCCATCGATGCTCACCGCCGCAATCTGCCCATCCTCTACGTCGTCCTGCCGGCGCAGATACACGATGTCCCCGTCGTAGATCCGCGCGCCCGTCATGCTATCCCCGCGGCACACCATCGCGCAGTCGCACGACAGATCCTCCCGCACATCCAGCACGTCCACCTCCAGCGCATCCGACTCCGGCGCGCAGATCGGCTCCCCGCACGCAATCGCACCCACCAGCGGCACCCGGCGCCTGCGCACCCGCAGCAGCCCCTCCCCGGCCTCCGTCTCCTCCGACCACCCCGCCAGGTACGCCGGCGTCGTGCAAAGCACCTGCGACAGCGGCTCCAGCACCCCCATCGGCAGCTGCTCGATATCCCCACGCTCATACCGGTAGACCGTGGCCCGATTCTTCCCCAGCGCCCGTGCGACCGCCTCGACGCTCATCCCCAGCTCCTGCCGCCGCCTGCGGATCCGATCGCCCATCGACATCCCGCTCACCTCCTGTAGATTCTCCCCCAGTATATCAACTTTTTCGCAGATTCGCAACATGTGCGGAAAGAAATTCGCATAAAATGCGAATTTGCCCTTGACGAACCCCGCGCCATATGCTACCATATGTCGCATGAAATGCGAATTAAAGGAGGAATGTTGCGTGAGACGCGAATTCGAGGGCGGTGCACTGCGGGATGACGGGTGCATGCGCGTGCGCATCGGCCTGGCCATTGTACTGCGCGCCTCCCCATGCACCCGCCGCGTGCGCCTGCTGATCGGCCCGGGGTTGGGACGCTGGCGCATCGACGACGCCTGCGCCGCCGCACGCCTCTGGCGCGCCAGACGCCTGGGCCCTCTGGGCCGGCTGGCCATCCCCTGCCGCCTCCCCTACGCCAAGGGGCCCCGCGGCTTTGAGCTATGCGCCCACGCCGCCCCCGCCCTGGCCGCGCGCCTTCGCCCCGGCAGCTACGGCGCGGCGCGCGTGGGCTTCCGTGCGGCGGCCGGGCGCGTGCGTTGCAGCCTACTGGCCTGGGAGGACGGGCAGGACGCCGGCGCGGCCGCGGAGCCGTCCGGCGGGCTGGGCAGGGCGGCTGGACGCGGCAAGATACGAACACGGGCGAACAGAAGGCGGGGAGAGAAGCGGAGGGGAGGCAGGAGGTGAGGGGGCAGGAGGCGGGTGAGGGGCGGAACGATACGAACATGGGGGAACGGAGGGAAAGGGGAGAGATGGAGACACAACGGGCAATGAGGGGGCAGGAGGCGGGCGAGAAGAGGAGGTGCGGAACGATACGAACATGGGGGAACATGAGAGCAAAGGGAGAGATGGAGACACAACGGGCAATGAGGGAACGGGAGGCGGGGAGAGAAGAGGAGGTGCAAAACGATACGAACATGGACGAACGAAGGACAGGGAGAGAAGCGGAGGTGCGGCAGGGGATGAGGGAACGGGAGGCGGGGAGAAAAGCGGAGGTGCAGCGACGGGTGAGGGGGCGGGAAGCGGGTGAGAAGCGGAGATGCGGAACGATACGAACATGGGGGAACATAAGGGCAAAGGGAGAGATGGAGACACAACGGGCAATGAGGGGGCAGGAGGCGGAGAGAAGCGGAGGTGCGGAACGATACGAACATGGGGGAACGGAGGGAAAGGGGAGAGATGGAGACACAACGGGCAATGAGGGAACGGGAGGCGGAGAGAGAAGCGGAGGTGCAGCGACGGGTGAGGGGGCGGGAAGCGGGTGAGAAGCGGAGATGCGGAACAATACGAACATGGGGGAACATAAGGGCAAAGGGAGAGATGGAGACACAACGGGCAATGAGGGGGCAGGAGGCGGGCGAGAAGCGGAGGTGCAAAACGATACGAACACGGACGAACAAAGGACAGGGAGAGAAGCGGAGATGCAACAGGGAATGAGGGGGCAGGAAGCAGGTGAGGTGCGGGTGCAGGGGACTCAGTCCCCTGCCGGGGTGTGGGGCAGCGCCCCACGAAGGACTCAGTCCCCTGCCGGGGCGTGGGGCAGCGCCCCACAGTCCCCTGCCGGGGTGTGGGGCAGCGCCCCACAGTCCCCCGCCGGGGCGTGGGGCAGCGCCCCACAAATGGAGATCTATACGGCCAGCAGACGCACCGACGCGCGGTTCGTGCGCGCATCGCCCGCATGGGAGGACCTCGCCGCGCTGCTGTCGCATCCCGTGCGCACGGGCGAAACATGCGCGCAGTTCCGCGCCATGTCCCGCGAGCAGCGCATCCGCATCAAGGACGTCGGCGGGTTCGTCGGCGGCACGCTGGCAGACGGCCTGCGGCGCGCCAACGCCGTGCGCAGCCGCTGCCTGCTCACCCTCGACGCCGATCACCTCCCGCCGGGGGGAGACACCGCCCTGGCCGACGACTGGCGGCGCACCTTCGCGGCCGAGGCCCTGCTGCACGCGACCCACGCATCCGCGCCGGACGCACCGCGCATCCGCCTCGTCGCCCCGCTGGCGCGCGCCGTCTCCCCGGCCGAGTACGCCCGCATCGCCCACGCCGTGATGCGCCGCCTTGGCCCCGAACGCTTCGACGATACCGCCGCCCAGCCCGAACGCATGATGTTCTGGCCCAGCATCCCGCGAGACGCGCGATTCTTCCTGCGCCGGGTGCGCGGCCCCTGGCTCGACCCGGACGCGCTGCTGGCCGGCGATTCGGAGGGCATGCGCGGGGAGGCGAAGGGCGCGGAGGACGTGTACGGGGACGCGAAGGCTTCGGAAGGCATGCGCGGGGACGCGAAGGGCGCGGAGGGCATGCGCGGGGAGGCGAAGGGCGCGAATGGCATGCGCGGGGGTGGCGCGGCCATGCGCCGGGCAGATCCCACGGCGCGGGACGGGCTGATCGGCGCATTCTGCCGCGCATACGACGTGCCCGCGGCCATCCGCGCGTTCCTGCCCGGCATCTATGCCCCGGCCGGGCCCGGGCGGTTTACATTCCTGCCGGGGTCATCCCAGGGGGGCGCGGTCGTCTACGACGGGGGCCGGTTCCTGTTCAGCTTCCACGAGACGGACCCCGCGCGCGGACGCCTGCTCAACGCGTTCGACCTGGTGCGCATACACCGCTTTGGCGGCGATCCGGGCGACCCGGCCTCCGCGCTGGGCGAGATGATCGACCTATGCCGCGGCGACGCCCGGGTGCAGCGCGCGCGGGGGGCGTCGGGCCGCGCCGGGGAGGGGAAGCGGCGCGCCCGCCGGACGCAGGGACGGGCGGAGAGGACGAAAGAGGGGACGGAAGAGAGGGTCGAAGAGCAGGCGGAGAGGACGGAAGAGAGGACAGCGGAGAGGACGAAAAGGACGGAAGAGAGGACGGAGAGGACGGAGGGACGGCAGGAGAGGGCCGAAGAGCAGGCGCAGAGGACAGCGGAGAGGACGAAAAGGGCGGAAGAGAGGACGGAGGGACGGCAGGAGAGGACAAAAGAGGGGACGGAAGAGAGGACGGAGGGAACGGAGGCACGGCAGGAGAGGGCCGAAGAGCAGGCGCAGAGGACGGAGGGACGGGTGGAGCAGACCGAAGAGCAGGCGCAGAGGACGCAGGGACGGGCGGAAGCGCACAGGCGCGCGGCGGCATCCGGCCCCGCCGCCGACGACCGCACCGAACAGGGCGTCGCCGTCGCCTTCGCCCGGGCCTTCCGCGACCGCCTCTGCTGGGGCCCCTCGCTGCGCTGGGTCGCCTGGGACGGCGTGCGCTGGGCCCCCGCCGCCGAGGAGCGCGCGGTGCGCTGCGCGATGCAATTCACCGACGGCATGCTGCGCGACGCCGCCGCACGCCTGCGCGACGCGCCGCCCGACCGCTACGCCGACGCCCTGGCCGCGCTGCGCTGGGCCAACGCCTGCCGCGCGCAGACGCGCATTGCGCGCGTGCTACGCCTGGCGCGGGCGCTCCTGGACGGGGCATCGCCCGACGCATTCGACGCGAACCCCTTCGACCTGAACACCCCGGCGGGCATCGTGGACCTGCGCACCGGCCAACTGCGCCCCCACGACCCGGACGCCCGCTGCACGGCCTGCACCGCGGTCGCGCCCGCGCCGGACGCGCTGGTGCGCGAGCCCTTTGCGCCGGACGCGCCCTGGCCCGACGGCGCGTGACAGGGCGCGGCGCGGGGGCGGCACGGCGGGGGAAGGGAGCGGCATGCGGGATAAACACGAACAGAGGCGAACACACAGGAGGGATGCGGGATGGAGAAAGAGACGAACAGAGACGAACGCATGCGGGCGGCGTGCGGGGCGAAGGAAGAGGCGAACAGAGGCGAACGTGCAGGGCTCGGGGAGGCCCCGGCGAGGGACGGGCTCCATGGGGGCATTGCGGGAGATGCCCCGGGAGCCGGGGCGGCAGGGACGAACAGAGGCGAACGTGCGG
>CALVNS010000098.1 GCA_944349855.1 uncultured Eubacteriales bacterium | reverse complement strand
GAGGGACGGGCTCCATGGGGGCATTGCGGGAGATGCCCCGGGAGGCGGGGAGGAAGAGGCGAACAGAGGCGAACGTGCGGGGCTCGGGGAGGCCCCGGCGCGGGCGGCGCGGGACGGGCTCCATGGGAGAGGCGCGCAAACGGCGGATTCCACCCGGGACGAGGCCCCCCCGGGCGCCCGCTACGAGGCATTCCTTCGCGACATCACCGGCGGCGATCCCGACCTGTACCGCTACCTTCAGCGCCTGGCCGGCATGGCCCTGGTCGGCGGCGTGTTCGACGAGTGCGTCATCCTCTGCTACGGCCCCGGCGGCAACGGAAAATCTACCCTCTTCGGCCTCTGGCTCGACGTGCTCGGCGATTATGCCGCTACCATCCGCCCTGAACTCCTCGTCCCCAGACGCGAGGGCGCAGAACCCTTCGGACTTGAACAGGTCCGCGGCCGCCGCCTCGTCGTCGCCGCTGAAACGGACCCCGGCCTCTTCCTCAATCAAAGCGTGCTCAAACGCCTCTCCTCCCAGGATCACGTCAGCGCAAACCCCAAGGGCCGCGATCCCTTCTCCTTCCGCCCCTCCCATACCCTCGTGCTGCACACCAATCACCTGCCGCGCATCCGCGCCCTCGACGGCGGTACCCGCAGACGCATCGCCGTGCTCCCGCTACACGCCTCCCTCCCGCGCGCACGCATGATTACCGACCTGCGCGCACGCCTCCTGCGCTCCGACGGCCCCTACATCCTGCGCTGGATGATCCGCGGCGCGCAGGCCTTCTGCGCCGACGGCCTCCGCCTTCGCCGCCCCGCCGCCGTGCGCAACGCCTCCCAGGCCTACTTCGACGGCGAAGACTGGTTCGCCGCCTTCTTCGCCGCATGCTGCCTGCGCGGCGGCTCCGCCGCCTCCGCCGACCTCCTGCGCGCGCTACACGACTGGGAGGCGCCCAACCCCCTTCACGACAGCCGCGAACTCGCCGCCCAGCTACGCGCGCACGGCTTCCGGCTACGGCATACCCGCACCGGCAACCTCTGGGACGGCCTCTCGCTGGCCCCGAACCCCTTGCGTGACCGCCCGCGCGGCGACGCGGACGGCAAAAGCGGGGAAGCATGAGGCGAACAGAGGCGAACAGAGGGAGAAAGGGGAGATGAATACGAACAGAGACGAACGGAGGAAGGGGGGGGAGGAAGGGGGAGGGATGCGGAACGATACGAACATGGGGGAACGGAGGGAAAGGGGAGAGATGAAGACGCAACGGGCAATGAGGGGGCAGGAGGCGGGTGAGGCGCGGGTGCAGGGGACTCAGTCCCCTGCCGGGGCGTGGGGCAGGCCCAATGAAACGAACAGAGACGAACATGGGAAGGGAAGGGATGGAGATACAACGGACAATGAGGGGGCAGGAAGCGGGTGAGGTGCGGGTGCAGGGGACTCAGTCCCCTGCCGGGGTGTGGGGCAGCGCCCCACGAAGCCGGGGCGTGGGGCGGCGCCCCACAAAGCAGAAGCGAAAAGGAGGCATGCGAGTTGAATGCGAACAGAGACGAACAGACGCGGGAGGGCGAGAAGATGGCGGATGCGATGGGGACACGTGACGCACGTGCGCGGGACGGCGCGCGGGCGGAGGGGCTGGGCGCTTCGGGCGCTACCGCGGCCGGGGGCGCGGCGTCGGGGGAGGCGCGCGGCCTGGCGGCTATGGGCGAGCGGGGCGCGGCATGCGGCCTGGCGGCTTCGGGGCAGGCTCGGCGCAGGCGGCGTGCGCGCGCCATGGACGGCGCGGAGGCGGTCGCGAGACGTGAGATTGACGCGAACACGAGCGAACGGGCGGTGATCGGGGAGGCCCCGGCGCGGGCATGCCGGGACGGGCTCCATGGGGGCGGCGCGCAAACGGCGGATTCCACCAAGCGGGAAGAGGCGAACACGCACGAACGCATGCGGGCGGCATGCGGGGCGAAGAAAGAGGCGAACACAGGCGAACGCATGGAGCTCGGGGAGGCCCCGGCGCGGGCGGCGTGGGACGGGCTTCATGGGGGCGGCGCGCAAACGGCGGATTCCCCCAAAAGAAAAGCGCAAAACGCGCTCGTGCTCGACAACCTACAGCTGGTCCGCACCGTCGTCGCCCACACCTACCCCGCTATGCCCCCGCGCTGGCGCAGGGAAATCATCCACTACGGCATCGTCGGCCTTTGCAAGGCCGCCCGCGACTTCGACCCCGCACGCGGCCTCTCCTTCTCCACCGCCGCTTACCCCTACATCCGCAACGCCATCGGCCGCGGCGTGCGCCTCTCCTTCGCCCGCGTCCACATCCCTCACAGGCGACGCGCGGATTACGCACGCTTCCTCCGCGGAGAACCCCTCCCCCTCCCCGGCGCTGAACTGGCCGCCTTCCGCGCCGCCGCCGCCTGCGCCACCCATTCCGATGACCTCGCCGCACAAGACCCCGGCTTCGAACGCGTCATGCTCCGCACGGACCTGCGCCGCGCCCTGCGCGCACTCTCCCCAAGACAGCGATTCGTGCTGCGCGAACGCGTGCTGCGCCGGCGCATCCTCCGCGACGTCGCCGCTGACCTGGGCTGCTCCTACGAAAACGTCCGCCTCATCGAACGCAAGGCGCTCGCCATCCTCCGCAGACGACTGCGCGGATATGAAAATTTTTCGCCCCGCGGCTCAGATTGACCTTGAAATTTCCCCCCAATGTTGGTATAACTCCATTGCACGAGAACAAATGTTCTTAAACCATGACGCCACACATCAAGCCCCCCCACGCATCCCCCCACAGACGCATCGCTCACCCCATCAGCACGGCCGCGCGCCCCTTCGCCGCGGCGGAACGGAGGCGCTTTGTGAACGACAGCCCCTTCTGCATCGAGGCCCCCGCCCTGCCCGCCCGCCGGCGCATCGCCATGGAACACTACTGCGCGGGCGCTCGCCCGGACGACGTCGCCCGCGAGGCCGGCATCAGCCGGTCCACCCTCGCCAGATGGCTACGCGACCCCGACTGCCGCGCCTACATGGCCCGCATCACCGAGCGCGCAGCCGACGACGCCGCCCGCCTCATCCGCGCGGGCGCGCTGGAGGCCGTGCGCACCGAGCTGGACATCCTGCGCGGATCCAACCCCTCCGCCGCCCTGGCCGCCTGCCGCGACCTGCTCGACCGCGCCGGCGTGCGCGGCGCAGACCCCGAGGGCGTGCGCGTGGTGCTGGTGGGCTGCTCCGAGACATTCCTGGCCGAGGCCGCGGAGGCCGCGCCGGAAGGGCCGGAAGGCCCGGGGGAACCGGGAGAACCGGGAAGCCCGGGAGAACCGGGGGAACCGGGCCCGGGGGAACCGGGGGAACCGGGAAGTCCGGGAGAACCGGAAGGCCCGGGGGAACCGGGAGAGCCGGGAAGCCCGGGAGAACCGGGAAGCCCGGGGCCGGGAGAACCGGAGCCGGGGGAACCGGGGGAGCCGGGGGAGGCTGAGACATGGCGCAGGTGACGCTGCGCTACGAACCGACCGCGCGCCAGCGGGCCTTCCACGCCTCGGGGGCGTTCGAGGTGCTCTACGGGGGCGCGGCGGGCGGGGGCAAGAGCTATGCATGCGTATGGGACGCGCTGCTGCGCTGCCTGCGCCACCCGGGGACGGAGGCCTTCCTATTCCGCAGGACCTACCAGGAGCTGGAGAAAAACCTCGTGGCCATCGCGCAGCGGGTGATCCCGCCGCAGGTGGGCACATACAGCGCGTCGCACTACGCATTTCGCCTGGCCAACGGATCGGTGATGCGATTCTGCCACTGCAACAACGAGGACGCCGACAAGCTGCGCTACCAGGGGTCGGAGATCCACTGGCTCTACATCGACGAGCTGACGCACTTCCGCCGCGACACGTACGAGTACCTGCGCACGCGCGTGCGCGCCGACCGCCGCCTGGGCATCCGCCCGCTGGTGCGCTGCACGGCCAACCCCGGCGGGCCCGGGCACGCCTGGGTGCGCGAGCGATTTGTCGACCCCGCGCCGCCGGGCACGATCATCCGCGCGCCGGTGGCCTCGGCCATCCTGGGGCGCACACAGGTGCGCACGCGCCAATTCATCCCCGCGACGGTGCGCGACAACCCCTACATCGACGAGGACTACGTATTCGAGCTGGAGAGCAAGCCCCGCGCCCTGCGCGACGCGCTGCTGCTGGGCCGATGGGACGCGTTTGAGGGCCAGGCATTCCCCGAATGGCGGGACGACCCCGCCCACTACGCGGACGGCCGCTACACGCACGTGATCGCGCCCTTTGACCCGCCGGCCCACTGGCCGCGCTGGATCTCATTCGACTACGGATACAGCAGGCCATTCTCCTGCGGGATCTGGGCGGTGGGCGAGCGGGGGGAGGTCTACCGCTACAAGGAGGTCTACGGCTGCACGGGCGCGCCCAACGAGGGCGTGCGGCTGGCGCCGGGGGACATCGCGCGGCGCATCGAGCGCGCGCTGGAGCCGGAGCGGCGGGCGGGGATTGCGATTTTCGGCGTGGCCGACCCGAGCATCTGGGACGGGAGCCGGGGCGCGAGCGTATACGACCAGATGCGTCAGGCGGCGCCGGGGCTATATCTGAGGCCGGGGAACAACGCGCGGCTACCGGGCAAGGCGCAGCTGCACGAGCGGCTACGATTTGACGAAAAGGGGCGGCCGATGCTGCAGGTATGCACGACATGCCGGGACTTCATCCGCACGGTACCGGGGCTGGCATACGATCCGAGCGTGGTAGAGGACATCGACACGCGAGCGGAGGACCACGCCTACGACGAGACGCGATACTTTCTGATGTCGCGGCCACTGCCGCCGCGCACGCCGCCGACGCGAGCGCGCAAGCGCTTCGACCCGCTGAGCTGAGCGCACGGGGAAGGCAAGGGGGAAAAAATGATGCCGGGGTGCAGGGGAGGGGCATCCCTCCCCTGCCGGGGTCTGGGGCAGCGCCCCAGAGCAGAGAAGCGGGCGCGGCAAGCGAAGCGAGACGCGCAAGGCAGGCCGCATGGGGGACAGGCCCCCAGAGAAGAGAAGCGGGCGCGGCAAGCGAAGCGAGACGCGCAAGGCAGGCCGCATGGGGGCAGCGCCCCAGGCCACAGACGCGGGCGCGGCAAGCGAAGCGAGACGCGCAGGGCAGGCCGCATGGAGGACAGGCGCCCAGAACAGAGACGCGCAGGGCGGGGCGCGAATCGAACCGAACACGTGCGAACACGCGGCGGCAGCTTCTGACAGACTCCCGATGGATCCCCGGCGCATTCCCGGCGCATCCCCGGCGCATTCCCGATGGATTCCCGGCGCATTCCCGGCGCATTCCGACACTTCCCGGCATATCCCGACAGATGCCGACACTTCCCGACAGATCCCGAAAGGGGGTCCCCATGACCTTCGGACAGATCAAGGCCCGCGCCCTGGAGCTCGCGCGCGAAAACCCCGAGGACATGCCGCTCTTTGACGGCCTGGTGGGCGCATACGTCAACGAGGGCTACCACGACCTGCTCCAGCGCGCCCTACGCCCCCGCGCCTGCGCCCTGCTCGAACTGCAGGACGACGGCGAAAACGGCCGCTTCGCCGACCTGCGCGCCCTGCCGCGCCTGATCCAGGTGCTGCGCGTGCGCATGGACGGCCGGCCCATCCCCTTCCTGCTGGACGACATGCGCCTCTACCCCCTCGCCCGCGGCGACGGCCCCCTGCGCGTCGACTTCGTGCGCGATGAGGACGACCTGCAGCACGACCCCGATACCCCGCGCCTGCCCCCATGGGCGCACCCCGCCCTGGCCGACTTCGCCGCCTTCCGCCTATGCGCGGCCGCCCCGGGCGAGCGCGCCAAGCGCGCCGACTTCTTCCACGCCCGCTTCCTGGAGACCTCCGCCCGCCTCTCCTCCCGCGGGCCGCTCGGCCCCGCCATCCCCAACCGACACGGCCTGCGCGCCTGCACCTGATCCCCCCCCAAAGGAGGCACCTCCCCTTGACACACGACCTCACGCCCCCCGTTCAACCCCTTGGCCAACGCGAGCGGCGCGTGCGCGAGCGCGGCCTGGCCCTCTTTGAGGCGTTCCGCCAGGCCCACCGCGAAGCCCACGACCGCGCCCGCGCCTGCCGCCGCCTGCGCACCCTGCGCGACGACGCCCTCCCCGCCGCCGCCCTGCGCCTGGCCACCCTCAACTCCACCGTGGACAACGTCGTGGCCGACCAGATGGACGCCATGCCCGAACCCCTCATGCTCCCCGAACGCCCTGACCTACAGCGCAGCGCCGACCTGCTCACCGACGTGATCGGCTACGCGCTATACCACAGCGCCTTCGACGAACAGTACGCGCGCCTGATGGAGGACTGCGCCGTGGCCGGAACGGGCATCCTGCAGGTCTACTGGGACCCCCGCATGGACGACGGGCGCGGCATGGTCCGCGTGGAACGCTGGCCCATGGAGGGCTTCTTCCCGGACCCCCTCTTCGACGACGTGCAGCAGGGACGCGCCATCTTCAAGACCGCCTTCTACCCCCGCGAGTGGTACCGCCAGCACTACCCCGACGTCGAACCCTTCATCGGCTCCGACCCCTATTGGGAGCCCCGCAACGGCTACTCCCCTCAGGACGAGCCCCCCGTGCTCCTGATCGAATACTGGTTTCGCGAGCGCAACCCCAAAACCGGCAGGTGCGAGCTGCACATGGCCCAGATCGCCGGCGGCGCGCTGCTCTTCTGCTCCGCCGCACCCATCTTCGCGCACGGCAGCTACCCCTTCATCCTCTTCAGATACCGCCACAGGGACGACTCCCCCTTCGGCTCCAGCCTCGTCCAGGACTGCGCCGAACAGTGGCGCGCTACCTGCCGCTACGCCGGCTACATCGACGAAAACGCCCGCGCCTCCAGCCGCCAGCGCTTCATCTACCGCGAGGACGCCGGCCTGGACGGCGAGGCCCTGGCCGATTGGTCCCGCGACTTCATCGGCGCGCGCGGCGCCATCGGCGAGGACGCGCTGCGCTCCTTCCAGGCCGCCCCGCTCAACCCTCAGGTCATGAACTTCATGACCTACCTGACCGACCTGATGAAGCAGGACAGCGGCCAGAACCAGTTCTCCCGCGGCGAGGCCGGCATGGGCGTCACCGCCGCCAGCGCCATTCAGGCCCTGCAGGAGGCCGGCGGCAAGATCACCCGCCTACACGCCGCCGCCTACGCCGAAAGCTTCCGCCAGACCGTCGAGCAGATGCTGCGCATCCTCTCCGAACGCATCCGCGACCGCCGCACGCTCATGGTCGCGCGCGCTTCCCCGGGCGGCGCGCTGCGCACCCGCTCCGTGCTCCTGCTGCCCGCGCGCGCCGGCCAGTCCAGACCCCCCTACGAGGTGCGCGTGCACGTGCAGCGCCGCAACCCCCTGCGCATCCAGTCCAACAACGAGTTCATCCTCCAGCTGGCCGACCTGTGCGTCAAGAGCGGCGCGCCCCTGCCCCCGCGCGCCATCGTCTCCCTCATGCAGGGCGTGGACAACCGCGAACAGATCCTCGACGCGCTCGACAGCGCATCCCCCATCAAGGAGGCCTGACCGATGGAACCGGAACAATTCATCCCAACCCCACAGGCAGCGTCTGCCCCGCAGGCAGCGTCTGCCCCCCGGGCAGCGTCTTCCCCCCGGGCAGAGAACACCCCGCAGGCAGAGCCTGCCCCCCGGGCAGCGTTCGCAGCGCCTGACGCAGGCCCCGAAGGCCCCGCAGGCCCCGAGGGCGCAGACCCCGCAGGCGGCGCAGGCCCCGCAGGCGTCGCACGCCCCGAGGGCGTCGCAGGCCCCGAGGGCGGCGCACACCCCGAGGGCGCAGACCCCGAAGGCGGCGCACGCCACGGGGGCGTCGCAGACCCCGCAGGCGTCGCACGCCACGGGGGCGTCGCACGCCTGGCCGAGCTGGAGGGCCAGCTGCGCACGCTCGTGCAGGCCGGGGCCGACCTGCACGGCCTATTCGCCGACCCCGTGGCCACCGCGCGCATCGACGCGGGGGAGTGGGACGTGGCCACCGCCTACGCCTACTGGCGCGGGCGGGAGAGCGAGCCGCCCGTGCTCAGCGCCCGGGGCGTGGCCGCCGCGCCCGCGCCGGACTTTCACCGCATGAGCAGCGAGGACTTCGCCGCCTTCTGCGAGCGCGTGGAGCGCGCGCTCTCGGGCGGCGAGCGCATCCCCCTGTAACCCAGAAGACCAAAGGAGGCCCGCATGACCTACAACGCCAACCTGACCACCAGCGGCGCCATCGCCGCGACCGCGGCCAAGCAATTCTACGACCGGCGGCTGCTGGAAAACATGAAGCCGCTGCTCGTGCACAACCAGTTCGCCCAGAAGCGGCCCATGCCCGCCCACAACGGCAAGACGGTGGAATTCCGCCGCTGGACCCCCTTCGGCCCGCTGACCCAGCCCCTCTCCGAGGGCGAACCCCCCGAAGGCCAGACGCTGGACATGTCCAGCCTGACCGTGACCGTGCGCCAGTACGGCGGGTTTGTGACCATCAGCGACCTGCTCGACCTGACCGCCATCGACAACGTCAAAAACGACGCCGTGGACATGATGGCCCGCCAGGGCGCGCTCACCCTGGACACCCTCGCCCGCGAAGAGCTGCACACGGCCGCCAGCGTGATCTACGCCGGAGGCAAGACCGGCCGCGCAGAGCTCACCGCCGCGGACAAGCTGACCAGCCTGGAGCTGCGCAAGGCCGTGCGCGCCCTGAAAAAGGTCAACGCCCCGATGTTCCACAGGGGCGCCAAGCGCGGCTACTACGTCGCCCTGATCGGCCCCGACACCGAGTTTGACCTCATGGACGACCCCACCTGGCTGGACGTGAGCCGCTACCAGGACAAGGAAAACGTCTACTTCGGCGAGATCGGCATGCTCTACGGCTGCAAGGTGATCTGCACGAGCGAGGCCAAGATATTCCAGGGCGCGGGCGCCGCCGGCGCGGACGTGGCCTCCACGCTCGTCTTCGGCCAGAACGCCTACGGCGCCATCGACATCGACGGCGGCGGCAACGTCCAGGCCAAGATCAAGCCCGCCGGCAGCGCCGGCAGCCAGGACCCCCTCGACCAGACCAGCACCGTCGGCTGGAAGGTCATGGCCTACGCCTGCAAAATCCTCCAGCCCGCCTTCATCCAGCGCATCGAGAGCGGCTTCAGCCTCTGATTGCCCAAAGCGACTGAAAGCGCCTGAAAGGAGCACCATGAACGAAAACGAACGCCTTGAGCGCCGCGCCCGCGACCAGGAGCGCTCCGCCGCACGCGCCCTCGCGCAGGCCCCACGACACAGCGTCCTCATCCCCGAAGACCCCGGCGGCCAGCGCGAACTCTACGGCTGCTGGAACGGCATCCCCGTGCGCTACGCCCGCGGCAGGCGCGTGGACATGCCGGACGTCGTGCTGCGCATGTTCCGCGACTGCGGCGCGCTATGACCGGAGGATGCGCCCATGATCCTGCGCCTGGACGGCTTCCGCGGCCTATGGCAGGCCCGCGGCGACAGCGACGTGCCCGAAGGCTGCGCCTTTGACGCGCACGACGTCTCCACCCGCCGCGGCGCCCTCGCCGCCGCCCCCGGCTTTGCCGCCTTCCTGCCCCCCATCCGCGCCGACGACGGCGCCTACCGCCCCATCGGCACCCTCCAACGCCTCTTCCGAAGGGCGCAGCAGGACCAGATCTTCGTCGCCTGCACGCTCGACGGCATCTTCACCTGCGAGGGCCCGGACGCCGGCTGGACCTGCCGCCTCCCCGGCCCCCTCTTCAGCGACCGTTGGGCCTGCGTCGCCTATGAGACCGGCGGCGTGGACGTGCTCATCCTCACCAACGCGCAGGACGGCATGATCGCCCTATACGGCGACGACCTGCGCGTGGAGCGCATACAGACCCCCGCGCGCTTCGCCGTCCTGGGCCGCCACGCCGAGCGCATCTTCGCCGCGGGCGTGGAGGGCGAGCCCGACAGCCTCTATTACTCCCGCCCCTACGACCCCTTCGACTGGTCCCCGGACGAGCAAAACCCCGAAATGGGCGGCGGCGTCATCCGCCAGCCCTCCTGGGACGGCGACCGCTTCGTCGCCCTTCAGCCCCTGGGCGCTTACCTGCTCGCGCTCAAAACCCGCAGCATCTACCAGCTGCGCGGCGCTGACCCCTCCTCCTTCGTCATCACCCCGGCCTACGGCGCGGACGCCCCGGACGCCCCCGATACCGTCGCCGTGGACGGCGCGGCCATGTTCTACCTGTCCGGCGGCGAAATCGCCCTCTACGACGGCGTGTGCGCCCGCCTGCTGGCCAAGGACGCCCTGTGCGACGCCCTGGAAGGCGCATCCTTCCAAAATGCCTGCGCCGTCCAGCACGGCCACGTCTACTACCTCGCCCTCGCCCTGGCCGGCTCGGGCCACAACGACGCCGTGATCGAATACGACATCCTGCGCGAGACGTTCATGCTCCGCCGCGGCATCTGCGTGCGCGCCTTCCTCCAGGGCGCAGACGGCGTCTACTTCACCTCCAGCCTCGACCCCTGCCGCGTCTACCGCTACGGCGTGACCTACGGCCACGACGGCCTGCCCGTCTCCTTCGCCTGGACCACCGGCTGGCTCGGCGGCGACGCCCAGCGCAAGCGCAAGGACGGCTTCCTCGTGCGCTTCTTCGCCCAGGGCGAGGAGGGCCTATGCCTGCGCCTGGCCCTGCAGACCGAGCGCGGCCGCATCGAGCGCGCCGTCTGCCTGCACCCGCAGGGCCGCGCCTACTGCCTGCGCTTCCCGCTGCGCGGCGTGCGCTTCCGCCTGTGCCTGAGCGGCCAGGACGCACGCTTCTGGCGCATCCCCGGCGGGTTCGAGCTCCAGGCCGAAGACGAAACCCTCGCCTGATCCCTCACCCGATCCCCCCCTGGGAGGTGCTCATGACAAAACTGCAACCCCCGGCCGTGCCCGCCGCCTCCGAGCGCGAGCTGGCCTCGCCCGCCGCACTCGCCCGCTACGTCCCCGCGCTCGCCCGCGCCCTGCGCGCCGCACTGGAGGACATCTACCGCGCGCTGGGCGAGCTGCGCCCACGCCGCGGCCGCGTGCTGCTCACCCTCGACGACGCCCCGCCCGCCCCAGGCTTTGAGCCCGCCGGCCAGCTGGGCACATTCTACGCCTGGAGGCGATCCTGATGGCCACCACCACGTCCAACTCCTCCTCCAACTCCGCTTCGACTTCCTCCGCCCAGACCGCCGACTGGCAGCTCTCCTCCCGCTTCCTGGACGAGGACCTCCTGCGCCGCCTCCTCCAGGGCCTCGCCTCCTCCGCCTATACCCCCAAAACGCAGGAGGAGCTGCTATCCATCGCCCAGCAGCGCTATGCCCCGGAGTATGCCGCCGCCGTCGAGGCCGCCAGGCAGCAGCAACAGCAGCAGGACCTCGCCCTCTCCCAGCAGCTGGCCGGCATCCTCGCCGGCCTGGACCGCGAGCGCGCCGGACAGAACGCCGCCTTCGACCAGGCGCGCGCGCGCATCGAGCTGGACGCGCTCGAGCGCGGCATGGGCCGCTCCAGCTACACGCTCTCCACCCTGGCCGCCAACGACGCCCAGCGCGCACAGGCCCTGCGCCAGGTGGACCAGGAGGCCAACCGCCAGGCCCAGGACATCGGCCAGCAGCGCACGCTGCTCTCCGACCAGCTGGCGCAGACCCTCACCCGCCTGCAGCAGGACCGGCAGACCAACGTCTCCAACTACCTGCAGGAGCTCTACGACCGCGAGTACGACCGCGCCCAGGCCGACCGCGCCGCCCGCAACGAGGACTTCCTCACCGCCGTGGAGCTGGCCTCCGGCACCCGCACACAGGGCGGCTCCCAGCGCACAGAGCAGTCCTCCGGCTGGTCCACCGCCTCCTCCCAGACCGCCACGGTCAAGGACGCCTCCCGTACTTCGGGCGCGTCCAAGTCCACATCCAAGTCCACATCCAAGTCCGCATCGGGGGACGACGATCCCTTCGACAAGGCCGGCAAGCGCACGCAGAAGTACACGTGACGGGCGGAGGACGAGGGAGGCGCGAAGCGAGAGGACGCCGGGGCGCTGCCCCGGACCCCGGCAGGGGCTCGGGAGGGAAGCGGCGGCCCAGTGGGCCGATTGCCCCGAAGGGGCAAAGCGACCCGGACGAGGCCGCCGAAACGAGCGGCGGGTGCGGCAGCGCCCGCTCGCCCCCGCGACGCGCAGCGGGGCGGAGGCGAGGCACCGCGACGATTGAGGCGGCAGGGACGCCCCGCCCCTGCACCCCGGCGCAAAGGGCGAAGGGAAGGGGGGCGCGAAGCGCCGACTAGCCGCCTACAATTTGGAGGCTGAAGGCCGGAAAATTGAGGCGGCGTACCCCCGCCCTGCGAGGGCCGGGGCGAAGGCCCGAAAATTGAGGCGGCGTACCCCCGCCCGCGAGGGCGGGGGCGAAAGCCCGGAAATGGAGG
>CALVNS010000097.1 GCA_944349855.1 uncultured Eubacteriales bacterium | reverse complement strand
CTTCCGATCTAGATTAATGAACTGTTATCCTCGCTAAGGCGTGCAACCTCAAAAGGATCAACAAATCTTCCACTATTCAATCCCTTAAAACTATCTCTATTGATTAACAAATGCCCGATTTTGACAAATCCAAATCTTGTAAATGGGATTTGAGGATTCACAGTGGCTTCATAGCTACTCCCGTCAATGGCTATTACTTTGGTCGGTAGCTCTTTATCCCAAGGTGGAACAGAAACGAAATTACTCGCAATCTCCGCAAGTTCATTTCCTGTTGGCGGCACCATATAATTACATTCGTCCAGGAAGTTCCTAATGTCAGGGTTCTGAACAATGTCAATATGCGTTGTTTTATCAGCCATATCTTGTATCATTGAGAAGTCCTTTCATGCTCGATCTGCTCTGGGTCAAACTTGTCAATCTGAATTGGAACTACAAAGGGGCTGGATAGTGTTTTTACTCTGGAAAAGCCAACATCCTGAGAGCGAAGCAAAGATTTTCCAAAGTCAGCAAAATCATAGAATTTGGCAAGTTCCCGAATCTCTCTCTCACTATTTATATGAGATACAATCCAGTTCTCTGTGTTTGCAAGAATGTTAGGATGAACAGAAGATACCTCTTGGGTTGCATATACTAAAGAAATCCTATACTTTGCACCTTCTTTTGCAATTCTGGGCCAAGTATCTGTAAGTTTGTTCTCTTTACCGATAAGGTTATGTGCTTCCTCGATATATAAAACGATATTCGGAGGTGTTTCTCCGCGAGTAAAACAATCCATTGACGAATTAAAAATATATGCTGCGATCTTTTTGCTTAACTTTTCTCTTAAAGCTGCATTACCAACTGACAAATCCAGTATTACAATCTTGCCGTTGCATAGGTGTGTATAAATCTCGTGAGATACATCTACTGTCCGTTCTTTGGTATGATACATCTTTGCCCCCAAAAGCACCTTGTACCCATTAAAATAACGGTCATCACTGTTCTTGCAAGCAATCATATTCAGCATAGATATACAATCATCTTCGAGCCAAAGTTTTTTGCTACTGCTAAGCAAGTCATTACGATGCTCTCTGGCCTTCAAAAACCATTCTTTTGCCTGCTCTAAAGTCAAATCACTTGTACTGCTGACTGATTTGTCTACAATATTCCTAACATCCTTATTAGTAGGAAAAGAAATTCTGTAATTCGAATCACAATCAAAACCCGCGGTATAGAGTAAGACCTTATATATAGCAACTCTAACCTGCCATCTGTCGTGCAAGGAGCAATCCTGTTTGTCTGGTTCATCAAATGATGTATTCAAAAAAGTTTTAATATCCACAGCCGAGCTGTTGGGATTTTCATTAATTGTTTCGCAAATAGTTGTGTATCCATCTGCAATCTGCTCATAGAAATTATTCAATATAAGCTGAAATCCTGTAGCTGGAACCAAGCGATATCGAATACATTCTTCTGAGTAAATTTCAGCTATAGAACCGCTATCCTGCTGATTTGCGTTTGCATATTCGCCATTCAGGTCATAAATTAACTGGCCTATATGAATAGAGCATCTATCCGAGATGTTCTTGACCACTGAGATAGTCTGCTTAATCATATTAGATTTACCGGTACGAGTCATACCTAATACAGCCGTACGCCGGGACAAGAAATCCGAAGGCTGAATCCGAAATGGGACCTTATCCACGTCTTGAGCGCGATGTAAACGATCAGTTGAAGTATATCTTACAGTACCAATTTTAAAGGGCGGAACATCTGTTGTAATACCCAATGCTCTGAACTCTTCTTTAGAGCGTTTCTTCCGAATCGGATCTACATAATTTACGATTGTTTCAAGGGCATTGCCTTTAGGAAGATATACACCCATTCTCATAGAAACAGAGAAAGTTTCGATATCGCTTCCTAAATTGAGCTCATTATTTTTCATGTAGAATGTACCAAGCACTCTGCATGTTAAACCGCCAAACTGCAGTTTATTTTTTGTAATTGCATCAAAGTCTTCTCGCCCCTGTGTAGGATATAGTTCCGTCAAATTTTGATAACTATCAAGCTTTGTTTTAATAGCATCATCATCCTGGGGCAATTTACAAGTACCCATAACTCGAAGAAGAATAACTTCACGATCCATTTCATCCACATCTGCATAATTATCTGGGGTAAAAGTAGATGCAAGCAGAAAAGCATTATGCGGAATGCCTTTCACGGCATGCTTCCATGCGTCATTCGTTACAACTAATGCATTATCATAATCTATCGAAAATACCCAACCGACAAAATTATCTTTCTGAATCAAGCGAAACAACTCATCTGTTGTAACAAGCTCATTAAAACGATTATTCGCCATTATCTTCACCTCGCAAATTGATCGCAATTCGCCTTTTCTTTAGCTCTGCTTCACTGGGCCAAAGAGCATCATTGCTCAAAAACATAAGCTCTGATTTCTTTCCATTATTGGCCAAGCTATAGGTTAAATCATATCGTTTTCCCACATAAGAAGAATATATCTCTCGAATTTCAGGAACATCATCATATGTTACAAGCCAAGGGCAGTTAAGTTTGCTAATATGTTCAAAGATTCTTTTATGATCCTTCGCTGAAAAAAAGTTTTTATATAATGCCTTTCCTTTGTTGTAATACGGAGGGTCAAAATATATAAAAGCTCTTTCTTGATATTTAGGCATATATTTTTCTAAGAACATGCAGATATCTTTGTTGTAAAGATGTATCTTGGATTTATGCTTTGCAATCTCACGGATACGTCGTACAAGTTCTTGCCTATTAAATCTAGCGTCAATCAGATAGTTGCCCATTTGATCAAAACCACCGATAGGGCCTGCATTACTTAGAATCCCAGACCGATTTGTGCGATTTAAATAAAATGCCGCAAAGCCTAATTCTAAGGAGTACTTGCTGTTTTGTTTATCGTAAATACACTTTTGAGTTTTCCATTCTTCAACATTCAGCGGAGTATCTTGAATTAATTCTATAAAGCTATCTGTTTCCGTAAGCAACGCTCTCCACACTGAATAAATCGCTTTGTCATAATCGTTAATTACGATTTCATCTACAACAGAGTTAAGTAACAAAGATAACGCAACGCCCGCTCCCCCAGCAAACGGTTCTACATAAATCGGATTTTCAATTTTTATTTTTTGTATTAACAGGGAAATGAAGGGGGATAATCTGCTTTTCCCTCCAGGATAACGTAAAGGTGAGTAATTCATGATATTAACTTCTTTCACCATAGCCATATTGACTCCTATAGGATACTGGTGTCCCCATAAAAGCACAGTGAAATTTCACACGGCTGAGTAGTATATTTGTTTCCTTTGACATCGAATACATCAATCTTAATACGAAAACGGTTCTCTTCACGTTGTTTTCTGAGAAGGAGTTCAGCACTTTCTGTCGAAATCGAAAAATACAAGGTCTTTTGTAGCTCTATTCCGGGAGAAAAGGAAACAGGAACGGCATCAATTGTTGATGGAGTATTTAAGAACATATGAGTTTTATCTTCGCAATAGACACATTCATACTGTGTCAAATTTCTTAATGTGATGATATCGCAGGTTCCGCCGCAAATATTAATAGAGTGACTCGTGTTGTTTGCCAAGACTGTTCGGACTTGTACAAATAATTTCCTCTCGTTACGAATCTGCACTAAACCAATGTCTATTGTAGAATTAAAGACAGAAATTAAAAATGCACCATTATTTCTATAGATTTGATCTAAGTCGCGTCTTGTGGCTATATAATTATTGGCATTTTTTCTTACATATATTTCGCCACACCGAAGATGTGTTTTTCCCTGCTTAGAGTAATCTTTCTTGATAACATAAGGCCTATCGGCACGATCTACAGGGATTCTTATGTATCCAAGATCCTTGCCGCTGTATTTAATTTGTCCTACCTCAACATAAATAAATGGCTCTACATACACATGAAGTAAATCATTAATTGTAGAAACATCTGGCATCGTGGACAAATCGATTCCTACGGTTTCCCAGGTTCCGTTGATGACGCCAAACACTATGTATTTATCGACAGAAGTTGTTTCATTTGAAAAGGAAACAATATCCTTAATCAAATCGTATTTTTTGTCATCGTGGTAGTAATACTGCTTAAAATCAACGAACTCATTTTCTTGTTGATTCTGAATTAACGAAGAAATATATTCTTCAGTTACACAAATCCTTGATATTGACACCACACAGCACCTCACTAAGTTAATTTTCTTTTTCTTCAGGTACAATCTCCATAATGTCCTCTATTTGACAGTTTAGTGCCGTGCAAATTTTTAAAAGTATCTCTGTGGTAACATGACCATTTCGACCCATCTTGGTAACTGAAGCCGGGCTGATCTCTGCTTTTGCGCACAAATCTTTCTTCTTCATGTCTTTGTCGATAAGTAACTTCCAAAGCTTTTTATAGCTGACTGCCATAAGAAGATTCCTCCATGCCAATATGCAAATATGCAAAATGCTCTGCCAAGCGGCAGAGCATTTGGTTTATGCTGTCATGCCGCCAAGGTCTATTCCAACACCTGACAGCGTTGTATATAATGATAGCATATTCAGCAGGAATACGCAAGGAAATCATGTCTTCGCACGATTCTTAGTTTCTTTACAGCAGAGCTCCTTGACATTTAAACTTCTCAAAACGGGTCAGCTGACGATCAAGGGCAAGGGCGGCAAAGTCCGCACCGTTCCCCTACCCCGCACCGCACAGCTTGAACTGGAAGCCATGCTGCGGCAAACGCCGCGTGGGCATAAGCTGTTCGTGTCAGACGACACACCGACCGACCTCGCGATCAACCGCTTCCAGTGCTTCCTCTACCGGCACCGTGACGCCGTACAGATCGCTGACCGGCACCGTCCGCTGACCTGCCACGGCCTGCGCCATACATACGCGGTCGAGCAATATCTGACCTGCCGCAAGCAGGGGCTGGACGAGCACGCCGCCTGCCAGCACGTATCTCGTCTGCTGGGACATGAGCGCGAGGATGTGACGCGCATCTATCTTGCATCCCTGCGAGAAGGGGATAAGCGACATGACTAACAACCGCTGCACCTGTTATGATGACCTGCCGCTGATGCTGACCGTGCCCGAGGTGATCGATGTGCTCGGCATCGGCCGGAACACGGTGTATGAGATCATCCGCACGGGCGAGCTGCCCAGCCGCCGCATCGGCAAACGCGGACAAATTCGCGTGCTGAAATATGACTTGATCCGGTATATGGAGGGCGAGCTGTAATCCCATAAAACAGCAAAACGGTACGGAGTGTTCCGTACCGCTTTGCAATTATATCGGATCCCTGCGATCGCTGATACCCAGAATGTAATCTGTCGTAGTTTTATAAAACCCTGCCAGTTTGATCAAAACCTGTGTCGGAATATCGTTTTCTCCGGTCTCATATTTGGAATAACCGGTTTGCGACATCCCTAAATATTTGGCAACCTGCGTTTGATTCAAGTCGGCATCCTCTCGCAAATCCCGTAATCTGTTCATGGCATTCACCTCAAGGTGAGTATGCCATAACCTAAAACAGGTTATTTACTTTTAACCTATTTCAGGTTATTATAAATTTGAGGTGATAGTATGCCGGACTACAAAAAAATGTACTTGACGCTGTTCCGCGCGACCGAGCAGGCGATTAACACACTGATCGAAGCACAGCGCGCATGTGAGGAATTGTATATCAGCGAGCCAGAGACAGAACTGCAAGTTGTTCCACTGCCCGATCGCACAAAGGAGGAAAACAAACAACTTGCTGAAGAGGTAAGACTGCACAAGAAGGTTCAGACATTCCTCCGCAGTCGGGTGCGGAGGAATGTCTGTTTTTAAAGTTTTCTTTGCAGATATACCATATCCACCAGTCTCACACCATTGTCATAGATTGGATGATCGTAGTAATCAGTGAAGAAGTTTTTGACCCGATGGTGCCGGCAAAAACCACAAGCCTCGTAAAACAGAATGGTGGAAGGGCTGTCCCCAGTGCCTACCTGCAGTATCACATAGCGTCCTGCATAGGTTTGAACAAGGAAGCCCAGAAGAGCTTTCCCATAGCCTTTCCCTTGAAACGCTGGTTCCACTGCGATGTTTTTTAGTTCCAGCACACCGCTGCCTTCATCTGTCACGACACACTCCGCCTTGACGCCGTCCTCCTCCAGAACATACATCGTTCCCCGCTCCAGATAACGGTCAATCATATCCTCCTGCTCATCCGCCAACAGCAGTAGGTCGAGATACTGTTTTTTATCGTTGATAATTTCCCTAATCTGCATTGTTTTCGCTGTACTCCATTCCCTTGCTATGATAGATTTCATGATATCACATAACGTACGGCACTGCAATTCTCTATCAAACATGACAGACAGCTGTCGTGTTCCTGTGCTATAATGCAGATAGAACGATGAAAGGCGGTGGCGTAATGAAACTGGATCGGCTGATCGTCATTCTGTCCCTGCTGCTCCAGCGGGACAAGGTCACCGCGCCGGAGCTGGCAGAACACTTCGAGGTGTCCCGCCG
>CALVNS010000096.1 GCA_944349855.1 uncultured Eubacteriales bacterium | reverse complement strand
CCTGTGACGACGGAGCCTGTGACGACGGAGCCTGTGACGACGGAGCCTGTGACGACGGAGCCTGTGACGACGGAGCCGACAACGACGGAGCCTGTGACGACAGAGCCTGTGACGACAGAGCCTGCGACGCCGGAGCCTGCGACGACAGAGCCTGTGACGACAGAGCCTGTGACGACGGAGCCTGTGACGACGGAGCCCGCGACGACAGAACCGACGACGACAGAGCCTGCAACGACAGAGCCGACGTCTACTGAGCCCACGACGGAGCTCGAAGGGATGACCACATCGACCGTCCTGGGCATGGACCAGACCGATGGTCTGGTCTTAGCGGCGCTTTCACCGGCAAATATGCTCGGCGCGACCGCGCAGGATGGACAGGGCAACGAGATGACCAGCACCCTCGCCGACGGCAACGCGGGCGAAGCGGAACAGCCGCCGGTGGACAACGGCGAAGTGGAGAGCGAAGAGGATTACTTCGTGAGCGCCGGCAGCGCTTCCCTGACGATCAATGGCCAGCTCCTGGAAGACACGCTCTACATCAACGACACGGCCAACAACGCCATCACCAACGCCCTGCTGGGCGCGGTGGAGCATCTGCGCACGAACCTGCCCGCGGCGCCAGGCGGCATTGTGGACATCCGCGTGACCGTCGGCGAGGGCAACTACGAGGGCGGCGTGGACATGAGCAGCACGGGCGACGGTACGCTCAAGACGCTGCTCACGGATGCGATCAGCGACTTCATCGGCAAGCCGGCGGAGGCGATCATCGCCAACATCTCCATCGTAGCGGCGGATGCGCTGCAGAGCGGCGAGGAGACGCCGACCGCGGATGGCAGCGGCCGGGCCGTGATCGACGGCAATATGAGCTTTGACGGCTTCAACACGCTGTTGGCCGGCATCTACCTCGGCCTGAACAGCAAAATCAGCGCAGCCAACGCGGACAGGTTTGCCTATTATGGCACGCAGGCCGATGACAACGTCGGCGTCGAGATCGACAACGTACAAACCGTGACAGTGGATACCGGCGCGGGAGACGACACGGTCGCAGTCACGGTCAAGCAGGAGCCGACTTCACAGGTGGGCATCCGGGGGGACGTCGTGCAGGACGTCGTGAATACGACGGTCATCGAGCAGCCTGCCTCCGGTGGCGGCGCCAGTGCGTCCCCGCATGAGATCGGCTCCGTGGAAGAATTCGCGGGCTTGGTCACGCAGAAGGTCGACGAGGTCATGAATGACGTCGTGGCTGCGGCCGGCAAGCGCGGCGTGGTCACGGTGCATACCGGCGCCGGAGACGACGTGGTGGACGTGAAGGTCATCAACACCATGGCCTTCGGCGCTGAGATGGGCGAGGTCGTGGATCCCAGCACGGGCGCTGCGGCGATGCTCTACAGCTTCGACCTGGACCTGGGCGGCACGGACATCGAGATCGACCTGGGCGACGGCGCGGATGAGGCCAACGTGTCCGGCGGCATGAGCATGCTCTATGGACGTTTGGCACTCGGCGCGATCATCGACTACATCTTTGAGAATCGCTCGGGCACCGACACCGACGCGCTCTTGAGCGAGATCGTCATCCGCGGCGGCGCGGGCGACGATACGATCCACATCGACACGACTGCGGCATACTACAACCTCTTCGGTGCGAACGTCTCCGTCGAAGATGAGGCGGGGTTTGATCGCGTACATCTGAGTGGCGAACTCGCTGCGACGAAGGATGGCATCGAGTTCCTTCCTTATGAGGACAGGATCGGGTTCTCCGGTTCGACGCTGACGATGCAGACGCAGGCGTCGATGAGGCTGTTGGATGGCATCCTCGGCTCGATCACCACGCCTACGGAAAACGCGCTGGCGCTGCGGCAGGAACTGAAGGTCCAGCTCAACGGCATCGACGCCTATACCGACCTGCTGGAGAACAAACAGGAGATCACGCTGTACAACGACAATACCTCGATCGTCGGGCAGTCGTTCACCGATTACATCCTCTCCGACAGCCTGTTCAACGACGGCAAAGTGGCCTTCTCGGTGACCGTCACGGGCGACCCGATGATGTCCAACCTGCTGATCCGAGCGCAGGAGGCCTCGATCGAGCGGCTGCAGGCGAACGGCCTGAATGTGTTCGTGATCGCGCCGCAAATCGAGATTCTCGGCAAGGTCAGCGGCGAAAATGTCATCCTGCTTGCGGAGTCGAAGGACACCACGGCGCTGGACGTGTCTGCGAGCATCGTTGAGGACGAACTGACCGGCCAGAACCTGGAGTTCGGCTTTGACTTCGTGCAGGCGGACGAGACGGCGACGATCTCCGTCGCCGCCGGTTCGGACATCACGGCCCAGGGATTGGTGGACCTGCGCGCGATGACGGAGCAGACGGGCGCGTATTTTGAACCGACGGGCTTCGACGTTCCGCACTTCGTCCTCGCCAAGGTCGCCAAGTCGACCATCGACATCAACGGCAGCATCCTGGCGCAGCAGGGCTTCGTGCACGCGCTGGCGAGCACTTTCACCGAGTTTGACACCACGGACCTGCTGGCGCTGATCCCGCTGTCCTTCAGCTTTGCCAAGGCCGACGCGGAGATCACCGTGGGTGGAAATGTGACCGCGGGCGCGGGCGCGACCTTCAAGAGCGATACGCAGACCTACGTCAACGGCTACGACCAGGGCAGCTTCCCCAAGTTCAACCTCTCTCTGATCGGCAACGTACTGCTTGTCGATACGAAGACCATCATAAACGGCAACGCCCAAATCACCTCCGCAAGCGACCTGCGCGTGGATGCGCGCAGCCGCACGCACTCCTACGCGGCCAGCGTGGCCACGGCCTCGGACGTGCTCCAGTGGCACGCCAAGAGCGGCGTGTTCCTCGGCGTAAACATCGTGCTGGGCGATACGAAGGCCGAGGTGCTGGAGAACGCCAGCCTGATCAGCAACGGCGGCGCAGTTGCGGTCGAGGCGGACGGCATGGTGCATACGCGCACCTATGCCATCTCCTCGGCGGTCAGCACCTATGCGATCGACGAAAACGGACAGAACGTCCTGCAAACGCAGAAGGTCACCGTGCAGAGCGCGGTGAGCCTCATCGAGCGCATCCTCGGCTTTGTGCCGCTGGAGACCGGAGGGCTGCTCTCCAAGATCGTGGGCGGCGCGACGGGCAGCAACTTGCTGGCGCAGAAGTTCGACAAGGGCACGGAGCCGGCCAAACCGTTGCCCAGCTCGCCCTCGACGCAGTTCATCGGCGCCTTGTCAGTGGCGGTGATCGACAACGCCGTCAGCGCCCTGATCGATACGACCCGAAGCGTGAAGGCGGCAGAAGAGCTCCGCGTGCGCGCCTGGGGCGAGACCACCAGCGCCGCCCGTGCGGACGGCTCCCTGTATGAGAATTCCTCCCTGGTCACGATGCCTGGCGTGGGCGTCGTCACCGCATATGCCGAGCCCAGCAACAACGCCGCGGGCGCGGGCGGGGTCATCAGCGTGTTCGACCACGATGTGAGCGCCATCATCCAAAACGGCTTCATCAACGCGGGAGATGGCCTGGACGTGACCGCCGACAGCCGCCGCGTGGAATCGTGGGCCGCCGCGAAGGCGGGTCACATCCCCAACACCAGTGAGCTGGGCCTCGCCGGCGCCATTGCGGTGCACGTTGCCGCGGTGCGCAACGAGGCGCGGCTTGCCGGCACGGGGGTCTATGGCGTCGAAGGCCCTGTGCGCGTGGCGGCAAACGTCGCCGGCAGCTTTGAGACCATTGGCGATGCCAGCGGAAAGCGCGTGCGCAAGGCCATCCACCTGCCGCTCGTTCAGATCCCGCTGGTGGACGCCCCGCAATATAATAAGGATAGCCTCGGCGTCGGCGCGGGCATTGCGGTCGGCGTCATCGGCGTGGACGTGTCCGCCATCGTCGAGGATGGCGTAACCTTCAACAACAAACAGCCTCTGGACAGCCTCAGCATCTCCGCGTCGTTCGCCGGCACGGAGGAGACGCGTGCGGGCGCCGGCGCCGCGGGCGGCGTTTCCGTCACCCCCGCGGTGGCCACGGACGTCACAGGCGTGATGGTCCAGGCATATCTGGGCACGAGCGCTGAGACGGCGAAGACGGCCGGGGATATCCTCGTCGAAGCGTCGAACTTCATGGAGCGCACGTTCACGGGGGACGCGGCGGCGGTTGGCAGCCGGGCCGCGGCGGGCGCGATTGTGGCGGTGAGCGTCATCAACGACAGCGCCACGGCGGACGTCAAGCGAGCGATGGACGCGGGCGGCAATGTGACCGTCTACGCGGATTCCGTCAGCCGCTTTGAAGAGACGATCAAGGCTTCCACCAATGGCGCGCCCTCTCCCACCGGCACCACCGGCGGTTCTTCCGGCGGCGCGGGCACGCCTCCGACGGCCTCGCAGGGGGACGTCACGGGCATGATCGACGGCACCTCGCAGCCGTCCGGCAAGGAGGGTGCCACTGGTCAGACCGAGGCCGACAAGCAGGCCGACAAGGCGCTGGCCAGCGGCGCGTCGCTCGCGGGCGACGTCAACACCAAGAATGTCAACCAGGCCAACGTCGCCAATGCGGCGGCGAACCGCCAGCAGGCGCAGACCTCCGAGGGCTCCATACAGATCGCCGCGGCCATGGCGGTGAACCTCCAGGAGAATCTCGCCAGCGCAAAGATCCATGACGGCAACGATGTCGCCGCACTGGGCGATGTGGTCATCCTCGCCCGCAACGACACCGACGCGATCGTCAAGGCCGATGCGAGCGCCACTGACAGCCTGAGCGGCGTGGGCGTGGCCGTGGCCATCAACACCGTCACGCACCGCAACCTCGCCTATATGGGCACGGGCAGCGTCACGGCAAGGTCCCTGACCGTGGCGGCGGAGATCTATGAAAAGGAAGAGGCCGAATCGCTGAATCAGGCGTTTGAGAACCTCGTGCTCTTCCTCATTGAAAACGGCAGCGTCGAAGAGGTCATCAACAGCGCAAGAGACGGCGCCTTCGAAGGCGGAACGGTCAACCAGTTCGTCCAGCTGCAAAAGAAGGGCAGCGACGCATGGACGGAGGCGGAGACCCTCCGCATGCAGGACTATGTCGAAGAGCTGATCGACCTGGCGCTGTGGAAGGATGGAGAGGAGACCACGCTGGAGGAGCGCATCGACGCGCTGATCCTCTCTACCTGGGAGGCCGGACAACAGACCATCACCGCCGAGCACGCATACGCCATGGAGGAGTATGTGCGGCAGGCTCTGCGCGCCCACTATACTGGGCAGCAGGCGCCTGACAGCGCCCTCTACGGCGATGTATGCGCCGCGCTCGTCGCAGACCTGATCGGCCAGATCGACGCCTATTGCGAGCAGACCCTCTATGAACACGAGATGACCGAGCTCGCCTTTGCGCTCGCCGCCGGCCAGCAGATCACGCCGGAAGAGCAGCAAAAGCTCAACGAATATCTGGGCATCGAGGCCGACCAGAGCAGCATGGCCGAGATCAAGGACTTTGTTGTCGCGCAGATCACGGCCAGGATGATGGGCGAGGAGGCCGCTTCGACCACCGCCTCCATCTATCAGGACGCGGCGGACATGCTCGTGGGCAACCTGTTCGGCGCGCTGACCGACCCGAATGCCTGGCAGTTCACCTTCTCCCTGCAAAACGGCCAGCTGGCCGTGCGCAACCAGGCGGGCGAGATGGCGCTCACGCAGATACAGCTCGCTGGCGAGCAGATGTTCACGGGCCTGATCAACCTCCTGACAGCGAAGTTTGGCAGCGGCAGCGAGCTGGACGGCGTGGGCCACAGGATCTCCACGCAGGCCATCTCGGGCGTGGGCGCTTCCAACGTGGGCATCGCGGGCGCGGCGGCCATCACGCTGGTTGACGGCATCTCTGAGGCGATCATTGCCGCGAGCGCCGCGCCCGTCGAGGTGGCCGGCGGCGACGTCGTCCTCCACGCGGATGAGGCGCAGAAGGTCTATACCACCGCCAGCGGCTCTGCGGACAAGTCGCTCGGCCTTGCGGCCAAGATGCGCACGATCAACAAGCCGGGCACTTCCGTGGGCGTGGGCGCGTCCTTTGCCATGAGCCTCGTCAACGGCAGCGTTACCGCCAAGCTGGGTGCGCAGCGCACGGTGGACGGCGCGGGCGCGCTGGACATGCTTGCGCGCATGCGCGGGGATGTGGATACCATCGCCATAGCGGGCAGCGATCCCATCGGGCGTCGTGCCGCTGGCCTCAACGCCATCCCCACGCTGGGCAACTCTGCCTCCTCGCAGGCCTACAAGCAGATGGCGGAGCGGGCCCTGGCCGGCACCAACACCAAGGACATCTCCTTTGATGGCTCGGTGGCCGTGGCCATCGTGGACAACACCGTCGCAGCCGTGGTGGACCAGGGCGCGAAGGTGAACACGGTCAATACCGCCGACACGATCGATACCTATCTTGAGGATGAGAATGGCAACGCCAAGACCGCCAACGTGGCGGTGCAGGCGCTGCAGTCTGGTGATTCCTACACTTCCGGCAAGGCGTTCTCCGCGGGCGCGCGGGCATCCGTCGGCGCGACGGTTGCCGTGGCGCTGATGAGCAGCGACGTCAAGGCGGCGGTGTATGGCGATGTCAATGCGGCGGGCAGCGTGCGGCTGTTTGCACAGACCCGCAATATAGATGAAGTCTATACGCTGGCCACCAGCGTCGGCGGCGACCTCAATCGCCTGCTGGAGAAGTTCCGCGAGGGCCTCAGCTTCATCAGCCCCAACATGGAGAAGAGCAACCTGAGCTCCGACCTGGTCAACGCCCTCAATCCCAAGGCGTGCTCCATCATCGGCTCGGTCGCGGGACAGACCAAGCAGCTCAGCTCCAGCATCCCCTTCTCGAACAACCTGCTCCGGGCCTTCAATATCGATCTGGACAAGATCAGCGCGCGCGCGGCAGACTCCTCGCAGAGCGCCAACGCCGCCGCAAATGCGCAGAGCGGCAGCGCCGCGCAGCCCAACGCCACTGCAACCACGCAGAACAGCGTAAATGTCGCGGCGGCTGTGGGCGTTGCCTACAGCGAACATCAGGCGTTGGCCGAGGTCACGGGCAGCATCATCTCCGGCGGAGAAGTGGAAGTGCAGGCCGAAAACCGCGCCAACTTCCGCACCCGCGCTTCCGGCGCGACCATCACCACGGCCCAACAGGCCAACGTGGTGGGCACGGCTGTTGCCATCACCATCAACCGCAACAAGGCGCATGCCACGCTCGGCGGCAATGTGAACGCGCAGGGCATGCTGGATGTGGCGGCAGTGAGCACGCAGAACCTGGATGGCGACTATCCGGCCTACATGAGCGCACAGGCGGTCGCCCCGGCGGTCGCCACCGGCGCCGGCGGCACGCTGAACGTGGCGGGCGCCGTGTCCGTGCTGGTCGCACAGGCGGAGGCCATCGCTACCATCGCACAGGATGCGCAGGTCATCGCGCAGGACGTTTCCGTCACGGCGCGCGATGCGGGCAAGCTGGCGGTGCGCGCGCTGGGCGCGAGCGTGGGCGGCGGACAGACGTTGGGCTTCGGCGCGGCGTTTGCGCTGCTGTACGCCAACAACGCCACCCATGCACTCGTGGGCGACGGCGTCCGTATCGAGGCGGATACGCTCAAGGTGCAGGCGCAGCGCGAGATCATCGACGAGAGCCTGTACAAGTTCCCGTTCGACGAGTCCTACCTGTTCACCGTCAACGCGACTGAGGAGACGAACAAGGGCCTGTTTAACCTGACCGTCGACAGCGACATCAGCAACCTGAGCGGCACCAGCTTTGAGACGGCCTTCGGCACGGACAACCTGATCGACGTGCTGGATATGATCAACTACCTCGCCACGGTCAACTACTACGTCGAGGCAGTCTCCGGAAGCATCCAGGCGGGCGTCACCAGCGCGGCGGCGGTCGCCGGAACGGTGGCCATGCTGCTGGCGGAGAACGACGTGCGGGCACAGATCGGCCAGAATGCGACGCTCGTGCTCAAGGAGGGCGCCGACGGCCAGAGCCTGAACGTGGAGGCGCAGAGCGAGGCGACCTCGCGCGTGATCGCGGGCGCCATCTCCGGCTCCACGGCCAAGGTGGGCGTGGGCGCGACCATCGCAGCGGCCTACCAGCAGGACCATGTGGCGGCTGGCGTCGGCAATGGAAGCACTGTGACGGCCACGGGCGATGTGAAGGTCGGCGCGCGCGCCAAGAACGGCATCTGGGCCGTGACCACGGCGGACGCCGTGGCTACCGGCGCGGGCGGAGCGACCATCGGCGGCAGCGTGAATGTGATCGTGACTGACACGGCGGCAGAGGCCACCGTGGGTGACGGCGCGCGAATTCAGACGGACGCCGACGGCGTGTTTGCCCTCACCTCGGAAAACGAGACCAAGCTTACGCTCATCTCGGTGAGCGCGGGCCTCGGCATCGGCGGACAGGCTGCGGTCGGCGGCACCGTCGCCGCTTTGGTGAACAACAACCGCTCCATCGCGCAGGCGGGGAGCAAGGCTGTCATCACCGCAAAGGATATCCTCGTGCAGGCAACGAGCAGGGATCAGCTTCTCAACATCCTGGCCTCCGCCTCGGGCGCGGGCGCTTCGGCGGCCACTGCGGCGGGCGTCATCGGCGTGGCGATCACCCAATCCCAGACGCTGGCGCAGGTGATGCAGGACAGCGAACTGAACGCCCTCAATGGGCACATCCAGATCCTTGCGGATAACGAGACGGAATTCATCCAGGCCATGCTGGCCGCCACGGGCAGCGGAGCTACGCTGGGCGTGGGCGCGAGCGTCAACACCCACCTGTTTGACCAGTCTGTGATCGCAAGGGTGGGCGACCGCGCCAAGCTGATCGCAAGGACCGGCAATGTGCTCGTGCGCGCGCTGGCGGAAAACCGCTCGTTCGACGTGCTGGCGGCCGGCTCCGCGGGCACTGGCACGGCCATGCTCTCGGGCACGGTGATCACTGTCGTCAGCGAAACCGAAGCCACCGCAGAGCTTGGAAATGCAGTGACCGTGCGCGCGGATGACTCCGTGGGCGTGGTTGCGGATGCGTCGGGCATCATCGGCTCGATCGGCACGGCGGTCGGCGCGACCACGGGCGCAGCGAGCGCGGGCGCGACGGCCCACACCATCGTCGTGGAGAACGCCATCACCGCCAGGGTTGGAGATCTGGCCGATCTGATCGGCTATGCGGCCACGAGCATGCCGGCGGTCTCCGGCGTCAGTCAGATGGGCATCGAGATTCCCAACCGCGAACAGCGCCGCCGCGGCGTGGCTGTGAGCGCAACGGGCGACATGCGCGTATACATGGGCTCGGTCAGCGGCGCGCTCGCGGCCGGCACGGCGGCGGTGACCGGTGTGGTCAATACCGCCGTGGTCAAGAACCGCATCCTCGCGCAGGTGGGCGATGGCGTGAAGATCAACGCCACAACGTCCCAGAATGCAGGCACGGCGGAAGGCGCGCCTGCACAGGCCGAGGGTTCCGGCGAAGAGCAGGAAGCGAGCGTAGAATCCGACGGGGAAACAGAGCTATATAACTTCGCGGGCTCGCTGAGCATTGGCAACGCGGTCGGCGTGGGCGGCACGGTCGTCGTGCAGGTCATCGGAAACAGCGTCGAGGCCAGAATGGGCGATGGCGGCGCGGCGTTTGCGATGAAGGGCATGCGCGTCATCGCAAATGCGGATGACAACGTGGCGCTGGCAGGCCTTGGATTTGGCGTCGGCACTACGGCCGTCGCCCCGGAAGTGAGCGCGCTGGTCTTCAACGCCTCGGTGATCGCTGAGGCGGGCGGCAGCATGACCGCCGGGCAGGGCATCGAAGTGAAGGCGGCCGGCAATACGAAGCTGCACAACATCGGTGCGGCGGCGTCTGCGGGCGTCGGCGCGGCGGCGGTCAGCCCGGTCGCGATCGTCACCTATTTCAATGGCGCGACGGATGCGAGCGTCCGCAGCGGCGCTTCGCTGAACGCCGGCGCCGGCTCGGTCAGCATCCGGGCGGATTCCAGGGAAGATGTGGTGACCGCTGCCAACGGTGCGAGCGTCTCCGCCGCCGCCGCAGTGAGCGGCTCGGTATCGGTCACGGTATCCAAGACGGCGACGCGCGCGCGCACCGGCGACGCAACGACGCTGCGCGGCGCGAGCATCGACGTCGTCTCCATTGACAATTACGACTTCTTCGGCGAGGCGGCCACGCTCTCGGCCACGGGCACTGCGGCAGTCGGCGTGACGGCCATGGTGAACGTGCTCAAGAACACGGTCGAGGCGCGCATCGGCGCGGGCAACGCCGTCTATGCGCTCAGCGGCGATGCGAACATCGACGCGCAGGCCAGGCGCAATGTGGCCAGCTATGCGGGCAGCGGCGCCGGCGCCGGCGCGGTCGGCGTGGGCGCGACGGTCATGGTCACCGTGATCGGCGCAAAGCTGCAGCAGGATGCGCACGACAGCCTGATGATGCAGACCGACGCTTCCGGCAACTGCACTTCGGGCGGTCTGGATGTTGAGGCGCTGATGCAGGCCTTTGAAGCCGGACACGACGCGGCGCAGGGAGATCTTGACAGCATGACGCTGGCCGAGGACCTGGCCGGCGACGGACAGAGCACCAAGGACATGCAAGTCGGCGATGCGGACGGCGTCGACATCACGGACGGCTATGTGTCCGATGAATTTGAAACCGCGACGGGCGACGGCGCCAAGGGCGAGGGCGAGGACTTTGCAGTCGACAGCGACGCAAATCAGGACCTGAACGCTGCCGCAGGCCTTGGAACCATCGCGCGCGGTCACGATCCGTTCAACAGGACGGGCGCGACGGTCGGTGCGGGAAGCATCGTCGAGGCTGCGGGGAACATCAACGTGCTGGCCGAGCAGACGCTCACGGCGGACATGATCGCCGGAACCATCGGCATCGGCGGCACGGCGGGCGTCGGTGCGGGCGTGGCCGTAGCGGTGACCTACTCCAGCGTCGAGGCGATCGTCGAGAGCGGCGCATGCCTGACGGCGGGCGGCGAAGTGACGGTCAAGGCGATCTCCTCTTCGGTCTCGCCTGACCAGCAGAGCGAAGAGGCGCAGGGCATCACTGAAGGCCTGGCGCAGGCGCTGGGCGAAAATCTCGATACCTATGGCGTGCGCGCTCTGTCGGTCACGGGCGCGGGCGGATACGTCGGCGTGTCCGTTTCAGCCGCGGTGATCTCGCTGGAGGATGCCATCCGGGCCGAACTCGCGGGCAGCGTGTTGGCCTCCAAGGCTGTGAACATCCGCGCGAAGATGGAGCACACCAACGTGCTGGCGGCTACGCTGGCAGCCAGCGGCGGTTTCGTCGCGGTGGGCGTGCCGGTCGCAGTGGTGAACGCCAGCGGCAGCGTGGTCAACGGCATCACGGGCAATGGCAGCGTGAGCAGCAGCGGCGCGGTTGATGTGGCCACGGAACTGACCTATAAGGGCCTGGCGGCGGCGGCGGCCTTCAGCGGCGGCGCGGTGAGCGTCAATCCGGCGCTCCCGCTGGCGATCAACCGCGTCAGCAGCCGCACGCTGATCGGCCAGGGCGTGAGCGTGACGGCTCAGGACGTCCTCGTCCAGACCGATTCCGTCACCTCGGCGCGCGCGGCGCTGCTGGGCGCGACGGTCGGCGGCGTCGCCGTGGGCGTAGGCGTGGGCGTCGCCATTGACGAATCGCAGATCTATACCTACGTGGGCGCGACGCCGAAGGGCGACGCGGTCGCGGGAAGCGCAGCGCAGCAGACCGGCAGCGTGCAGGCCGCCAATGGCGTGCAGGTGCGCAATGAGCTGACCTCGCTGGCCGAACCGACGGCGCTGGGCTTCGTGGCCGGCGCGATCTCCGTCGGCGGAAACGCGCTGCTCGCCTTCAACAGGAGCGACGCGGTTGCGGCGATCTACCGGCACAACGTCCAGGCAAACGGCGATATCACGGTCGAGGGCCGAATCGTGGACGCGCTGGCCACCGCCGACCTGTACAGGGCCTCTGCCGGGGCCATTGCAGTGGGTGTGTCGGTCGCCTATGCGCAGATGCGCGCAAGCAACGCCGCGTGGATCGACGCTACGGGCGCGACCGTCTCCGCAGGCGGCAACCTGTATGTCTACGCCGGGCGTGAGAACGAGCGCAGCAACGCCGTTGCGCAAGCGACGACAATGTCCGGCAACGTGGGCGCAATCTCTGCGGCGGCCAACGTGGCCATCGCGGATAACGACGCGCTCAACGAAGCCAGGATTCTGGGCACGGGCAGTGTCAGCGCGCAAAACGACATGTTGGTCGAGGCGTGGCTGACCACTGCAACGCCGGCGAAGCTCTATGGCCTGGATGCCGGCGCGATCACCGTGGGCGTGGGCACCATCGTATCCCTGAACCGCTCGCGCAACCATGCAATCGTTCAGGATGTTTCGGTCAGGGCCGCAAGCGTACGCGTCAGGGCGCAGGTCGATCCACGAGAAGGCGCGAACATCGCGGAAGTCGAGCTGCTGCACGGCGCAGGCGCGGCCATCGGCGTGGGCGTCAACGTGGCGGCGGCCTATGCGCGGGTGGAAAACACCGCCGTCATGGCGGCGAAGAGCGCCGAGATCGGCGGCGCGCTGCGCGTGCTCTCCGAAGGCGTGAACAATGCCGCCTCCACCATTCGGAATCTGAATGTGAGTGGCGTGGCGGTCGGCGTGATGACCGGCTACGCCTATGCGCAGGGTGCTTTCGAAGCCAGGATGTCGCTCCCGGCAGGGGCGACGGTGCGCGCGGCCAGCATTGAAGTGCTCTCCGACGCACTCGCGCGCGCGGTCACGCTGGTTGAGCCGTCGTTGGGCGGCGTGAGCCTGAACGCCGTCGGCGTGCGGGTGAACATCGGCATCGCCAACGTATCCACCACCACCAACGCGCTCATCGAGCGCGCGGGCAGCGGAGAACTGCCCAGCATCACCTCCGGCGGCGAGATGCGCGTGCGCGCGCTCGTCAATGCCGACGCGGATGCCCGAGTGACCACTGCCGGCCTGTCCTTTGGCGGCGTGGCCATCGCAGTGAACGTCGCCTCCGCCAACCAGCATGGTACGCAGCTGGCCAAGGTGGAGGGCGTGAAGGCGACGGCGCCTTCGATGCTGGTCGAGGCCCTGGTCAACCAGGAGGCGGACGGCAAGGGCGCGCACTCGATCGTCGGCGCGGCGGGCGGGCCCAACGTCAATCTACAGGTGGCAAACATCGGGGCGAATACGGCGCTTGCGCGCAATGCGCACAGCAGCGCGGCCTCGATCGTGGGCAGCGTGCTGGAGATCGCGAACGCCCTGACCATCCAGGCCAGGGGTGCGATCCGCGCGCTGGCGGACGTGGAGGTCGGCACGACGACCACGCTCGTCAATGTGGCCCTGATGCAGACCATCGCGAGCGCAGAGGCGGATCTGAGCGCCAATCTGGAGCTGGGCGGCGGCAGTGTGTCCGCCGGAACGCTCACGTTGCTCGCGGATTACAACAACGACGCGACGGCCAAGGTCGCCCCGGGCGGCTCGGCGGCGGATATCGCGCTGGGCAGCGTGACCACCAACACCGCCAAGGCCAATACCAACACCCGTGCGACGGCCAAGGCCGGCGGCAACGGAACGCTCAAGACCACCGGCGCTGCGAAGATCAGCGTCGTGGGCGCTGGCGGCGCGACCGCTGAGGGCCGTACGGTGAAGGTGGATGTCTCCGCGCTGCGCATCACGGTCAACACCGCGCTTGCAGACGCGGCGGATGAGCTGTGGGCGGGCATGAACGGAAACGGCGTCTACGACTTCGGCTCCCTGGAGATCACCAGCGACTATAAGGGCGCCGGCGCAAAGGCGACGGTCGGCGGCAACAGCGCCGGAAGCGGCGTGAGCGTCAGCCTGCTTGGAAACGTCAACACCAATGTGGCCGACGCCACCTCCGAGGTGGACAACACCGCTGCGATCACCGGCGGCATGACCATCACCTCGGCGAACGGCCTGAAGCTCTCGGCCTCCACGGCGGGCAAGGCATATGCGCAGGCGCTGGCCTCCACGGTCAGCGTGGCCCTGCTGGGCATCGGCAATCTGCACGCAAACGGCATGGTGCTCGACGCGACCCGCGCCGAACTGACCGCGCGGCAGGTGGACGTGCTCACCGGCGATGTGGAGATCACCGCCAAGGATGCCCCGAACCTCTATGTGCACAGCCAGCTTCCGGGCGTGGGCGTGGGCGTGATCACCGTCAACGTTTCGACCGTGGACGGCCGCATCGGCTCGCAGAACGCCGCCGAGCGCAACAGCGTCCAGGCGTCCGTGGGCGAGAACACCATCCTCAACGCCTATGACGGCAATCTGACGATCCGGGCGCTCAATGCGCCGGAGCGCAATCAGCTGGTCATCGACAACGGCCTCAACGTCGGCCTGGCCACGGTGACGGTCAGCGATGTGGGCACCGAAACCTACCTGGAGACCACGGCCACCATCGGCAAGAACGCGAAGATCAAGGCGTTGGGCCAGTTCACGATCACCGCGGAGGAGACCGCGAGGGCCGAATCGAGCGCCGCCGGGCAGACCGTCGGCATCGCCGTCAGCGCGGACAACTACTTCGCCGAGAATGTCGTCTCCGGAATCGTGCAGGTCAAGCTGGGCGAGGGCGCGACCGTCCATGGCATGGACGGCATCCGCATCGAATCCATCTCCAACGCCATCCTCAGCGCCATTACCGACGCCAACCAGAGCGGCATCTTCACCGAGGGCGTGCTGAAATCGAAGAACGCCGTCGCGCGCGACCTGCTCACCGAGCTGGGCAGGAACGTGCAGCTCTACGCGCTGGGCGGAACGATCGAGGTGCTCGCAACCTCCGGCCAGTCGGACGAGATCACCGCCAAGACGTTGGACACTGCGCGCCAGCTCATCGGCATCGCCGATGTGCGCGCCAATACCACCGTGACCACCAAGCAGTACATCCAGATGTACCCGGGCCTGTTCATCCAGAATCTGACGGGCGATGTGTACATCCGCAGCACGGTGGGCGTGCAAAAGGTGCACAACGAGGCGGAAAACCTGACCAGCGCGGGATACAGCTATCAGACCGGCAAGGCCCAGGTCGAGCTGAACCTGACCACCCACCTGGTCGCCAATGCGGAAGGGGAGACGCCCGACCAGTTCATCTTCCTCGGCCATAACGTCTGGTTTGATAACTGGCTGAACCGCATCGACGTGACCAACCGCCTGACGATCGAAAACCTCGGCTTCTCCGGCACGATCAACCCGGTCAACACCGTGCTGGAAAATCTGGACATGAAGCTGTACATCGACCGAGGCCGCGTGGTGGCCAGCGGCGGCATCCGCTACTACAACACCGGGTTCAACGAATACACGAACGAGCCCAACAGCATGAGACACGACAACTATGCGCGCATCAACCTGCCGCTGATCTCCATCTCCGCGCTCGTGGACATGATCGGAGACAGCTATAAGGACACGACGTGGGTCAGCGTCAACGGCAAGATCCATACGGATCTGAACAACACGCGCAACCTGTTCGTCACCCAGACCAAGCCGGAGACGGACACGCTGACGGGCTTCCTCGGCGAGGAGACGGGCATGTACAGGCGCTCGGACATCATGTACACCCTTCTGGGCAACGAAAACCTGAGCTACAAGGTGTACAATTCCTTCGAAGCCAACATCAACAACGACATGCACCATAACTACAGCAACCTGCCCTTCCTCACCATAGACGGCGCCTGGGATGGCACGCTGCCGCTGATCATCGACATCACCGATACCGGCGTGAACGTCATTGGCGACAGGAACCTCGTACACGCCACCTATGATACGGCCGCGGGCACGGTCTCGCTTGACGCGATCCTCGCGCGGTGCCTGTACGAGGGCATCATCTACGAGGATTACCTGCCCGAGAACGTCGTCATCGCCAACCGCAGCCATTACGACCTCATCCTGGGCGGCATCACGCTCAGCGGCGCGCTGAGGTTTGCAGGCTCTGTCAGGATCGTCACCGGCAGGGATGTGGACCTCTACGTCTGGGGTTCCATTGAACAGCGGGTCGACGGGTATGGCAACGACGACTGGCTTGAGCAGGACATCTCTTGGTGGGGCCAGCACGGCGGCACGCTCTACCAGGGCCGCCCGAAGGACATCCAGATCACCATCAACGGCGACGGCCAGTATGTGCGCGAGGGCGCTGGCAGCGAGAGCATCGCCATCAGCGCGGGCGCGGATGCCTACACCTTCGGCAACATTTTGCAGGATGCGGGCGGCGTGGTCAGCATCTACGGGCAGATGACCCTCACCAACTGCAGGGACCACGTCATCTACAACGGCAGCCACATCACCCTCATCAACAACACGGCCAAGGACGTCATCCTCAGCGGCTCAAGCATGGACGGAACGATCCAGCAGCACATCGGTCAGGGCAGTTACAACGTCATTACCGAGGTGAGCGACGCCAGCTTCCGCATCGTCAACAACCGTGGCGGCGACGTGCTGTTCGACGGCGATATGGCCACCCGGGAATTCGAAGCCCTCTGGAACGGCAGCAAGGGCAACCTCACCCAGGCCTCCGGCAAGACCCTGCTCACCGATTCGCTGGTCATCCAGAATGCCGCGAACATCGGCTCGACGGGCGCGCCGTTCAACATGTCGGTGCTTCCGGGCGCGGCCTTCAGCATTACCGGCGTGGACAACCTCCACGCGCGCGTGGCGCTGCGCGTCACCAGCCCCATTGACCTCGAGTTTGCGGAACTGGCCGTCTCGGGCGATCTGGACCTGGAACTGGTAAGCGATTCGGACAAGCTCTACGTGATGGACGTCTCCTTTGACGCGCTGCGCGCGGCCAACATCTCGCTGCGGCTCGGCGAGGGCCTGTCCCTCGTGGATGCGGACAGCGACGGCGGCGTGGACATCGAGGCCACGGGCAATGTTGCCCTTTACACCCACACCGCCATCGTCACGCACATCGGCGAGCAGGACAATCCCCTCGAGGTGGTCGTAGGCGGAACCTTCCTGGCCGGGGCGTATGATGAAGACGGGGCGAGCGATTCCAGATTCGGCCTCTACCTCAACGTGCCCACGGGCAATCTGAACGCGGGCGGGCTGGACCTTGACGGCGTCGGCGCGGGCGTGCCGGGCATCATCCGCGTGGAGAACGGCAGCCTGACGCTGGGCAACCTCAGCGCCAGCCATGTCGACCTGTTCGCCTCCGGCGACATCTCCATCGCCTCTGCACAGCTGAGCTTCGGCTTCGGGACCGACCTGTATAACGTCCAGGCAGGCGGAAACCTGACCATCGGCAGCGCGGACTACGGCAGAGATGCCGGCCTGATCCATTTCATCTCCGGCGGCGCACTGACCGTTGAAGGCGCGCTGAAGACCTACATGCCCATCCGGATGCAGGCGGGCAGCGACGTTCACCTGAAGGGCACGGTCACCATCGGCGATCCCGGTGAGGTGACCATCCTCGCCGACGGCGCGGTACGGCTGGACAGCGTCAGGAATGACAACTTCATCACCGTCCAGGCGGGCGGCTCCATACAGCTGGGGCGCTTTGAGGGCACTGGCTCCTCCAACCTCAGCACGCAGGGCAGCCTGACTGCGGACGCAATGATCATGTCCCTGGATTACACGCACAATGCGACGCGTCACACTGACCTGACCGCCGCCGGGGACATCCGCTTCGGCGAGTTCGTCGTGCGCAACAGCGCAGCCGACGTCCTCTCGCAAAACGGCAGCATCTCCATCGATGCCTTCCACATCTACCTCGTGGACGACGTGCTCAACCTCTGCGCCCCCAACGGCAGTGTGACGATGCGCTCCGGCGCTTCGATCAGCGAGGAGGGCAAGCAGCCCGGCTGGTTCATGCTCGTCCAGTCTGAGGTGAACATCAGCGCGGGCGCAGACGTGGCCATCTGTGCAGACGGCGAATTCACCATCAATAGCTCGCTGGACTCGGCGATGCACTTTGCCTCCACTGCGGGCGCGATCAACCTGGGCGCACTGGTGAACTATGAGCTGAACGAAGGCCTCGTGCTGAGCTTCACCGGCGATGCAGTCATCCGGGAGATCCGGGACAGCGGCGCGCTCATGGGTGGCGAGAACATCCTCTACCTCAAGGGCGACGGCTCCCTCACCGTTGCGGGCGATCTGATCAGCGGCGCCTCGCTGGATGTGGACGCCGTGGGCAGCTTCACGGTGGGCAGCCTCGTGCGCGACTTCGCCACCACGGACATCCTCGCCGACAGCATTCACATTGACGACATGCAGATTGATGTGATGCACGACTCCTACATCGTCGCGCGGGATGACCTCTACATCGGCGCGCTCTACGCCTATGTCAACGGCAGCGCCACGCTCTACATCCGCGCGGGCCGCCAGACCGGCACGATCACCGCTCTGGAGGTGATCAACAGCGCGCTGGACATCACCGTGGCGCAGGGCGACTTCCGGGCGGACTACATGCACGCCGGCAGTCGCGGTAGCATTGCGGTCCATGTGCCGGGCGGCTCCGTGCTCGCCGATACGATCCAAATCACGGTGGCGGGCGGCGTGGCGCTGGACGCGGGACTGGACATCGGCAGCGCGGACAATCCCCTGAACTTCTCGGTGGACGAGTATTACGGCCACAGCGAGTCCTTTAACTGGACGCGCAACCTCTACATGCACTACGCCAGGAAGGTGGCCGGCTCGCTGGTGCTGAACAAGACCGGCGCGGGCAACGTCTACCTGACCACGGACGGCGTGGCGGTCGAGCTCACCCAGGCGGGTACGCTTGGCGGCAGCATCGACACCAACGGCAAGAACGTCTCCATCACCACCACCGCCGGCAGCATCGGCGCTGAACAGGCGCCGCTGGTTGTGAACATGTATGCCTGGGGCCGGAACGAGCTTACGCTCAACTCTGCGGACGGCATCTGGGTCGAGGGCGGCGCGGATGGCCTGTACCTGAACAGCGTGACCGCGTCGGGCGCCGTCTCGCTGGCGACCGATGGCGAGATCGACAGCATGTACGCCTCTAAGGGCGTCTGCGTGGAATCCGGCTCCGGCTCCGTCTCGCTCCGGGCCAGCGCCATCGGCGATACGGTTCACCTGTTCGACGATTGTGCGTTCGAAGTCATCGGCGCTTCCGGAAGGCCGCTGAACGTGCGTGTGGAGGCTGGCAAGGCGTATCTGACCATCGATCATGATGCGGACGTCGGCCTCCTGACGGACGGCCCGAGCGAACTGAACGGCATGATCGCCTCCGGTGGAACGCTGCGCATGACGGGCGAGGGCATTGGGAGCTCGATGAGATTCAATGGTATCCTCAGCGCAAACGGCTCCATCCTCATCGACCTGCCCGGCGCGCTCTCGCTCAACGCCAGCATGACGGCGCAAAGCGGCGATATTGAGATTCAGGCGGGCTCGCTGTCCGCGATGGAAAACACTGATTTCTACGCAGGCGGCCAGATGACGGTCACTTCGGACGGGGACATTGAGACCAGCTACTACTTCGATATCTATGACGCGGCGAACGACGCAGTCGTCCGCATCGAGGCGGCCCAGGTGGCGCTGCGCGCCGGCGGCAATCTCTGGCTGACGGCGGACATCCTGGCCGATGCCATCGCGCTCGAGGCCGGTGAGAACGCCTCGCTGTTCGGTACCTTTACCGCAGGCGCGGGCGATGTGTCCGTGCTGGCGGGCGGCGACCTCGTGCTGAAGAAGCTGGAAGATGATCAAAATGATCCCAGCCATAAGCACACCGTCACCACCGTGACCGCGCAGGGCGACGTCGCCTTCGATGTGGCTGGCGCGATCGGCGCGCAGCAGATCGACGCATGGAACGAGGCGACCGGTTCCACCGTCGACGCGCTCAAGGGCATCATCTTCCAGAGCACGGCCGGCGATGTGCGCATCACCGCGGGCTCCGACGTAGCGCTTGGACTGCTGCTGGCGGGCGGCGACGTGCAGGCCTCGGCCGAGGGCTCCCTGCTGCTCAGGGGCGCGCAGGCGACCGGCGGCATCGCCCTCAAGGGCGTTGACGGCATCGTCCTGATGGAGAACCTGGATGGAAACGGGAACGAGCAGGAGGCGCTCAGCGCGGCGTCGTTCTCCTTCGAGAGCCACGGAGACATCGTGGATGCGGCAGGCGGCGCGGTGCTGATCCGCTTTACGGGCGCGCCCACGCCCGTCATCCTGCGCGAGATGAGCTCCGGCGCGAATGTGCTGATCCAGGACGTCGGCGGCAGCGCGCTGAGCATCTCCGCCACCGCCAACCCGGGCGATCTCGGCTACATCACGGATGCAGAAAGCCTTGCGCAGGCGCTGGGCGTCAGCGCGCAGGTCGAGGGCAACACCGTGACGCTTACCTACGACACCTTCATCGCAAACAGCCTGTCGCTGCTGCTGGCTTCTGGTGAGACGGTCATCCTGGACCTGAACGGCTATGCGCTCAACGTACAGGGCGGCGCGGACGTCTCCGCGATCGCGCTCAGCGGCGAGGGCACGCTGATCCTCACCGGCGGCAGGGTGAATGCGAGCCACCTGGAGACCGTCCCGCTGATCTTCGTCGCGGACGGCACGCTCAGCGTGCAGGACGTCGAGATTGGCAGCGCCAGGGGCACTGCGGTCCGCATGCTCTCGGGCGAGCTGTTCGCCCCCGCGCAACAGGCGGGAACGCAGGCTGTCATCTATGGCGCGCGTGCGGTCGAGGCGCTCTACGACGCCAGACTGGGCTCGGATAATACCGTGCGCATGCAGGTCACCTCTGACGCCGGCGAGGTGGAAGACTACTACGCCGTGTTCGGGCATGACCTGACCGGCAGCGTGCGCGATGCGGTCAGGACCGTGTTCCGCGTGCTGGCGGACGACGCCTACATCGTCAGCATCGAGGTGCAGAACGCCGCTTCCGTGGCGGGCGACACCACGCAGTGGGTTCCCACCCTCACCGCCTACTCGCTGGCGGCGGGCCGGTATGAGACGCTCGACGCGAGCGCATACACCCTCACCTATGAGACCCTGAACGCGGCCGGCGAATGGGTGGCGTTTGGCGGCATCCCCACGCTGGGACAGCCGGGCGCATACCGCGTGACCCTCCACCTCGTGGATGGCACAATCGTCGAAGACGGCAGCGTGAACACCGCCATCTACTACATCTACAGCACCGAGGATATCGGCGTCAGGGTCGAAGGCGTGACGCGCTTCCTCCTTGAGAACAGCGAAGAGACCTTCAGCCCGAACGTCATCGGCCTGCTGCCGACGGACACGATCCTCTTCAGTCTGGACGGCGTGGCGTACAGCAATCTCCTGCCGACGTTCGGCAATGCACAGCTGGGGACCGAGCGCGAGGTTGCGATCCCGGTCTACTACGTCATCCAGCGCGATGGCATGACCTTCAATGGCCTGGTGTCCGTGGATCTCGTCCGGATAGACGAGTATCTCAAGCTGGAGGCCACATACCCCTACGGGAGTACCATCCCCTACAGCCACAACGTCGAGCTCGTCCGTCCGACGCTGGCCTACAGCTATTGGGATGCGCAGAGCGCCTCCTGGCACAAGCAGGGCGAATTCACCGACGAGATGTGGGACTACTACGTTGCATCCGTGAACTATCAGGTCATTCAGATCGTCAACACGACCAACTTTTGGCTCGACGAACTCTCGAAGGATCTGACCGGCGGGCAGAGCGCGTTCATCGATCCCACCATCGCCACCACGGATACCTATACTGCCAAACTGGCAGGCAATATCCTGCTGAAGCAGGCGGGCATCGACGTGTTCTCCAATGCCGACAGCAACCTGGTGGAAGACCATATGTTCCTTGGCTGGATCCTCAAGAGCGGGGCTGTCGAGACCATCATCGTCAAGGGCGAGGCACAGCCGTGGACGCTTACAGAGTCGGAGGGGACGAAGCTCGTCAACGTCAGCATAGGGGAGCAGACCGACCTTTCGGAACTGATCGCGTTTGAGGACAGTGAAGCGCAGCTTTCGGACTACACGGTGCGCTACACCGTGACGGACTCGACGGGCAGTGTGATCCTCACGGACGTGACGGCGGACGCCATGATGCTCGCGCCGGGTGAATACACCGTCGAGATCTCGCTCACAAGCGGCCTGTTTGAGACGACGACGGGCGCTGAAAGCTACGCGCTGGTGGTTCTGGATGAGCGGGACTTCTTCGAGTTTGCGCTGCGCGATGAGACGCGCGGCCAGACGCTGGACGTCGACGGCGCAGAGGCCTTCTACAACTACCGCTACGACGCGGCGAACCACATCTTCCGGGTCAGCGCGTGGTATGCGCCCGACATGCCCGGCGCGTACACCTTCTACGGCCTGAACCTCACGGACAAGAGCAATGGCGCGATGCGCAGCATGCTCTTCAGCCTCACGGGTGAAGCGGGCACCTTCGTGCCGCTGGAACAGCTGGCCTTCAGCGCGGACAAGCCGGGCGAGTACACGCTGTTCTACCGCCTGGAGGGCACGCATGACGCGCTGCCGGTCTGGGATGAGGGCGATCTCCACATCGTCATCGAGACCATTGACCTGGGCAGTGTGTTCACGGGCCTGCAGCTGAATAAGGGCGAGTACGACCACTACATTCATCGCGCATACGACGGACACGCGCGGAATCTCTCCGAGGTGCTGACGGCGCAGATCGTCCCCATCGCTGAATGGGGCGGGTACCTGCCGTCGCTCGCGGATCTGACCGTCACCCTCTATGGCGAAGAATACATCAACGGTCGGTATTACGAGCGCGAATACACCGGATCGGTTGACGCGCAGATCGGATTCCTGCTGGATGTCGACCGCACGCTGGTGGTATGGGACGCGTACCATACGACCGTCGTATTCGACCAAGGGGAGGACTACGCCAACGACTACAACTATGAGATCGTTCCCTACTATGGCAAGGAGTACGGCCCGCAATACACCATGGATCAGGATTGGAGGGAGGCTTACATCGATCCCTGGTCGGACGCCGGCCAGTACATCAACGGCGGAGCGGATGACATGGACGACGCGCTGATCATCACGCCGTACCTGCTGGATGGCTATGACGATGATTTCTACAACCTCCATACGGGCAGCGCCTTTGAAGAGATCGGTCTGGTGCGGCTCGACTGGGAGCTGATGGTGGAATTCTACGACTACGGCGACCTGAACCTGGGCAAGATCCAGAGCCTGGAGAGCAGATCCCTGTCCGGCTCCATGCAGGTCAACGACCGCACCTTGGCCGAGGACCTCAGGCTGATCGTCCAGGACATGAACCGCGCGGGCGCTTACGTCATCGGCGTGTACTACGCAGGCTACAATGACGAGGGTACGGAACTGTTTACCATGACGAACTACGCCACCATCCGCACCCCCACCCATATAGACATCCGCGCCGAGGGCGAGGAAGAGGTCTACTACGATGGCGACGAGCATGGCATCACGCTCGGTGGCTTGAAGGAAAACGACATCATCACCCTGGAGTATCAGGAGCTGGATGTCCAGACTGGGGAGGCCACAGGACAGACCACGACCCTCACCTACTATGTGATGGGCTTTGACCCCGACACCGGCGAGGCGCTGGGCGCGCTCTACGACCCGGACGACATCTACTGGTGGCCTGATCCCGATCTGCCCACGACGCCCGTCTCCCCGAAGTTCATCGGCGACGCGCTCTTCGACAACCTCTATCAGGTGTCCTACACCATCTACCGGCCGACGATCGAGATGGGAGAAGTGGGCCCTCGGGCCCTCGCCGCCCGCGTGGGAGCTTTCCAGCAGTATGAGGAGGACTACACGCAGAACCTGATCAATCTGCCGCCCATCTACACGCCCTATCAGGGGAAGACGAACCTGACGATCAAGGCGACCGCCAAGCTGGACATCAAGGGCGTGACCGCCGAAGGCTTCGAGGGTTTGGAAGATGGCGGCAAGCACGGCATCACCATCCACGGGTTGCGGGTCAGCGATGAAAACGAGCTGGAGGATACCCTCGTGCTCACGGTGTACGACGAGAGCGGCAACCCCGTCTCCGGCCTGGAGAACGTGAGCCTTGCGGACATTGCAGGCTGGACGCTGCAGCCGGACGGCTCAGTGTACATCCCGCTTCTGACCACCACCGGCGGCCAGACCTATCAGGTCAGCTACACGGTCTCACGTACCGTGCTGGTTGAGGACACGTACACCCGCAGCCTGGTGTTCAGGCCGCTGACGCAGACGGCCACGCTGACGCTGCTCAGCAGCGACACGGTGCTGGGCGTGGACAAGACCTTCACCTACGACGCCATGCCGCACTCCATCGGGTTGGAGAACCTCAAGGGCGACGGCGCCGGCATGGGCGACGCGGTGGTGCTCAACTGGTGGACGAGCGTCGACCCGACCAAGACCCAGACGCAGCCCACCTTCACGGCGGAGGGCGTGTACACCATCTACTTCGAGGCGCAGCGCGAGATCACCGGCGCGCAGGGAACTTACCTGGAGACCTATCTGGGCAGCGCCGTGCTGGAGATTCTGCCCTTTGCGGCTACGGCCTCCGGCTGGACGGGCGTGTACGACGGCGCGAGCCATGGCGTGACGCTCGAAGCGGTGGATTGGCAGCGCGATACCGTGCAGTATGCCGTGGGCTCCGGCGGCTTCACAACGGCCACGAGCGCGGCAGAGCTTCCCAGCTTCGTGAACGCGGGCCAATACAAGCTCGTGGTGCGCGTGACGCAAGGCGCGGCGACGCTGGAGATGCCGGTCGAGGTCAACATCCTGCCCATGCAGATCACTGGCGTTGTCGCCGAGGATGTGCGCGCCTACGCGGATGGGAGCGAGTACTCGATCTCGGTCAGCGGCAACCCGCAGGGAACGCAGATCTACTACATCGTCAACGGCGTGGAGACCACGCAGAAGCCGGTCTACAGCGCCGTGGGCAGCTACAGCGTGCCCTTCGTCATCCGCGGTGAGAACTATGCGGACTTCAGCGGAACGGCCATGGTCAACCTGCTGAAGATCGACGGCCATGTCGCCGAGGGCTACAAGGGCGTATGGGATGGCAACATGCACAGCATCACCATCCATGGCGCTGGCAAGGACGACGTCATCTACTACCGCGTCGGCCTCAACGGAGCGGAGACCCTCGTGAATCCGGGCTTTACGGATATCGGCCTCTATGAGGTCTACTATCGGCTGGAGCGGTATCTGGACGGCAAACTGGCCTATACGCGCAGCGGCATGCAGACGGTGAACATTCTGCCCATTGACAGCCCGCAGATCGTCGTGAGCGGCTACAACGGCGTGTACGATGGCGGGTATCACACGGGCGTCACCTTCACCGGCAACATGGACGATGTGACCGCCTACTACTACGACAACGTAAACGGGAGCTGGCTGAGCGAAGCGCCCAGTTACAGGGATGCGGGGAGCCATCCGCTGACGGTCAAACTGGTCAACGCCATGGGCGACGCCATCTCCATCCAGCACGTCAACGTGACCATCCGCCAGAGGGCGTTGCAATGGGATCTGAGCAATCTGAAGCTGGACGGCATCACCAAGGTGGCGGACGGCTCCAACCGGATCACCGGGGTAGAGGGTGCGCTGGGCATCAGCGGCGTCCTGCCCGGAGACAACGTCCATTTCACCTATGATGACTTCCTGGCCTACCTGATCTCCAATGAGATGGGCGACAACGTCCCCGCGGCCATCCGTTTTAACGGCGTGCGGATCGACAATGCCAACTATGTGCTGCCGCAGGATGCGCTGTTCACCTTCCGCGTGCGCCATCTGGAGGATTCTCCGGCCATCCCGGATGGGACGGTGATGGGAGCGCAGGAGAACGAGGACGCGAAGGGCGGAACGGGTTGCCGGCTCGTCACCGACGAGCGCTGGAAGCCCAAGCCGTACGAATGGCGTGAGGCGCGGCTGACGATCTCCGAGGCGGAAGGCGCCGAGCGGCTGCTGGTGATTGAGGCGCTGCCGGTGCTCGATGAGGACGGCGAACCGATCCTGCGCGAGGACGGCACTCCGCTGTATGAACTGCGCAATCTGCACCTGTCGGCAAGGCTGCTGGCCAGGTTGGAACGCGCGGGCTATGCATACGTGCTCTTCCGTCTGGGTGACGCCGTGCTGCTGATCCCGCTGGCGGAGCTGGAGACAGGCGCGGACTACATCTTCACGCTGGAGCCCGTGGTGGCCGGTGAGGAGACCGATTGGGAATTGAAGGCGCTGGAGCAGCTCGACCCGCATGAAGAGGCGCACCGCGTGTGCGTACGCAAGAACGGGGAGAAGATAGCGCTCCGCGAGGTCTCGCTCTGGCTGGGCACCGCGCAGGAAGCGGCCCAGGAATTCGGCATCGCCTGTGCGGACATGGAGGAGGCCGAGCGCGTAAGCGCCGCGTCGTTCCTCGTGGAGAGCGCCGGGCGGGCTGGGGAAGCGGAGGATCGCCTCTGCACGATCCATGTGGCGCCTATGCCTGCATGCGGGCGAGAAGACGTGACGTATGCGGCGCTGCCGTGAACCCTTAACCTCTGACAAGACCTTCAAAACAGAACACAGGCGCATCCGGGGCGCCGCCGCATATGCGGCGGCGCCCTGCTGCATCCCGGCGCTCCACGGACGAGGCCGTCGGGCGCCTTTCTCTTTTTGCCCTCCGGGCGATTGAAGGCATTCTCCTCTTGACAGCCGTCCGTTGCTGCCATATAATAAGCTTTGTTATTAAAAGAATGCTTATTATATTGTGCGCATGCGGAGGAGGCGGCTATGCATTCGCTGCATCAACTTTGGATGAAAACGTACTTGCGGATGAAACGTCTGGTCTCGGCACAGGCCGTGCCCCTTGGGCTGTCGCCCGGACAGCCCAAGATCCTGGAGTTTTTGGCGGAATACGGAGAACACGAACAAAAGGATATTGCGGACTACTGCGAAATTGAGCCCGCCACAGTGGGCAACATTCTCTGGCGTATGGAGACCGCCGGATTGGTTACGCGGCGCAACCGCCCGAACAACCGACGGTCTTTGTATGTGTCTTTAACCCCCAAGGGGGCAGAAATGGCAAACATCCTGCAGGGCATCTTTGCAGCGGCGGAGGCGCAGATCACCGCCGGGCTGACCGCAGAAGAGCGGGACACGCTTTTTCAGCTGCTGACCAAATGTCTGCAAAATGGGAAAGGAAATAGAGCATGAAATACAGAAGCATCCAAATGGCAAAGCGCATTCTGACCTACTGTGCAGGCCTGTTTATCATGGCCATGGGCGTGTCGTTTTCCGGCACGGCGGATCTGGGCATGTCGCCGGTGAACTCCATTCCCTACGTGCTAAGTGAAATTTTTACCAGTTTATCCATGGGTACGTGGATTATCATCATCTTCTCGCTGTACATTGCCATCCAATTTGTCATTTTGGGGAAGAACTTCCAGCCCTGGCGCATCCTGCAACTGATCTGTACCACACTCTTCGGCTATTTCACTGACTTTACCAACTGGCTGGCGGAGATGTTTCTTCCCAACCCGGCACTGATGACCTTCTCCCCGTTTGGCGTCTATGGCGTGCGGCTGCTCTACCTCTTCATCAGCATGGCCCTCATTGCGCTGGGCATTTTGCTCTATCTGGCCCCCGACCTGATCTCACTGCCTGGCGAGGGCATCATGCAGGTCATCGCCAACAAGCTCCATAAGCCGCTGCCTGTGGTCAAGATGTGCTTTGACTGCACGGTGGCCGTCATCGCCCTGGGCATCTCGCTGGTCTATTTCCGGCAGTTCCACGGCATCCGGGAGGGCACCGTCATCGCCGCATTCGGCGTGGGGAAGATCCTGGGGCTGTACGATCCGCTGAAACCTCACTGCTCCGGTTTTTGCACGGGGCGGGGGCGCAATGATCCCACGCCCGTCATTCCGCGCGTAAAGGGGACTACATTGAGGGAGCGCTGCAAAGCCGCGGTTTTGCAGCGCTCTTTTTTTGGAGAACAAGCAAAAAAGGTCCCACGCCTGACAGCGTGGGACCCGAACTGGTGCGGGTGAGCATTCCAAATCCGAACCAGAAGCATCCCTTTTAGAGGCTTCCTGTATCTCGCTGAAAGTGATTTTCTTCGT
>CALVNS010000095.1 GCA_944349855.1 uncultured Eubacteriales bacterium | reverse complement strand
CCTGTCGGGGCTGCGCCTGTCGAGGCTGCGCCTGCCGCGGCTGCGCCGTGCGGGGCGCGCCGTAAGCCTGCGTGCGCTGGCGCGGCGCGGGCTGCGCGCTCTTTCGGGACGCGGGCTGTGCGCTCTTTCGCGGCGCGGGCTGGGGCTGCGCCTTGGGCGCCTCGCGCACGGCCTCCAGGGCGCGCCGCTTCCACTCGGGCTGGCCGGGCGGCTCGGGCTCGGGGATGGGCGCGCTGCGGGGGATGCGCGGCCCCTCGCCGGAAAAGGCCGGGGCCGGCTCCATCGGAGCGGCTGGCTGCGGGGGGACGCGCCTGCGGCGCGGTCGTCCCGTTTCCATGAGGCGGAAGCCTCCTTTCGCTGTATGGGATGTCGCTTGCCCCGTTTCACTCACTCAATAAGACGAAGCGGGCCTCGCGTTTCTTGCATTCAGGCCACGGTGAGCAGGCTGCTCCTGCGGTCGCGGCGGGCGACCTCCAGGCTCACATCCTCGCCCACGCGGGCGCCCAGCGCGCTCAGCGCGCGGTGCGCGGCCTCATAGGCCAGCTCGGGCAGGTTGTTCTCGCCGCTGAGGTGGCCCAGCATGACGCCCCGCAGGCCCGTGGGCAGCAGCTGCTCCAGCGCGCGGGCGCACTCCTCGTTGGCCAGGTGACCGCGCCGGCCGCGGATGCGCCGCTTGAGCGCCGCGGGATACGGCCCGCGCGCGAGCATGTCCGGATCGTGGTTGGACTCGATGAGCAGCGCGTGCGCGCCGGAGACGGCCTGCAGCCAGCCGGCCTGCAGGCAGCCCAGGTCCGTGGCCACGGCGACCTTGCGCCCGGCGTAGTGCAGGCAAAAGCCGACGGGGTCGGCGGCGTCGTGGGGGATGGAAAAGGGCTGCACGCCCAGGCCGCCGACGAAGAAATCCTGCCCGGCGCAAAACGCGCGCCGGTTGCGCAGCGCCACGCCCTGCACCTTGTCCTCCATGGCCTGCCAGGTGCCCTCGCTGGCGTACACCGGCAGGTTAAACCGCCGGCTGAGCGCGCCCACGCTGCGGATGTGGTCGCTGTGCTCATGCGTGACCAGGATGCCCGACAGCGCGTCCGGCGCCACGCCCAGCGCCGCCAGCTCGCCCAGCACCGCGCGCACGGACACGCCCGCATCCACGAGCACGCGCGTGTCGTCCGCGCAGGCGAGCAGGCAGTTGCCGCTGGAGCCGGAAAACAGGGGACAAAACGTAAATTCCATCGCGTCAGGCTTCCTTTGCACAGGGGGGTTTCGTTTTATTATACCCCGCCAGGGGCCCAAGGGCAAGCCCCAACTGCGCCCAGCGCGCCTAGGGGCACACGAAACCCGCCGCCAGGCACGCCGCCGCCCATGCCAGCAGCGCCGCGGGCACCGCATAGCGCGAGCGGCGCGCGCCCGACGCGCCCATGTACAGCGCCAGCACGTACAGCAGCGTCTCGTTGGCCCCGGCGGCCACGCTCGCCACGCGCCCCGCGCGGCTGTCCGGCCCGCAGGCGGAAAACACCTGCTCGAGCATCCCCAGCGCGCCCGCGCCCGACAGCGGCCGCAGCAGCATCAGCGGCACGGCCTGCTCGGGCAGGCGCAGCGCCGACAGCGCCGGCGCGAGCAGCGCGCACAGCGCGTCCGTGGCGCCCGAGGCCGTCAGCGCCGCCACCGCCGGCAGCACCGCCAGCAGCGCCGGCGCGATGGACGCGGCCGTGCGCAGCCCCGCGCGCGCGCCGCGCACAAACGCGTCGTACACCGGCACGCGCCGCCACACGCCCAGCAGCACCGCCAGCAGCGCCATCGCCGCCACCACGCGCCCGCCCATGGCTCAATCCCCCCACAGGCGCGAAAGCGCCCGGCACGCGCCCACGCCCACCGCCGCCGAAAACGCCGTCGCCGCCAGCGTGGGCAGCACGATGTCCGCCGGGTCCGCGCTGCCCGCCGCCGCCCGCAGCGCCACCACGCTGGCCGGGAACAGCTGCACCCCCGCCGCCCCCAGCACCATGAACGTGCACATCGCGTCCGTCGCCGCCCCGCCACGGCACTCGCGCCCCAGCAGCTCCATCGCCCGCAGGCCCATGGGCGTGGCCGCGTTGCCCAGGCCCAGCATGTTCGCCGCCAGGTTCGCGCTCATCGCGCGCGCCGCCTCGCCATCCGGGTCCACCCCCGGAAACAGCCGCTTCATCGGCCCGCGCAGCGCCCGCTGCAGCGCCGAGAGCGCGCCCGCCTCCTCCACGATCTGCATCAGCCCCGAGAAGAGCGCGAACCCGCCCGCCATGCGCACGCAAAGCGCCACCGCCTCCGTCGCCGCCTGCGTCAGCGCGTCCCCGCCGCCCGCAAACAGCGCCGCCGCACACCCGCAGGCCATCAGCACAGCCCACACCGCGTTCATCGCGCAGATCCCTCCGTTTTACTAAAAAATCACGGAAAAAGTTAGAAAATCCCATGATTTGCGGTTGACATTTCGCCCGGCTTCCTTTACAATATGGATATAATGTGTTGATTATTCCACATTGTCATTTTTCAAAATCAAAGGAGGAAATACGCATGAAGTCTACCGGTGTCGTCCGCAAGGTGGATGAGCTGGGTCGCATCGTGGTGCCCATCGAGCTGCGCCGCACGCTCGATATCGCCGTCAAAGATACGCTTGAGATCTTCGTCGAAGGCGATCAAATCGTCCTTAAAAAATACCATCCCGCCTGCATTTTCTGTGAGAACATCGACGATGTCATCTCCTACAAGGGCAAGATGATCTGCAAGGACTGCCTGCGCGAGCTCAAGAACCAGTCGATCTGATCCCCGATCGCCGCCGCCGCGGCGATTTTTTTTGCGCCCGCCCATTCCTATGCGCCCGGCCCCCCGCGGCATGCACGTCTTTTGTGCGTGCGCGTTTACTAAACTTTTTCTCGCGCGTTACCTTCCGTTGGTTGCTTTTTTTCGGCGTTGTTGGTATACTTTTGCAAAGACCCGGCCGCTCTTGCGGCCCGGCCGCAGGAGGGACTCGAGCGCATGGCCACAATCAAGCAGATTGCCCAGATGGCGGGCGTCTCCCCGGCAACGGTATCGCGCCTGCTCAGCGGCGACCCGAACCTGAGCGTCTCCCCACAGACGCGCGAGCGCGTGCGCTGCGCCGCCGACCGGCTCGGCTACCAGCCCCGCCGCCCAGCCCGCACCGCCCGCACCCCCGCCCCCGCGCGCACGATCGGCGTGCTCAAGGGCTTTGGCACCCTCTCGGCCACCGACAACGCCCCGCACCTGGCGCTCATGCGCGCGGTCGAGGGCGCGCTGCAGGCCGCCGGCATGGCCAAGCTGACCGTCACCGGCGACGCGCCCGCGCAGCCCGTCGACGCGCTGATCGCCTACGGCACGTTCTCCCCGGCGCGCATGGAGCGCCTGCGCCGCTGGACGCGCAACGTCCTCTTCCTGGGCGAAAACCCCGACCCGCTCGCCTTCGACGCCGTCTTGCCCGGCTTTGACTGGCTGTGCGGCCGCCTGTGCGGATACCTGGCGGGCCTGGGCCACCGCCGCGTGGCGTACGTATCCGCCAGCGAGGAGCTGGCCGACTGCAGCCTGCCCGATCCCATGGCCCGCCCCTTCGCCGCCTGGCTGCAGGCCCGGGACGGCCTGCCCGCCGCGTACCTGCGCCGCGCCGCCTTCTCGCCCGAGAGCGCCTATGCCCACACCCGCGCCCTGCTCGAGCTGCCCCAGCCGCCCACCGCCATCCTCTACGCCAGCGACGCCATGGCCGTGGGCGGGTGCCGCGCCATCGCCGAGCGCGGCCTGCGCGTGGGGCTGGATGTGAGCGTCGTCGGCCTGGGCGACATGGCCGCCGCCTCCTTCCTCTCGCCCGCGCTCACGACCGTGTGCATCCCCTACGCCCTGCTCGCCCAGATCGCCCTGGGCCTGCTGCGCTCGCGCCTGGACGAGGGACGCCGCGAGCCCCTGACCGTGTGCGTGCCCCTGTCGCTCGTCGAGCGCGACAGCTGCGGCCCGCTGCGCAACGCCTGAACAAACCCAAAATCCCCCGGCACGCCTGCGGACGCGCCGGGGGTTCTGTCTTTCAGGAAACTGCGCTCACAGCACCTGCGCACGGCTGGGCATCGCCTGCTGCGCGCCCATGCGCTGCACGGTCAGCGCCGCCGCGCGCTGCGCCACGTCAATGGCCTCCTCGACCGGCCGGCCCTCGGCCAGCATCGCGCACAGCGCGCCCAGGAATGTATCGCCCGCGCCGGTGGTATCCACCGCGCGCACGGGCTGGGCCGGAAAGTGGCGCACGCCCTGCGCGTCGGCCAGGTAGCAGCCCTGCGCGCCGACCGTCATCAGGATGCGGCGCACGCCCGTCTCGCGCGCAAAGCGCGGCAGGTCCGCCGCCGGGTCCGCCTCGCGCCCCAGCAGCGCGGCCATCTCCGTCTCGTTGGGCACGAGCAGATCCAGCCCCTGCAGCGCCTGCGCCGGCACCTGGCACGCGGGCGACGGGTTGAGCGCCGTGAACACGCCCAGCTCCCGGCACAGGCGCAGCGCCGCCCAAGCCGTCTCGTGCGGAATCTCCAGCTGCACCACGCAGATCTGCGCCCCCGCCAGCCGCGCCCGCGCCCGCGCCAGCACCGCCGCGTCCACGCAGCCGTTGGCGCCCGCGTGCACGACGATGTTGTTCTCGCCCGCATCCGACACGCAGATGAACGCCGTGCCCGTCGGCTCGTCGCACGCGGCCACGAGCGCGTCATCCACGCCCGCGCCGCGCAGCGACGCCCGCAGCGCCTCGCCGTCCCCGTCGCGCCCGACGCAGCCGATCATCGCCACCTGCGCGCCCATCTTCGCCGCGGCCACCGCCTGGTTGCCGCCCTTGCCGCCCGGGCTCTTCGTCACGCCCCGCGCCAGGACCGTCTCGCCCGGCGCGGGAATGTGCGCCACGCGGTAGCTCACGTCCATGTTCAGGCTCCCGACGACCGCGATCGTGCCCATGCCCTTTCCTCCCCTCACAGCGCGCGCACGCGCAGGCGCTCAAACGCGCAGCGCCCCTGCACCACGCCCACGCCCACGGCGCCCGTCCGGTACGGCGCCTCGTCCACGCACGCCAGCAGCTCCCGGCCCGCGCCGTCCAGCACCGTCAGGCGCGCGCCCTGCGCGCGCAGCGTCAGCGCATGCGTCTCGCCCGCGCGCCACGCATAGGGCGCGCCCGCCAGCTCGCGGTAGACGCCCTCGTCGTTCTTCATCAGCGCCACGCGCCCGCCCTCGCACAGGCGCACCGCGTAGCACCGCTGCGCGCCCTGCACGCGCGCCATGAACTGATGCGCCCCGCCCACGCCCGGGCGCAGCGCGCAGGTCACCTCCACGTCGCCCCAGGCGACATCGCCCGTGTACGCCTCGGCCCGCTGCGCGCCCGAGCCGACGAGCGCGCCGTCCTCCAGCGCCCAGATGCCGCTCAGCCGCGTCATCTGGCTGATCTCCCGGTGCATGGGGTGCCAGACCTCCTCGCGCTCGCGCGCAAAGTCGAGCGTGTAGTCCGGCCCGCCCTCGAAGTCCATCTCCTCCACGAAGGCGAGCAGCTCGCCGCCCTCCACGCGCTCAAAGCACACGCCCGCGCGCTCCAGGCACGCGCCCGCCATCGGCGGGATGTCCAGCGTCAGCTCGCGCGTCTCGCCCTTTTGCAGGCGCACCCGCTCGCCGCACACGCGCCCGCCGCCATTGCCATCCAGCACGTAGGCGCAGGCCATGTACGCGCCCTGCGCCTCCCCGTCCAGCGTGACGCGCGCGCGCACGCGCTGCCCCGGATACAGGATGGGCGAGAACGCCGGGTCGTAGCGGCTGTCGGTGAAGTCCGCCGGGCGGTAGTACGTGCGCTGGTACACCTCCACCTCCTCGCGCCCCGGCTCCGGCTGCGCCCACACGCGCAGCCGCCCGCCCGCATTGCGCAGGCAGCCCGCGCGCGCCCCGTCCAGGCGGAACGCGTGCGTGGAGCCCGGCAGCTCAAAGTGGAACCGCGGCCCCTGGCCGCGCAGCAGCCTCTCCCACCGCTGCGGATACGCCTCGCCCGCCAGCCGGTAGCCCAGCCGCGCCGTGTACAGCGCCGCGCTGGGCACATCCACGATGTTCAGGCAGCCCACGACGCTCGAGCAGGCCAGAAAGTCGTGGATCGGGCGCAGCCATTTGTCGTAGTCGATGCCCTCAAGCCCCACCAGCACGCCCATGATCGCGCCCACGTTGCCCGCGGTGCAGTCCGTATCCCAGCCGCACATGTTGCAGATGCAGATCGTGCGGCCGAAGTCGCCCCCGCCGTAGAGCATGGAGAGGATCATGACCGCGGAGTTGGGGATGATGTGGCACGCGCCGGCGTACTTGTCATAGCCGTAGTTTTCGTGCACAAAGTCAAAGCAGGCGCGCCAGTCGTCCGGGCAGCGCTCCCAGAAGGCAATGACATCCCGCGCCATGCGCCGGTAGCCGCAGTCCGCGGGAATGACGGACAGGCCTGCCTCGATCACCTCGCGCACCTCGCGCGCCGTGAACGCCGCGGCCACGCACGCCGCCACGAACTGCCCGCCATAGATGCCCTCGCCGTCGTGCGACACGCTGGCCGCCTTGCGCGCAAAGCGCGCCGCGCGCTGCGGATCGCCCGGATTGCACAGGCCCCAGCAGTCGATGAAGATCTGGCCGCCGATCTGCTCGGCGACGGTGCGCCCGTTCTGCTCGATGGAGCCCGAGCGCGGCGCCTCGATGCCCGCGCGCAGGTTCAGGTACGCCGTGTGCTCGGTGGACACGCCGTAGCCGCCCCACCAGTAGAAGCCGTGCTCATACGGCGTATAGTTGAGCCACGTGCGCCCGATCTGCGCGGCGGTCAGCGCCTCGGAGCAGGCGTAGTCCTCCAGCGCGCGCTGGAAGAACAGCGGGCCGTTGGTGTCGTCATCCGCGGCGAACTCGTCGTAGTCGACGATGTAGCCCCACACCTCCTCGCCCAGCACGCGCCGGATCTTCTCGTACGTCCAGCCCTCGATCGGCGCGCCCAGGCGCACGCCGGCGATCTTGCCCAGCCAGCCGGCATAGCAGCGCTCCACATAGTCCTTGGGTATGGCCATGGTTGTTTCCCCCTTAGGCATCTGAACATTCATGTGCTGCGGACCCGCGCCCCTGCGCCCATCCAGGGTCACGGCGGGCCCGGCGGGGCGGTCGAGTCGCGCACGACCAGCGCATGGGCGACCGACGCCTCGCGCGCCGGGCCGTCATAGCGCCCGTCGATGCGCTCAAAGAGCATGCGCACGCCCTCGCGGGCGAACACGCCGCTGTCGTTGGTGACGGTGGTCAGCCGCGGGCTGGACAGCGCCGCGTAGGGGATGTCGTCCATGCCGGTGACGCTCACATCCTGCGGCACGCGCAGCCCGCGCTCCCGCAGCGCCTGCACCACGCCCAGCGCGATCAGGTCGTTGGCGCAGCAGATGGCCGTGGGCGGGCGGCGCAGCGCCGCGAAGAAGCAGCCCGCGCGGTAGCCGTCCTCCTGCCCAAACCCCGTCTCCAGCACGTCCTCCTGCAGCGGGCGCAGCCCCGCCTCGCGCAGCGCGCGCTCGTAGCCCTCCAGCCGGCTGCGCCCGATCGCCGAGCCGGGCACGCCGCCCGCGAACGCGATGCGCCGGTGCCCCAGGAAGATCAGGTGCCGCGCCGACAGGTACGTGCCCCCCGGCTCGCCCACGTGCACCACGTCAAAGGGCGCGCGGGCATAGGCGTTGAGCCCCACGACCGGGATGCCGCTGCCCTGCAGCGCGCGCATGACCCGCTCCTGCGCGTCCACCGACGCGAAGAGGATGCCCCCCGCGTACA
>CALVNS010000094.1 GCA_944349855.1 uncultured Eubacteriales bacterium | reverse complement strand
GAGTTTTTTTATCATTTTCACCGCCATAGGCTTTTTTGAACCACTCGCCTAGCGAGTGGTTTTCTTTATACAAAAAAAAGCGGGGGCCTACCCCCCGCTCACAGCACGTTGCCCAGCGCCGGCGCGTTGCGCTCCGGCAGCGAGCGCAGCGCCTCCTCCAGCAGCGCCGCCTGCATCAGCCCCTGCGCCCGCGCGCGCGCCTGCACGCTCGCCTCCACCCCCGCCAGCGCCCGGCTCACCTCGTCCAGCTGCGCATGGTCGATCCACAATTGCAGCCGCGCGTGCGCCTCGTCCCAGCCCGCGCGCAGCTGCTGCGCCTGCGCCTGCGCCGACGCCCAATCCCCCGCATCCATCGCGGCGCGCGCCGCCTGCGCCTGCGCAAGCAGCGCCTGCGACGTCCCGCGCGCCTCCCGCGCGCTGATGAAATGGCCCGCGCACAGCAGCAGCGGCAGCACGAACAGCAGCGTCACCCGAAGCTTCACCAGCGCACCTCCTGCGGCTCCATCGCCCGCAGCCGCCGCGGCTCGCCCCCGCGCGCCTGCGCGAACAGCTCGCCCTGCGTGTCCAGCGAGCACAGCAGCAGCTCCCCCGCGCCCGCATAGCCCATCTGCCGCAGATGCGACAGCAGCCACGCCTCGTCCCGCCCGCATGCCCCCAGCGCCGGCGCCTGCACCTGCCCGTCCAGCACCAGCAGCAGCGGCATGCCCTCATAGGGCGTGCGCACGCCCATCTCCTGCGCCGTCGGCGGCCGGCGCTGCGAGCGCGCAAACGCGTTGAGCGCGCCGTTGGTCTCCAGCACCGCCGTCTCCACATCCGCCACGTTGAGCAGCCCCTGCGCCCGCAGCCCCTCCAGCAGGTCATCCAGATCGAAGCACAGCCGCCGCAGCTCCGACAGCTGCACCTGCCCCCGGCGCACCAGCACGCTCGGCCGCCCGCAGATCAGCGCGCGCAGGCGGCGGCTGCGAAACGAGGCGACGGTGATCAGGCTGTGCAGAAACAGCAGCGTCAGAATCGACACGATGCCGCTGTACAGCGACAGGCCCACATCGCCCATGGGCACGGCGGCCAGCTCCGCGATCATCAGCGTGATGACGACCTCGAACGGCTGCAGCTGCGCCAGCTGCCGCTTGCCCATCGTCCGCACCGCCAGCACCGTGATCGCAAAGAGCAGCGCCGTGCGCACACACACCGTCAGCATACAAAAAAGCCCCCTTACAGGGGCTATGTTGCCCGTTTTTGGGCCCGCTATGCCTGCCGATACGCCCGAAGCACATGCCGGCCCTTGCCCTGCCTTTTCGCCTCGTACAGCGCCGCATCCGCCTGGCGCACCAGCTCCTCCAGCTCCACCGCGCACCGCTGCACCCACACCCCGCCGATGCTCGCCGCCAGCGGGCTGCCCGTCAGCTCCTGCGCCGCGCGCGACAGCCCCTCCTGCAGCACCCGGCAGCGCTCGTGCAGCAGCGCGCCATCCCCCACGTCCTTGATCAGCACGCAGAACTCGTCGCCCCCGAACCGGCACACCACGTCCGTCGCCCGAAACACCCGCGCCAGCACCCCGCCCGCGCGGCGCAGCAGCTCGTCGCCCTTGAGGTGGCCCAGCCGGTCATTCACCTGCTTGAAGTCGTCCAGATCGATCATGAGCAGCATGCACGTGACCAGCTCGCCCTCGCCCTCCAGGTAGCGGCGCATCTCCGCCTCGCCCGTGGCCTTGTTGAGCACGCCCACCAGCCCGTCGTGCATGCTCAGCTGCTGATAGCGCATGCGCAGCTCGTGATCCTGTATGCGCAGATTCTGCACGACCAGCCCCACGCACAGCGAGCACAGCAGCCCCACCAGCGCGCCGAACGCGTCGTACTGCGCCACGGAGGGCAGCTTGAACTGGTAGCTCAGCGCCACGTACAGCGCCTCCGCCGCCAGGATCGGCACATAGCTCAGGTGCAGGGGCAGCATGAACAGCACGGGCATGGCGATGACGATCACCGGCATGAACGTGCCGCGCACCGCCTGCCCCTCCAGCGCGTCGATCAGCGCGCAGAACAGCAGCACCACCGACTCGCACAGCAGCGTCGCCGCCGCGCTCAGCGCCTGGCTGGGCCGGCGCATCCGCCGCACCAGGCGCACCAGCGCATACACGAGCAGCATCGCGGGCAGGAACGCCAGATGCTGGGGCTTGGGACGCCAGCCGCGGACGATCAGCGGCGTGACCGCATAAAAGAACAGCAGCAGGCCGCACGTGAGCAGGCACGCCGCCTCCGACAGGCGCAGATTGCGCGCCGCGATCTCGCGGCACGCCTCGCGGTAGTAGCGCCCATGGCGCGAGAGCGCCAGCAGGGCTTGCTGCAGGGGACGTCTCATCCCGCCGCCTCCTCTCCGAACGATCCATCGCCGGCGCCACGGCTCACGCCGGGCCCGGCCGCTCCCCGCACAGCGCGATCTTGTGGTCCAGCCGGCGCAGCGCCTGCTGCATATCCTCCACCCGCGCCTGCAGCAGCGTCCGCTGCGAGAGCAGGATCTCCCGCCGCGCCGCCGCCGTATCGCCCGGCTCCCGGCACAGGCGCACATACTCGATCAGCGCCTCGATCTGCACGCCCGCCGCGCGCATGCACTTCATCAGCTCGATCCAGCCGCACGCGGCCTCGTCGTAATCCCGCCGCCCGCTCTTCGTGCGCGGCACCCGCGGCAGCAGCCCGATGCGCTCGTAGTAGCGCAGCGTGTCCGGCGTCAATCCATAGCGCCGGCTCGCCTCCGTGATGGTCATGGCATTCGCCTCCGTCCCCTGTGCGGCGCGAGAGCCGCCTCCTTCCAGGATACACCCTGGAGCCAACTCCATGCAAGCGCAAAAAACCGGACGCCCCCTGCGGGACGCCCGGCGCACGCCGTCAGTCCTGCGCCTGCTTGAGCGCCTCGTAGTACGGATCGCCCTCGAAGTCGCGCTCGGGCAGCGGATCGCCGCCCAGCTCCTCCACGGCGTTGCGGATCTCCACGTAGTCCAGGTAGTTGACGTCGGGCGAGGCCGCGGCCTGGCGCAGCGCGGGAATGGCGCGCGCATCGCCCAGCTTGCCCAGCATCGACGCGAACAGCGCGCACGGCCGCTGCAAAAACTTGCGCATCGCCAGCTGATAGATGCGCTCGTCGCCGGGGTAGTTGCACAGGATGTCCAAGAAGACCTCCTGCGCCACGGGCGTGGCGCGGTCCAGCGCCTGCAGGATCGGCCCGACGACCTTGGGCCCCATGGCCTGCAGCGACTCGGCGCACATATCCGCCTGCTCGTGCGGCACGGGGCAGCCCGCGATCAGGTCGACATAGCGCTGCATGGGCGCCTGCGACCCCAGCTCGCGCAGCAGCGTGATCGCCGTGAGCACCGCATCGTAGGGCGCCTGCGGATCGTCCAGCAGCTGCAGCAGCCGCGCCTCCGACGGCGCGCCCAGATCCACAATGCGCTCCAGCAGCTGATCGGGCACGGGCACCTTCTTTTGAAAGTACTCCACCATCCAGCGCACGAGCAGGTCCGCATCGTCGTAGGCGGCAAAGTACAGCGCCGGCGTCTGCCCGTCCAGCCAGTCGGCCGGCTCGTTGAGAAAGCGCAGATACACCTCGGGCATCTCCGCCTCCATGCGCTCGGCGTTGCCGCCCAGGCGCGCGCTGCTGGCGCGCATCCACTCGCGCACGTAGCGCTCGAACGCCTCGTCAAAGTTGACGCACTTCATGTGATTCCTCCGTTTCGTGTCCGCCCGCGCGCCCGGCGGCCCGCCAGGCCCTCAGCAGGCTGTCCGTGCGCGCGCGCAGCATCCGCCGCGGCAGCGCCCGCGCGCGGGCCGTCTCCTCCACCGCGTCCGGCAGGCCCAGCGTGGCGCGCACCGCGCACTCCAGCGCCGCCTGCCACGCCGGCGCCCCCAGCGCCGCCCCCTGCGGCCGCCCGCACAGCCACACGCGCTCCACCTGCGCGCCCACATCGCCCAGCGCATCCAGCAGCCGGTCCGTCGCCTCGCGCACGATGCGCGCCTGCACCGGGGTCAGCCGCGCGGCCGGATCCGCCACGCGCGCCAGCCGCCCGCCCTGCATCGCCAGCAGCGGCCCCTTTACGCCCAGGCGCTCAAGGCACTGCGCGGCCTCCAGCCGCTCGCCATCCGTGGGCCCTGGCTCTGTCAGCAGGCGCGTGAGCATCGCCCGCGCCCGCGCCCCGCCCGCGCGCTCGAGCGCGCGCAACGCCTCGCCGAAGGCCGGCGTGCCCGACAGGCGCGCGCGCAGCACCCACAACGCCGCCTCGCAAAACGGCGCGTCCGACTCCAGCCGCTCGCCCAGCGCGCCCGCGCCCAGGCGCATCTGATCCGCCAGCGCCTGCTCCCAGCGCGCCGCCAGCGCCTGCGGCGGCCCGTACAGATACGGCAGGCGCTCCTGCGGCGCCGGGGGATTGCCGTCCGGCAGGTCCCGCCGCTCGCGCGCGTACCGGTAGCACGCCGCATAGACCGGATCGCGCGGCAACAGCCGCGCCCGCCGCCCCGGCAGCTGCGTCGCCTCCGCCGCGCGCCCCGTATTCATCGCCGCGGCCGCCATCGTCCACAGCCGGTCCGCGCCCATCGGCTCCTCCGCGCTCAGGCGCGTCAGCTCCGCGTAGGCCAGGCCGTCCTGCCCGATCTCGCACGCCGTGCAGGCCACCAGGTAGCGCTCCTGCCCGGACAGCCGCCCCGCCAGCGCCCGCGCCAGCGTCACCCACGCCCGCCCCGCAGCGCCCGCCTGCGCCTGCGCCAGCGCCAGCGTGCACAGCGCCTGCACGCTGCGCGGATCCAGCGCCATGGCCCGCCGCGCCGCCCTGAGCGCGCGCGACGCATCGCCCGCCTGCATCTCGCAGTGCGCCAGCAGCGCCGTCGCCGCCGCGCCCCCGCCGCACGCCGCCGCACGCGCCAGCAGCGCACGCGCGCGCTCAAAGCGCCTGCCCGCCAGCGCCGTGAGCCCGCGGCGCATCAGCCGCGACGCATACGCCCCGCGCGCCCCCGCCGCCTGCACGCCCACCATGCGCACGCTGCCCGCGCGCCGCAGCCCCCGCGCGCACGTGTGCAGCACCGTGCCCGCCACCTGCGCATAGCGCGCGCCGCCCGCGCTCAGGCACAACGCCGCCGCGTCGCGCGCGGGCCCCAGCTCCATGTAGCGCATGAAGTTGACCGCCGCCTCGTACGCCGCGGCGGGATCCACCCGCTCGCCCTGCAGCAGCGGCACGAGCACCTCGTTGGCCCGCTGCGGATAGTCCATCTCCGAGAGCACGCCCGCGATCTCCCGCTCGACCGCCGCGTCCGCGCCCGGCCGGCTGCGCGCGACGTACAGCAGCGTCAGCGCCTCCTCCAGGCGCCCCTCCTCCCGCCGCCGCCGCGCCTTGCGCAGCAGGTACGGCGCGGGCCTGTCAAACTGTACGATCATGCGCGCACCTCCTTTGCCGTTTCGCTCCGCCCGCTCAGGCGTCCCCGCGCCCCGCGCGCTCCAGCAGCGCCGTGAGCTCCTGCGCCGTGAACGCATAGCGCCGCCGGCAGAACTGGCAGCACACCTCCGCCCCGCCGTCCTGCTCGATCATCTCCCGCAGCTGCTGCGCCCCCAGGCTGATCAGCACGCGCTCGATGCGCGCCCGGTCGCAGTCGCACGACAGGCGCAGCGGCGTCTCCTGCAGCACCTGCGGCTCCAGACCGCGGAAATACGCCCCCACCAGCGCATGCACGTCCATCTCGCACAGGGCGGAGCTGATCGCCCCATACAGCTGCGCGCGCACCTCCAGCTGCCCCAGCAGCTCCTCCGTGCAGCCCGGCATCGCCTGCACGAGCAGCCCGCCGCTGGCGCGCACCTCCTGCCCCACCAGCACGCCCAGCGCGCACAGCGAGGGCGTCTGCTCCGAGGCCGTATAGTACATGGCAAAGTCCTCCGCGACCTCGCCGCTGACCAGGTTCACCTGCCCCACGTACGGCGCGGCCCCCGGCTGCGTGCGCATCACGCTCAGCCGGCCATCCCGGCCCAGCGCGCCGCCCACATCCAGCTTGCCATCCGCCCGCAGCGCCAGCTCCACCCGCGGCTCCTCCAGCGCCACCTTCACCGCCCCGTCCGCGCGCGCCACCGCCGTCAGCCGCCCCGCCGGGCCGCCGCCGCTGATCGTGGCCGTCACCCGCTCCTGCTCGCCCTTGAGCTGCGCGCCCAGCATCGCCGCCGCGCTGATCATCCGCCCCAGCGCCGCCGTGCACACGTTGCTCGCGCCGTGGATCTCCCGCGCCGCCTGCGCCATGCCCGTCGTGTCGCAAAGAAAGGCCCGCGCCTGCCCGCCCATCAGCGTCAGGCGCAGCAGCGTGCCTCGCGCCTCGCTCATACGCTCTCCTCCTCCGTCTGCTGCGGCCGAAACGCCGCAAAGTGAATCCGCTCATCCTGCGCGCTCGGCGCCTGCAGCGTCTGCCCGCCGTACATCCGCACGCCGCAAAAGCCCGCAGCCCGCAGCGCCGCCTCCAGCTCGTCCGTCTCGTACGCCCGCTGGCGGTGCAGCTCCCGAAACCGCCGGTAGCGCCCATCCGCCTCGCGCACGAAGAACGTCACGTCCATTTCCACCGTGCAGGCCGCCGCGTCATAGCGGTTTTGCCACAGGTAGCACACATCCGCCCGCTCCTCGCCGAAAAACGCATTGCCCAGCACGTCGCGCAGCTTGTGCGCCGTCGACACGTCGAAGAACAGCCCGCCCCCAGGCCGCAGCGCCGCATACGCCGCCCGGAAGAACGCCGCCGCGTCGCCCTCGCCCGTCAGGTAGTTCACCCCGTCGCACGTGCACAGCACCGCGTCCACGCGCCGCCCCAGCGTCAGGCCGCGCATGTCCTGGCGCGCCAGCGTCACGCGCACGCCCGCGTGGCGCGCCTTTTCCGCCGCCCGCTCCAGCATCGCCTGCGACAGGTCCAGCCCCGTCATCTCATAGCCCATGCGCGCCAGGCGCACCGTCAGGCTGCCCGTGCCGCACGCGCACTCCGCCACGCGCCTGACCGGCCGCGCGCACAGACCCATCAGACGCGCATAGTGCGCCGCCCAGGCGTCGTAGTCCACGTCGTCCATGAGCCGGTCGTACACCTGCGCAAACTCCCCGTACAATGCGCTACCGCTCCTTCCCGCGCGCGCGCCGCCGCGCGGACATCCGCCCGCCAATCCGGCCCGCCTGCGCCGCCGTCAGCCCGCCCCAGCCGACCTCCAGCAGCCGCTCCAGCAGCCCTTCCTCCTGCGCCGCCGCGTACTTCTCCCGCAGCCGCTGCGTCTTTGCGTCCATGCGCATCCCTCCCGCGCGTAGGGTTGCGCGCGGCCGGATGCGTTATGCGTCCGGCGATTCCCCGTTTGCGGCATCGTCGCCGGCATCGCCGTCGGCATCGCCGTCGTCATCGTCGTCGTCGTCGTGCCGCAATCCGCGGCCCACCTGCGCGCCCTCGATGTGCGGGTTGATGTAGCGGTCGAAGAATCCGTTGGCCACCGACGCGTAGATCAGCCGCGCCATCGCGTGGCCGAAGAAGAGGTAGTATGCCACGACGACCAGCGCCACGATCGTGTTCATCCAAAGGCCCACGCACAGCACGATCAGCGGGATGGCCGTCAGCAGCCGCACCGCCACCATCTGCGGCAGGCGCGCCATGGCCAGCAGCAGGCCGTTGCGCAGCAGGTCGCGCAGGGTCAGCTTGTAGCCGACCATGAGCGGATAGAGCAGCGGCAGCATGAGCGTCCAGAGGATGCACATGAGCGTGAGCAGCACCTGCGGCACGTAGAACAGCGCGCTCTGCTGCGCCATCTGGCCGTAGAAGGTGAAGCCCACGCACGCCACGAACGGCAGCGCGCCCGTGATCGTGGAGACGGCCAGCGCCTGCTTCCAGTTGTCGCGCATCGCATCCTTGAAGTCGCTCCACACGAACGAGTGCTGGTCGCGCGCCCAGTTGCGCGTGACGTACGCCGCGCCCGCGGACGACGGGCCCGTGATCGCCACCAGCGGGAACAGGATGAACAGGTACGTCTGCACCAGGCTCAGCAGCTGATCCCGCAGCCCCAGCAGCGCCTCCTCGCCTGCCTCTACCATCTGCACGTCGATCCCCTGCAGCGCCAACACGTTGATGTACGTCCACACGATGACCGGCAGCCAGAAGACCACCTGCATCAGGTTCACGCGGCACAGCGACCAGAAGCGCACCCGCAGCACCTCGAAGAACAATTGAAACCGGTTCGACGGCAGGTCATCTGGCGTATAGTCCGCCTTGCCCGCCTTGCCATAGTAGAGCCGGTTGAAGAAACCGCCCATGTCGTCTGCCTCCTTAAAATATAGATGCCCAGGACGCCCCGTCAGCGCTCGCCGCCGGGGGCGATCACGCCCGCCAGGCGCGCGAACAGCTCCACGCCGTACAGCAGCGCCCGCTCGTCAAACCCGAAACCGCTGGCGTGCAGCGGGGCCGCGTGCGCCGCGTCGCCGCAGCCGCACATGACGAACACGCCCGGCCGCTCGCGCTGGTAGAAGGAAAAGTCCTCCGCGGTCATGCGGGGGCGCTGGGGCACATACGCGTCGCCCAGCAGCGCGCGCACCCGCGCCGTCTCGGCCGGGTCGTTGACCACGCACGGATAGAACGTGCGCTCCTCCAGCGCGCACGTGACGCCAAACGCCGCCTCCGTGGCGCGCATGCAGTCCTCCAGCAGCGCGCGCACCCGCGCGTACGCGTCGTCGGAGAGCGTGCGCACCACGCCCTCCAGCACCGCGCGCGCCGCCAGCACATTGCGCTGCGCGCCCGCGCTCATGCGCCCGAACGTCACCAGCGCCGGCACCGTCGGGTCCGTGCGCCGCGACAGCCCCGCCTGCACCAGGCACGCAAGGTGCCCCGCCGCGCACAGCGCGTCCGCGCCCAGGTGCGGCATGGCGCCATGGGCCGCCCGGCCCTCGACGATCACGTCGATCTCGCTCGTCTGCGCCATGAGCGGGCCTTCGCCCGTGCCCACGCGCCCCAGCGGCACGTCCGGCATCAGGTGCATGCCGTACACCGCCTGCACGTGCGGATTCTCCAGCGCGCCATCGGCGATCATGAGCCTGGCGCCGCCGTCGGTCTCCTCCGCCGGCTGGAACAGCAGCGTCACGTCGCCCGGCAGCATCTGCCGGCGCGATGCGATCAGCTCCGCCAGCGTCAGCAGGCACGCCATGTGCCCGTCGTGCCCGCAGGCGTGCATCATGCCCGGGCGCTCGCTTTCAAACCCGCAGCCCGCGGGCTCCTGCACCGGCAGCGCGTCCATATCCGCCCGGAACGCCACCGCGCGCCCGCCCTGCCCCCTGAACACCGCCCGCACGCCCGTGCCCGCGCACGGCGAGAGCGCGTCCGGCGACAGCGCCGACAGCGCCGCCATCACATACGCCTGCGTGCGGACCTCCTCGTGCCCCGGCTCCGGGATGCGGTGCAGCGCGCGCCGGTGCGCCGTCGCCCGCCCCAGCAGCGCGGCCACCGCCGGGGAAATCTCAAAGTGCGCGTCCATGCCGCGCTCACGCTCCCTTCCCAACGCCCGCGCGCATCGCGCGTGCGGATACGTCATATCATACCACAGCCGGCGGCAAATTTGAAGGTTTTTTCGCCATCCCGCCGCTGACCCGTCCTTTTTTTTCAAAGGCATTTGACACCGCGCCCCGGGAATGCTAAGATAAAGCATCGCCGCGACGCGGCAAAATTGCATTCAGGGAGGTCTCCTTCGCCATGCAACAGCCTGATTCCGCATCCATGAAGCGCCGCGTCGCCGTCATCGGCGCCACGGGCATGGTCGGCCAGCGCTTCGTCACGCTGCTGGCCCGCCACCCCTGGTTTGAGCTGTGCGCCGTCGCCGCCTCCGCGCGCAGCGCCGGCATGACCTACGAGGAGGCCGTCCAGGGCCGCTGGGCCATGCAGGAGCCCATCCCCCAGGCCGCCCGCAACCTCGTCGTGCTCGACGCCGCCGACACCGCCGCCGTGTGCGAGGGCGTCGACTTCTGCTTCTGCGCCGTCGACATGCCCAAGGACGCCGTGCGCGCCCTGGAGGACGCCTGCGCCCGCCTGGAAACCCCCGTCGTCTCCAACAACTCCGCCCACCGCGCCACCCCCGACGTGCCCATGATCATCCCCGAGCTCAACCCCGAGCACGCCGCCGTCATCGAGCACCAGCGCCGCCGCCTGGGCACCCGCGTGGGCTTTGTGACCGTCAAGCCCAACTGCTCCATCCAGTCCTACGTGCCCGCGCTGCACGCGCTCATGCCGCTGCGCCCCCTGCGCGCGGTCGTTAGCACCTATCAGGCCATCTCCGGCGCGGGCAAGACGTTCGAGCGCTGGCCCGAGATGCTCGACAACGTCATCCCCTACATCCCCGGCGAGGAGGAAAAGAGCGAGCAGGAGCCGCTCAAGATCTGGGGCCGCGTGCAAGACGGCGCCATCGTGCCCGCCACGCAGCCCGTCATCAGCGCCCAGTGCGTGCGCGTGGCCGCCTCCGACGGCCACCTGGCCACCGTCTGGCTCACCCTGGGCGAAAAGGCCTCGCCCGAGGACCTCATCGCCCGCTGGCGCGCCTATCGCGGCCTGCCCCAGCAGCTGGGGCTCCCCTCCGCGCCCGATCCCTTCATCTCCTACTTTGACGAGCCCGACCGCCCCCAGACCCGCCTGGACCGCGACACCGGCCGCGGCATGGGCATCTGCCTGGGCCGCCTGCGCGCCGACTCGCTGTTCGACTTCCGCTTCGTGGGCCTGTCCCACAACACCCTGCGCGGCGCGGCCGGCGGCGGCGTGCTCATCGCCGAGCTGCTCACCGCCCAGGGCTACATTCCCCGCAAGTGATGACGAACCCTGCGCCAGGGAATTCCCGGAAGCCCGGGCTTTTCACCATCCTTCTCCTTCGATGGAGAAGGATTTTTTCGTTCGCGCAGCGAAATAGATACCCTTATCCGCTTTTGCGCGGCCACACGCCGCGCCCTGGATTTTTGCTTGATGTCGAGGTGATCCTTCGTGCTCTGTCCCTTCTGCGGCAAACGCACCGATTCCCACAAGCCCGCCTGCCAGCACTGCGGCAGGAGCCTGCGCGCCCCGCGCCGCCCCGCCCCGCAGGAGCCGGGCACGCCGCAGGCCCCCCTGCACGTCTACGACGATGCGGCGTACGTCCGTCCGCCGCGCCGCCGCCGCCCCGCCGGGGATGCCCCCGTGGGCAACCCGGACGCCCGGGTGGGCAGTCCGGATGCCCGGGTGGGCAGTCCGGATGCCCGGGTGGGCGGCCCGGATGCCCGGGTGGGCGGCGCGCAGGCCCGCCGGGTGCGGGTGCGCCACTCGCCGCGGCGGCAGGACACGCGCCGCGCGGACGAGGCGCGGCTGGAGCAGCTGCTGCGGCGCGGGCCGGTGCGGCGCAGGCGCGTGCGCTGGGGGCGCCTGGTGGGGGGCGTGTCGCTGCTGGCGGCGTTCCTGCTCGTGGGGGTGACGCTGCTGCTCACGCGCACGGCCTCGGGGCAGCTGCAGCTGGCGGCGTGGGGCTACGACGTGCCGGCCAGCGCATACGTGGGCCTGGGCGACAGCCTGCTGGACAGGGGCGACATCGCGGGCGCGATCGAGGCCTACGAGCGCGCGCGGGAGATCGACCCCGCCAGCGTCGAGGCGGCGCTGGACCTGGGCGCGGCCTACGAGGTGGACGGGCGGCAGGAGCAGGCCATGGCGATCTACCAGGAGCTGATGGACACGCTCGCCCCGCAGCACGCCGAGGCCTACACGCGCATGATCCGCATCTACCGCGACGCGGGCAACGCGCAGGCGGCGGTGGACCTGATGCAGCTGGCCTACGAGGCGACGGGGCAGGCCTCCTTTGAGACGATGCGCCGCGAGTACATGCCCACGGCGCCCACGGCCAGCTATGCGGCGGCCGACGAGGCGGACCAGAACGCCTTTGAGCTGAAGAACAACCGCTCCAACTACGAGTTTGACGTGACGCTCAGCGCGCAGGAGGGCGTGAGCATCTACTACACGCTGGACGGCGAGGCGCCGGGGCCGGACAAGTCGCTCTACGAGGCGGGGCAGAAGATCCGCTGCGCCGAGGGCACCACGCACCTGCGCGCGGTGGCGGTATCGGCGCAGGGGGTGCTCAGCCAGGAGCTGGATGAGACGTACACCGTCGTGATCCCCACGCCCAACTCGCCCAAGGCCAACTACGCGTCCGGGCCGTACTCGCGCGTGATCAGCGTGTCGCTGCGCGCGGACGAGGGCACGGCGGCGATCTACTACACGCTGGACGGCACCTCGCCCACCACGCAGTCGCTGCTCTACGAGGGGCCGATCACCCTGCCGGTGGGCGACTCGACGCTCAAGGCCATCGCGGTGATGGAGGACGGGCGCCAGAGCTATGAGATGACCTGCACCTACGCCATCAACGTGACGCAAAAGCGCGTGTTCCGCACGGCGGATGCGTTCGACGGCCTGGCGCTGATGGAGACGACGTATGCGTCCTTTGTCAAGAAATACGGCGAGCCGCTCTCCTATGAGCGGCTCGAGGGGGAGAACGCCTATGCGCAGGGCGAGAGCTATGAAGGCGTGTGGGCGCAGACCACGGCGCGCTTTGTGAGCCTGGAGGGCGCCGACGCGGTGCTCTACTGCCTCTTCACGCAGGACGCGTCGCTCAAGGGCCCGCGCAGCACGCGCGTGGGCAGCGAAGCGGCCGATGTGACCGGCGCGTTTCGGGACAAGGGCGGCATGCCCATCAACGAGCGGGGCGACCGGCTGCTGTACAACATCGACAGCCTGGGCCAGGAGATCGGCACCTACCGGGTGCTGGACGGCGGCGGCGCGCTGATCGAGTACTACTGCCCCGCGCAGGACGAGGGCTGCTACCTGCAGCTGACGTATGCCGTCTCGGACGGCGTGGTCGAGTCCATCCTCTGGCAGCAGTACGTGGGCGTCACCGCGCAGGAGGGCGAGTGACTCACAGCCCGTCGGTCAGGCGCACGAGCGTCATGGACGGCGGGTTGAACAGGCGCAGGGGCGGCTGCACGCCCGGGCGCACGCCCAATCCGGCGCTGACGTGCTGGCGCAGCGTGCCGGAGGTAATCAGCCCCTCGACCACGCCCTGACCCGGAAACAGCCCGTACCCCGACACGTACACCGGCCCCAGCAGCGGCAGGCGCGCCTGCCCGCCGTTGTAGTGCCCGGCGAGCACCAGGTCGATCGCCGCCAGGAACGACGTCGCGCCCTGCGTGCGCGTGGTCGTCATCGCGCGCACGAAGCTGTCGCTCAGCGGGCGGTGCGAGAGCACGATGCACGCATCCTCCTCCTGCATGAGCGCGCGCGCCGCCTCGATGCGCTCGATGCGCTCCAGCTGGTACGTCGCAGCAAAGCGCGTGGCCGCGTCCTGCGCGCCCTCCAGCTGCTGCGCGTATGTCGCGCGCGCGGCGTCCAGGTTGAGGCTGAGCGCATCCTCGGGCGTGAACCACAGCCGCGCGCCGCCGCTTTCGACCAGGTAGGGCGCGTCCAGGTAGATCGCGCCGCGCTCCTGCGCGCCCTGCACGTACAGCGCCATGGAGGCCCCATCCAGCGGGGCGGGGTCGTTCTCGCCCGCGATGAACAGCACGGGCGTGTGCTGGCCCACGGCCTGGATCAGCTCGTAGAAGGGCGCGGGGTCGCCGTCCGGGCCGAGCATGTCGCCGGTGATGCACACGATGTTGTAGCGCGCGTCCTCCACGGCCTGGGCAATCCCCTGCTGCGCCTGGCCAAAGCGCGCGCCGTACAGGTCCGACACGTGCAGGATCGTGTAGCCGTCCAGGGCCTTGTTCAGCCCGGGCAGGGGCACGTCGGCCGCCTGCAGGCGCACCATGCGGTTGAGCACGGCGTTGACCCCCAGCGCGCCCGCGAGCAGCGCGATGAGCGCCAGCGCCACGGCCAGCGGCGCGCGCCAGTTGCGCCGCGGCTTGGTGAACATGACATAGCCCTCCTCGTCGAAGGGCTTGTGCCGCACGGCGTACCGCTGGGGGATGTGGCCGTAGGGGTTGCGTCTGCGATCGGTTCGCCGGTTCATCGCGCTCACTCCGTTCAGGGCCGCGGGCCCTTTTCGCGTATGTTCGTCATGATTCTATTATAAGCGCCCGTCGCGGCGCGCGCAACGCAAAAAACCGCGCGGGACGGGTGGAATTTTGTCCCTGCGCGTCGCACGTTCGGCGCGGGCGGCGACGCGCTTCGAGCGCCTTTGTCATGGCGCGGCGGCGGCGCGTGTGGTATAATGGACGCGCACGAAAGAAACGGAGGGGATGCGCATGGCGCGCACGCGCACGGTCTACCGCTGCGGCGAATGCGGGTATGAGACGGGGCGCTGGCTGGGCCGGTGCCCCGCCTGCGGCGCGTGGAACGCGCTGAGCCTGGCGCAGGAGGCGGCGCCCGCGCGCGCGCAGGCCGGCCCCGCGCCGCAGGCGCCGCTGCTGGGCGAGCTGCCCCAGGCGCAGGATGCGCGCGCCGCGACGGGCATTGCGGAGCTGGACCGCGTGCTGGGCGGGGGCGTGGTTGCGGGCTCGCTGCTGCTGGTGGGCGGCGATCCGGGCGTGGGCAAGTCGACGCTGCTGCTGCAGGCGGCGGCCAACCTGGCGCGGGGCGGCGCGCGGGTGCTGTACGTATCGGGCGAGGAGTCGGCGGCGCAGCTGCGCATGCGGGCGCAGCGGCTGGGCGTGCAGGACGCGCCGGTGCGCGTGCTAGCGGAGACGGATCTGGACCGCGCGCAGGCGTGCTGGGAGGCGCTCGCGCCGCAATACCTGGTGGTGGATTCGGTGCAGACGGTCTACCGGCCGGGCGCGGGCGGGGCGCCGGGCAGCGTGACGCAGGTGCGCGAGGCGGCGGCGCTGCTCATGCGCATGGCCAAGACGACGGGCTGCGCGGTGTTTCTGATCGGGCACGTGACCAAGGACGGGTCGATTGCGGGCCCGCGGATGCTGGAGCACATGGTGGATGCGGTGCTCTACTTTGAGGGCGACCGGCGGCATGGCTTTCGGATGCTGCGCGCGGCGAAGAACCGGTTCGGCTCGATCAACGAGCTGGGGGTGTTTCGCATGACGGGGGCGGGCATG
>CALVNS010000093.1 GCA_944349855.1 uncultured Eubacteriales bacterium | reverse complement strand
CTTTTCATTCGCCACAAATGAGCCGCAGTCATGATGTAATTTTCGGTGGTGTAATCCACCCTTTATAAATTACATCAATGATGCAAAATGTTATACTTTTGCCCTGCTTGCCACGACTACTTTTCGGCATTTTGCTTGAAAAAAGGTCCCTTTCTCGTGCTTAAATTGACACATTGTATAAGCGATGCTATAATTTTTCTATATTCTCACGATCAAAGGCCGAAAGACAAAGATCACGGCGTAATGCTCTGAATGATTCAGATGGAGGATGTTATCGTGGCAATTATGGTTGATGAACGGCCTTCACTGCATGGTGAAGCGCTGTTATGGGATAAACTCAAAGAGTATTTATCTGGGCAAAGCATTGTCTACAACAACCGCGAGATCAATGGCCGTGAGCTAGACGTATGTGTATTATTGGGAAACTACGGAATTCTTGTCATTGAGACTAAGGGGTGGCGCAGCGATAGCATAGCAGTCCACGGAGTTGACCAGATTATTATAGAAGGCTATGATTCCCCACAACGCTCACCCAAAAAACAGGCCAGAGCTTATCGGTTTGCTCTGCTTAATAAAATTAAAGAAAAGTATAATCTCAGCCCCCTAGTTTTCGATATGGTTTGCTATCCTTTTATTTCAAAGGCGGAATATCTCGAGAAAAGGCTTGACATTATTTCAGAAGAGCAACTAACCATCTTCAAAGACGATCTTGATCAGGCACTGAAATTCTTGGCGAAAATTCAAGCTGCTTACCAGACTGTGAAAAATTGTCCTCATACTCCCTTGACGCAAGATCTAATTCTAAAGCTACGTCAAGACTGGGAGCCACATTACACTCCTGCTTTGAGCGTTGAGAAAACTCCTGCTGCAAAACCGTATTCGATACTCTCAATATTTCCTCGACCTCTTGACAACGCAGCAGCCCAAAAAATTGTAAATTCCTATTTTCAAGGTACAAAACAAACTGTGTTTGTTTCCGATACGGAAAGCTTTACAACACTGATTCATACATTTGATCTCAGCTTTTCAGAGCACAATATTCAGCCGATGGGCAATCAACTAGCCGTTGGCTATGACAAACCATTGAGTTGTGATTCATCATCCTTTAGTGCGTTTTGTATCGAAATCGAATTATGCCCCAAACTTCGCTCGATTTGTACGGAAGAAACAATCATTGTTGAAGGTGCGCTTCAAGAGAATCAAGTTTCTTTGCTAAAACAACTCTCTGAAATCACACCATTTAACTTTGAACAATATCAGGTCGAACACGCCTCTCCCGAGCGGAATGTTCTGGTCGAAGCGGGCGCTGGCACAGGAAAAACCTATTCTATGGTTTCGCGTGTTGCCTTTTTGTGTAATAAGGGAGAACATGCTATTTCCAATGTCGCTGAAGAAATCGGGATGGTTACCTTTACAAATGATGCTGCCTATAACATGAAAGTCCGCCTGAAGCAGATGTTCACAAACTACTATGTGCTGACAGGAAACCCAAGATTTCTTAAGTTCATGGAAGACACTGACCGTGCTCACATTTCAACAATTCACAGTTTTGCGCTTGATTTGCTTCGCAAGGAGCCCTTATATACTGGCCTTGGCATAGATTTTCGCATTACTTCAAATGCATACCTTAGAAACCAGATCTATGACATCCGTATCAGCGAGTTTTTGGAAAAGAAAGAAGCTGATGATCCCAATTTTGCCAACTCTATCCCTGTACCCGTTTATGATTTGAAGCGAAAGGCGATAGCCTTGGCAGACCGGTTGCTTGCAAAAAGCATTGATCTTGATAAGATCTCTCGGAGTGATCTAGGCGTCTCGATCGAAAATAATATTCCTTGTTTTAGTGAAATAATTGAGCATGTCATTATTCCATCGGAACATGAATACTTTGAGCGACTCCATCAAATCAATCATCTCGATCTTAAGGAAAGTCTCATCCGTTTGAATCAGGTCTTGCATCAAAGAACTAGCAAATTCCATGATTTAAGACTTCAGTACTTATTTATTGATGAGTTTCAGGATACAGATGATATGCAGATCGAGGCATTTCAGCTGCTACAAAAGGCTATTGATACACATTGTTTTCTTTTTGTAGTCGGTGACTTGAAGCAAAGCATTTATCGCTTCCGTGGAGCTAAACTCAGTGCATTTGAAAAATTGAAAAGCGGTTGTCTCTATGATTGGGAGCACTATCATTTGAGTTTGAATTATCGTACCGATGCAAGACTGCTTGATCTGTTTGATAATATCTTTTCATCCATGGGCTCGAAGAATTATCTCCCCTATTCGGCAGAAGATCGTCTAAAAAGTCGGGTGAATACCGGCATGAATGACGATGAGCTACTAAAGGCAATCCCCTGCCATGCAAAAGATGAAGGTGTTTTCCTCAATACATTCGTAAATGTTCTATCCGCTGAGCGCGAAAAACTGGCCGAACTTATGCAGCAGAAAGCTTTGAAGGATATCAAACTCAGTGGAGCCGATAGAACGATAGCCATATTGGTGCGCAGCAACTGGCAAGTAGACAAGCTTGTTGATGCAGCCAAGAAAAAAGGATTTCACATTGATACAAAGACAGGTGGCGACTTGTTCCAGCTTCCTTCTACAATTGATTTGTATAAGCTGGTCTGCGCCTTAGTGAACAGCTCAAATCCTCTCAATCTGGTTTCCTTCATCGAGTCCAATTATACAGACCTCAAATTGGATTATCACCTTTATCATGGTCTCGAATTTGCAGACGTATTGTGCGATCTTCGTCGGATTCTTGATCTGTTTTTTATGAACAAGATGGAAATGACGTGGCAGCAAATCATCGCGATGGCATACGCTGAGCCCGCTTTAGTGGTTCTAAAGCATCTCTATGATGCTCTTGAGCCTTGGAAAAATCTTGGTGACTCTAATCATAGCCAGCGACACTATATGGCAAACTATGATTATCTGCTCGAACGCATTATCAAGTATACCAGAGCGGATTCGCTCACACTTAGCCAAATTGCCGAGTATCTCCGAATCAATATTGTTACGGGGAAAAAGCAGTTGTCCCGAAATGGTAATCTGGATGATGGCGGGATTAAGATGATCTGTACCACCGTACATAAGTCAAAGGGATTGGAATATGGTACAGTTATTCTTCCTTATACAGATGAGGAAATTGATAATATTCGCAGAATTAAGATCGATGCCAACTATATGCAATCTGGCCTCGCCTATACCGTCCAGTTTGATAACAACATTCGCGAAACGAACTCGCATTACCGCTTTGACGATGAGATCATAGAACAGATTTCTGAAGAATCACGAATTCTATATGTTGCCCTGACACGAGCGATCCGCAGTTGTGTCTGGATCAAAAATCTGGATCGACAGCCAAATACCAGTTGGAGCACGCTGTTGGAGGGATAATTGTGCCAATTGCGATTTATACATATAGTGATCCATATCATCTTCCAGATGAGCCATATTGGGAAGAAATTAAGGCTTGCCCATATTTTTGTGCTTCCCAAACACTGGTCAATGGTCTTAAAATGCTGTACACAGATGACTTTCAACAAGGAAGAGTTACTACTGTCTACAACCTTATAGAAGGAGTTTTCCCCGACTGGGAGAGCTCCGATATAATGATTAAACAACATGCCGTGCTGGATCAAATTATGATGCGCGGAGTTGATGAGACGCTTGCGCCTAAAATGCAACAAAATTTGCTTGCGGCTTTTGTTTTCAATCGGGAAGAAGTTTTTCAGAGTATTCGCGTGCTATGCGAGCTCCATGTAAAGCCCGAAGAGGTCGTGTTTGAAAAGCTAACAACCGAGCAAAGACTTATGATTAAAGCGTATCAAGCAATCATGAATTCCAGAGATTTTCTGATCAACGGTCCAAAGTCTGAAGCAGAAATAGATGATGCGCTCAGCCAAGTCATGCGAAAAGCAAATCCCGACTGTGATCTTCAATTCATTTCTAAAGACCGTATCGTTATTCATGGGATCCACCAGTTTACACCCATTATGCTTCGTGGAATTGAGCTGCTCAGTCAATATAAAAAGGTCATTCTCCTGTTCAACTATCAAAAGCAGTATTCAGAAACATATCAAACATGGATTGACATTTATACTGCATTTGACTCTCAAATTCATTTCTCCCAAACAGCGGAATTTCATCCGGAATTGAAGTTTCACCAAAGTTACCAAAGTAATCTTCTGGCAGATTCTCTTGGTAGAATGATTAACGGCAATATGCAGGGCATAACAAGACAAGACACATCTGAAATTCTTGAGTTTGATAATATGACTGAGTTCGCCAGTTATGTGGCAGATTTGTATACCATGGCTGCCAAATCAGATGCAAAGAATCCCCTCTATGCCATGCGTGAACAAATATATTCTGCAGATAGTTCCGTCAACAATATTCTGAAAATGTATTTTCCAGAACAGTTTGGTGAGCGGCAATTCCTCAATTATCCTTTGGGCCACTTCTTTGTTGCGATTGCGAATATGTGGGACGCACAGCAGAACAAAATCTGTATTGATAACCAGAGCGATATTCTGGAGTGCTTGGGTGCTGGTATTCTCCCAGAGGAAGTGCCAGGCGAGCTCATGACGATCTACGGAAAAATTTCGGCACTATTTGATGGTTGTGCTGATATCTGCGAGATGGTCGCTCGTCTAAAAAGACTACAACGAATCAAGAGAATGCAAACTGACTCTGTTGAAATCGCTCATATATCTTACTATCAAGCTGATTCGAAAGAAATTGAAAGACTAAAGAAGGCACTTGAAGAGCTCGATGAATTATCCAAGTATTTCTATGAAGATTTTGAGGATACCGCTCATAACTTCAGGGCGTTCTACAAGAAGCTCAGAGCCTATATTCAAACGCAAAACGTTGATGCCGAAAAGCTGGGTGAAGAGTATGCGGATATTCTTCGGCGCGTATTGGAACGGCTTCAGGAAGTAGAGAATATCGACGCATCAGCTTCCTTTGAATGTCTTAAGGCAACCATGTCTATTTACCTGGTTCAGGAAACCAAACCCGGCAAAGGGGCAAACTGGATTGTTAGGGACTTTGAGCAAATTGATGGCGATATTCTGCGCAGCTTTAATCATTCTGATGCTGTCACGTATCACTTTGCATGCTTAACGGATGAAGACATAAATGCTACCAAACGCAGAGAGTTTCCGTGGCCGTTAGATGCCGATTTCTTTGAAGTCGCTCAGGAACCCGTCGACTGGAAGTATCAAGTCTACGTCAAGAGCCGCAAAGAATACAAAAACTTCAAGAAATATGCGCTGCTCTATGGCTTAGAGTTTAACCGTGCTGGGGTTAAACTCAGCTATGTCAAACGCGATGGTGAGAGGGATCAAACGCTCTATTCTCTTCTCAAGATCCTCGGTTTTAAGGTTGTTCCTTATCAGGTAAAGCGTGTCGGAAAGCAGGATCATACGCCCTCAGAAATTCAGATCAATAGTCATGGAAATAGTGCCTTTACTGAATTCGATTACTGTAGATACCGCATATGCAAATATCGCTTTTTATCCGAATCCTTGCTAGAGGGAGACACGATTTATAAAGACCCCTTCCTTTTGGGTAAATATTTGGAAGTTTTGCTAGAGAACAAGGTGCAGTCTGATCTGGCGGGAACAACGGTCAGCGAGGTAATCCTTGTTAGCAAGTTAAATGATGCATTCGATGAAATCAAACGCTATTTCCCATTTGTTCGCAACGTGAACCGTGTGGACATGATAAACAATGTTCGGAATCGTTTGACTTCAAATAAAAATAGGCTCTGTCACAACAAATGGTTGATTTTTGACGAGAAATAGCGTATAATAATAGTAAGAAACAGTACCACCG
>CALVNS010000092.1 GCA_944349855.1 uncultured Eubacteriales bacterium | reverse complement strand
AAGTACTTCAAGGTGCATCGGGAGGGACATAATCTCGACCGCGCGCGCACACAGTTTGCCCTGGTGGAGTGCATGGAGCGCAGCTGGGAAGAGATGGGGGAAATCGTGCGCCGCGCGTAAGGCGCTGGCCCGCACAGAAGACAGAAAAAAAGAAGAATACGAACGGCGGCGCGATTTCGCGCCGCCGGCTGCGTTTGAGCAGGTCCCGCGCGGGACACACTAGACGCGGAGGTGTTCGGATGAACAGATGGAACGAGGCCCGCGAGCGCGCGGGCAGGGCGGCGCGTGCGGCGGCCGCGTTCTTTGAAAAAAACGGATTCTACTGCGTACTTGCGCTGTGCGTGGCGGTCATTGCCGGCACGGCGGTGTACACGCGCACGTCCGTGCCCGAAGTCTCGCCGCCGCCCGGCTACGAGCAGGACCTGTCTGCGGGCACACAGGAGGATCAGACGCTGCAGGAGGCGATCGGCGAAACCGCGCAGCCGTCCACAGCGCCGACCGCCGCGCCACAGGCGACGGTGCTGCCGCTGCTGACGGTCGCGCCCTCGTCATCGCTGCTGGAGGACGCCGAACTGGCGTGGCCGATGCAGGGCGACGTGCTGCGCGAGTACGTTCAGGGCAGCGTCGTGTATCTGCCCACGCTCGAGGCATGGGGTACGCACGCAGGGCTGGACATCGCCGGTCAAGCGGGAGACGAAGTAAAGGCGCCCATGAGCGGCACTGTGCAGCGACTGTATGTGGATCCGCTGTGGGGTAACGTCATGGAGATCGCGCATCCCGGCGGGCTGGTCACGCGCTACATGGGGCTTCAGACGCTTACGCTCCTGCAGGAAGGGGATCCCGTGCGGCAGGGTCAGCTGCTCTCGCCGCTGGGCGAAGCGCCCGCCTGCGAGCAGATGGACGGTCCGCACCTGCACTTTGAGGCGCTGCGCGACGGAGAGCCCGTCGATCCGCGCACGCTGCTGGCGGAGCAATAGGACTTTTCCTGCCGGTTTTGCGATCTGGTTTGCATTACGCGGCGATTTTGCGTATAATGAAGGGCGGATGCCGGCGCGCGGCGCATGACCTGCGCAGCCCAACGCCTGCGTCCTACTGACGACCCGCGAAGGGCGGGGCCGGAAGCCCCGGTGCCCGTAAAGCCCGTGCGCGGGCCGAAAATACGGAGGAATGACCTATGTGTGGAATCGTCGGAACCGTCGGCAAGGCCGACGCGACGCCGATCCTGCTGGAGGGATTGTCGCGGTTGGAATACCGTGGCTATGACTCGGCGGGCGTCGCGGTGGTACAGGACGGCAAGCTCTGCGTCGAAAAGGCGAAGGGCCGGCTCAAGAACCTCTGCGACCGGCTGGAGCAGCGGCCGCTGCACGGCACGCTCGGCATCGGGCACACGCGCTGGGCGACCCATGGCGAGCCCTCGGACATCAACTCGCATCCGCATACCGACGTCAAGGGCGAAATCGCCGTGGTGCACAACGGCATCATCGAGAATTACGCGCAGCTCAAGCGCTTCCTGGAAAAAGAGGGCTGCACGTTCGTCTCGGCGACGGACACGGAGGTCGTCGCGCACCTGATCAACTACTACGACCGGGGCGACATCCGCCGTGCGATCGAGCAGGCGCTGCACCGCCTGGAGGGCTCCTATGCGCTGGGCATCATCTGCCAGCGCGAGCCGGACACCCTGTACTGCGTGCGCAAGGACAGCCCGCTCGTCGTGGGCCTGGGCGACGGCCAGCAGTACATCGCCTCGGACATTCCGGCGATCCTTCCCTATACGCGCGACGTCTACTTTCTGCAGGACCGTGAAATCGCCGTGCTCCAGGCGCACAGCGTCACCGTATACGACGCCTATGGACGCGTGCGCACGGACATGCAGCCCTTCCATGTGGATTGGGACGTCGCCGCCGCCGAAAAGGGCGGCTACCCGCACTTCATGCTCAAGGAGATCATGGAGGAGCCCCGCGCGCTGATGGAGACGCTGCGCTCACACGTGAACCTGGAACGCCTGGAGATCGTGCAGGAGGGCATGCCCACCGCCGAGGAGGCCCGCGCGCTGCAGCGCGTGTACATCGTCGCCTGCGGCACGGCCTATCACGCGGGCGTCGTGGGCAAGTACGCCATCGAACAGCTGACGGGTCTGTCCGTCACGGTGGATATCGCCAGCGAATACCGCTACCGCCCGCAGAAGCTGCGAAAGGATGACCTGTTCCTCGTCATCAGCCAGTCCGGCGAGACGGCCGACACCCTCGCGGCGCTGCGCGAGGCCAAGCGGCAGGGCGCGAAGGTCGCGGCCATCACGAACGTCGTGGGCTCGTCTGTGGCGCGCGAGGCAGACCGCGTGCTCTACACCTGGGCCGGGCCGGAGATCGCCGTCGCCTCGACGAAGGCCTACATCACCCAGCTGCTGCTGCTCGTGCTGCTGGGCATTGACCTGGCCGTAAAGCGCGGCGAGATGGACGAGGCGCAGGCCAGGGACCTGCTGCGCGAGATGCAGGCGCTGCCCGAAAAGGCGCAGAAGACCGTCGAGACGCACGAGCGCATGCAGCGCTTTGCCGCGCGCCACTTCGACGTGCGCCACATCTTCTACATCGGCCGCGGTATGGACTGGGCGCTGGCGATGGAGGCCT
>CALVNS010000091.1 GCA_944349855.1 uncultured Eubacteriales bacterium | reverse complement strand
CCCGTCGTGCAGCCGGACCGCTTCGAGATCAGCCCGCCGCAGATGCCGGTGACCAGCGTGGCGCGCCAGAGCTTCGAGGCGCCGGCGCGGGCCTCGTCCAGGCGGTTTTCGCCGATGATGCGCCCCAGCAGGATGGCCCCTGCGCTGGCCAGCGCGAAGCACGCGGTGGTGCCCAGGTTGCGCACGACCGTGACCAGCGAGTTGGCGGCGACGGCGTCGGAGCCCATATGGCCGAGGATGAGCGAATACATGGAGAACGCCAGGCCCCAGACGATGTCGTTGAACAGCGCGGGCAGGGACATGCGCAGGAAGTCGCGGAACAGCGCGCGGCTGCGCACGAACATGTAGCCGAGGTTGAGCTTGACGTCGCGGCTGCGGGCGGAGACGGCCAGGCAACAGGCGAGCTCGACCAGGCGGGAGATGGCCGTGGCGATGGCCACGCCCGTGACGCCCAGGCGCGGCGCGCCCAGCAGGCCGAAGATGAACACCGCGTTGAGCAGCACGTTCAGGCAGAAGGCCACGATGTTGAGCGCCATGCAGATGGTGACGCGGCCGATGGAGCGCAGCACGGCCAGGTACACCTCGATGACGCCCCAGCACAGGTAGGTGACGCTCATCACGCGCAGGTAATCGCAGCCCAGCGCGATGAGGGCGGGGTCGCTGGTGTAGATGCGCATCATGCCCTCGGGGAAGAACAGCGCGGCGGCGGCGAAGAGCACGGACAGCGCGAGCGAGAAGCGCAGCGCGATGCCCTCGACGGCGCGCACGGCGCGCAGGTCGCCCTTGCCGTGGTACTGCGCGCAGAGCATGGTGGCGCCGGTGCCCAGGCCGTAGTAGATCATGAACAGGATGTTCGCGTACTGGCTGGCCAGCGAGACGGCGGAGATGGCGTCCTGGCTGACCGCGTTGAGCATGACCACGTCCGCGGAGTTGACCGCGGCGCTGAGCAGGTTTTGCACCACGACGGGCAGCGCCAGGCGCAGCAGCTCGGGATAGAACGTGGGCGCGGCGTCCTGCCTGCGCGGTTTCATGCGGGCGCGCCTCCCTTCGCCTCGACGTCCCGGCGCATGGGCTCATCCTGGCCGAACTGCGCCTCGTACAGCGCGCGGTAGGCGCCGCCGCGGCGCATGAGCTCCTCGTGCGTGCCCTGCTCCTCGATGCCGTGCTCGTCGATGACGACGATCTCGTCCGCGCCGCGGATGGTCGAGAGCCGGTGCGCGATCACCAGCGTCGTGCGGCCCTGCGCCAGGCGGCCCAGCGCGCGCTGGATGCGCACCTCGGTGGCGGTATCCAGGGCGCTGGTGGCCTCGTCCAGGATGAGGATGGGCGGATTTTTCAGGAAGATGCGCGCGATGGACACGCGCTGCTTCTGCCCGCCGGAGAGCAGGATGCCGCGCTCGCCGACCATCGTCTGATAGCCGTCGGGCATCTGCAAGATGTCCTCGTGAATCTCGGCGAGCTTGGCCGCGCGCACGACCTCGTCCTCGGTGGCGTCGGGGCGGCCGTAGCGGATGTTCTCCATGACCGTGCCCGCGAAGAGGAACACGTCCTGCTGCACGATGCCGATCGAGCCGCGCAGGTCGGCCAGGCGGATGCGGCGGATGTCCTGCCCGTCCAGGCGGATGACGCCCTCGCGCACGTCGTAAAAGCGCGGCAGCAGCTGGCACAGCGTCGTCTTGCCGCCGCCGGAGGGGCCGACCAGCGCGAGCATCTCGCCCGCGCGGATGTGCAGGTTGACGTGCGAGAGGACGCTTCGGCCCTCCTCGTACGCGAACGTCACATCCTCAAACTGCACGTCGCCCTTGACATCCGAAAGCGGCCCGGCGTCAGGCGCGTCCTGGATGGCGGGCGTCTCCTTCATGACCTCCTGGAAGCGGTGGAAGCCCGCCATGCCGGTGTTGAACTGCTCGACGAACTGCGCCAGGCGGCGGATGGGGCTCTGGATCGTGGCAATGTAGAGGTTGAACGTCACCAGCTCCGGCAGCGTCAGCCCGCCGCCCATGATCAGCAGGCCGCCAAAGAGCAGCACCAGCAGGCCCATCAGGTTGAGCAGCAGCTCCATGCCCGAGTGGAAGACCGCCATCGCGCTGTAAAAGCCGCGCTTGGCGCCCTTGAACCGCTCGTTGCCCTGGCGGAACTTCTCGATCTCGTAACCCTCGTTGGTGAATGCCTTGGCCACGCGCACGCCCGAGATGCTCGACTCGATGTCCGCGTTGATGCCCGCCATGCGCTCCTTGACCTGCCGGCTCGAGGCGGACATGCGCCGCCGCTGCGAGATGGCGAAGCACAGCAGCGCCGGCACCATCACCAGCAGCACGAGCGCGAGCCGCCACTGCATCGAGAACAGCACCGCGAACGCGCCGATGAGCGTCACCGCCGAGATGAACAGGTCCTCCGGGCCGTGGTGCGCCAGCTCCGTGATCTCGAACAGGTCGTTCGTCACGCGCGACATCAGCCGGCCGGTGCGGTTGCGGTCATAATAGGAGAAGGACAGCCGCTGCAGCTGCGCGAAGATGTCGCGGCGCATGTCGGCCTCCATCAGCACGCCCATCATGTGGCCCAGGTAGGTGATCACCCACTGCATCGCGCAGCGCAGCAGGTACGCCGCGCCCATCAGCGCGATGATCCCGAAGAACGCGCCGTACATCTGCGCGGGCAGGTACGTGTCCAGCACCGTGCGGGTGACGACGGGGAACATCAGATCCACCAGCGCGACGATCAGCGCGCAGGCCATGTCCAGCAGAAACAGCCGCAGGTGCGGCCTGTAGTAGCGGGCGAAGGCGCGCAGGTTGCCCCGCGTGCTGCGGGGCGCGTCGGCGTTGCGTTCGGCTTGCGCCATGGCTCAATCCCCCTTCTCCGCCGCCGGCTTGCCGGACAGGCCGGCGCCGTGCATGTGCATCCATCGGTCGGTGTGGAAGCGCGCGTAGACCACCGCCGCGCGCGTCGTCTGGTCCAGCGCGATGGTGTACCACGCGCCGTTGAGGCCCCAGCCCAGCGTATAGACGAACAGCGGCGCGATCAGCACGCGGAACACCCAGATGCCCGCCGCCGACGCGTACAGCGGAAAGCGCGTGTCGCCCGCCCCGCGCAGCGCCGCCGCGATGGGCAGCTGCGTGGCGATGCCCGGCATGCCCAGCGCGATGATGCGCAGCACCGTCGAGGCCAGGCGCTCGACCTGCGGGTCGTTGG
>CALVNS010000090.1 GCA_944349855.1 uncultured Eubacteriales bacterium | reverse complement strand
AAAGGGGATAATATGTAAACCCTGATTACAGGGGTGCCTTCAATCCCAGCATATGTCCGGTCACAGAAGCGGCGATATCCCGCGTCAGCTCGCCGCGCTGGGCGAGCGTGGCCAGGCCGCTTACGAGTACGCGAACGGACGCTTCGGGGTAGACAACCTGTGCCTCGCCTTCGCGCGCGGCCTGCTCTGCCACCCGGCACAGCGCGGGCGCAATATGGTCTGCCACGCGCGCCACGGCGTCGGCATAGAGCGCCGCGTGCTGGGGGAGGCACAGATCCGCAAAGAAGGGCGTGTCGTGCAGGCGCGCCCAGATCGGGCAGTCGACGATGGATCTCAGCTTTTCCGTCCCCGTGAGCGGCGCGCCGGCGATGCGTCCCACGACGTCCGCGCAGTGGGCGGCCCAGCCCTCGGCAACCGCCTTGACCATGTCGTCCTTGGTGGTAAAATAATAATAAAACAGCCCCTTCGCCACATCCACCGCCGCCACGATTTCCGCGACGGAAGTCTTGACGAAGCCCTGCACTGTAAACAGTTTCGCGGCGGCCTCGACCATCTCGGCCTTTCTCTCTTCCGGTTTTTTGACGGTACGCATCAAGCTCATCCTTTCCTGACTTTCCGAGGTGCGATTTGGTATTTGTAGCATACTGCATTTCTCCCGGACGCACAAGCGTTAGCCGTCTAATTATTCATTTCCCGCATCCAAGCGTCCAAACGCGCGCTCCAAATTACACGCGCAATGAATCAAAGCTTGACATAAACCCCCTGAATGCGCTACACTAGCCCTTGTAGGGCGGCGAGATTCGCCGCGAGTAGAGTAAGGAGGATGACCCATGAAACATCTCAGACGTGCGCTTTCCCTGTTGCTCTCCCTGGCGCTCTTGCTCGGCGCGACTGCTGCGCTGGCAGAGGAAGGCTCCCCGAAGATTGGTATTTTGCAGTATGTGGAGCACGCGGCTCTCGACAGCGCCCGGGAGGGTTTTGTACAGGCGCTGACGGAAAACGGCTATGAGGCCGTCGTCGAAACCATCGATACCAAGAACGCCTCCGGCGACAACGCGACGCTGCAGCTGATGGCCGAGCAGTTCGCCACGGGCGATTACGATCTGGTGCTGGGCATCGCCACGCCGGCCGTGCAAGCGCTGCTCACCGCCATCGCCGACAAGCCGATCCTGGGCACGGCTGTGACGGATTACGCTTCCTCCGGTCTGGTCGTCTCCAACGACGCGCCCGGCGGCAACCTGACGGGCACCAGCGATATGAACCCCGTCGACAAGCAGATCGACCTGCTCGTGCAGCTCGTGCCGGACGCCAAGACCATCGGCATCCTGTACACTTCCAGCGAGATCAACTCCGAGATCCAGGCTGAGATGGCCCGGCAGGAGGCCGAGGCCAAGGGCCTGAGCGTCGTGGTCAAGACCATCAGCGCGGTGGGCGAAGTGCAGCAGGCGGTCGAGTCCCTGATCGGACAGATCGACGCGCTCTACATCCCGACCGACAACATCTGCGCCTCGTCGATGGCCGTCATCTCCTCCGTCGCCAATCCCGCGGGCCTGCCCGTGATCGTGGGCGAGGAGAATATGTGCAACGAGGGCGGCCTGGCCACGATCGGCCTGAACTACACCAAGCTCGGCTACCAGACGGGCCTGATGGCCATCCGCATCCTCGAAGAGGGCGCCAATCCCGCCGAGATGCCCATCGAGACGCTCGCCGATGCCGACGTCTACCTCAACCAGGTGACCGCCGACGAGATCGGCCTCACCTTCCCGCAGGAGCTCATCGACGCCGCTTCGAACATCGTCACAGCCGAATAATCGCTTTCGATCCACAACGATCTACCCGCAAAGGCGGTGGCCGAACGCCATCGCCTTTGCGGATTTAGAAAGACGGGAGAAGAACACATGTTTTTAGCCAGACTGTGGCAGTCCATGCCGAGCGCGGTCTCGCTGGGCTTCCTTTGGGGCGTCATGACGCTGGGCGTCTACCTGACCTACAGAATCCTCGACTTCGCCGACCTGACGGTCGACGGCAGCTTTGCGCTGGGCGGCGCGGTGCTTGCGCGCCTGGCGACGATCGGCATGGACCCCTTCCTCGCGACCCTCTTTTCCTTCTGCGCCGGCATGCTGGCGGGCGCCTGCACCGGCCTGATGCACACAAAGCTGAAAATTCCCGGCCTGCTCGCCAGTATTCTGACGCAGATCGGTTTATATTCCATCAATCTGCACATCATGGGAAAGGCGAACATCTCGCTCAACACGTTCGTCGCCGGCAAGCGCACGAGCCTGACGATGTTCAGCGAGGTCCCGTCCTTTGGCATGTCGGACAAGACGGTCATCCTCGTATACGGCGGCGTCATCGTGGCGCTCGTCATCGCGCTGCTGTGGTGGTTCCTCAATACGGAGATCGGCATCGCCGTACGCTCGACAGGCGACAATGAGCGCATGTCGCGTGCGTTGGGCATCAACACCAACGCAATGAAGCTGCTGTGTCTGATGCTCTCCAATGGCCTGGTCGGCCTGTCCGGCGCGCTGATTGCGCAGAACAATGCCGTCGCCACGTTGGACATGGGCACCGGCGGCATCGTATTCGGCCTGGCGGCCGTCATCATTGGCGAAGTGATCTTCCGGCGCAAGTCGCTGCTGGGCAAGCTGATCGCCGTGATCCTCGGCTCCATCGTATACCGCATCATTCAGTCCGTCGTGCTGATCCTCAACTGGCCGCCGGAGGACTTCAAGCTGCTCTCGGCCGTCATCATCGCCATCGCGCTGGCGCTGCCCACGCTGTCAGAAAAGCTGGCGCCGATGCTTGGCAAGCGCGCAGATAAGGCCGTCAAGGCGGCCGAGGAGGTGCCTACGTCCGCCGCGCACTCCGATGCGCCCGACCTGGCCGGCGCCGCGGACGGCGCGCAGCCGGCGTCGTCGCTTTCGATCTCCGGCGTGTCCAAGACGTTCAACGCGGGCACGGTCAATCAAAAGCTCGCGCTCGCAGGCGTCGACCTACAGCTCGATCCGGGCGATTTCGTGACGATCATCGGCGGCAACGGCGCGGGCAAATCCACGCTGCTCAACTCCGTCGCAGGCGTCTATACCGTCGATGGAGGCAAGATCGCCATCGGCGACAACGCCGTCACCCGCACGCCCGAGTACAAGCGCGCCGCATTCATTGGACGCGTCTTTCAGGACCCGATGATGGGCACTGCCGCGAACATGACCATCGAGGAGAACCTCTCCATCGCGCTGCGGCGCGGCAAGCGGCGCACGCTGGCCCCTGCGATCCGCAAGGGCGAGCGCGCGCAGTACAGAGAGGCGCTCAAGGCGCTCGATTTGGGCCTGGAGAACCGGTTGAAGACGCGCGTGGGCCTGCTCTCCGGCGGGCAGCGTCAGGCGCTGAC
>CALVNS010000089.1 GCA_944349855.1 uncultured Eubacteriales bacterium | reverse complement strand
ACAAATGACACTGGGCAGTCTCTTTGACGGCATCGGCGGTTTCCCGCTGGCCGGCGTCTATGCGGGTATGAAGCCCGTGTGGGCGTCGGAGATCGAGCCGTTCCCCATACGGGTAACGGAGAAGAGGCTGCCCGGCATGAAGCATTACGGCGATATCCATCGCCTGTCCGGCGCGGGGCTGGAGCCCGTGGACGTGGTCACGTTTGGCTCGCCGTGCCAGGATCTCTCCATTGCCGGGAAACGCGGCGGCCTTGAAGGCGCGCGCTCCGGCCTGTTTTATCAGGCCGTGAGGATCATACAGGAAATGAGGGATGCGACCAATGGACAATACCCGAAATGGGCTGTGTGGGAGAATGTGCCGGGCGCCCTGTCCTCTCACGATGGGGAGGATTTCCGGCAGGTCCTTGAAAGCCTCCTCCGCGTCAAAGACCCCGAAGCAAATGTTCCTCTGCCGGAGAACCATAAATGGCTGCCGGCAGGAGAGATCATGGGCGACGGTTATTCTCTCGCCTGGCGAGTGCTCGACGCGGCGCAGGGTTGGGGCGTCGCACAAAGACGAAAACGTGTATTTGCTGTCCTCGATCTTGCAGGACAACGCGCCGGACAGGTACTCTTTGAGTCCGAAGGCGTGTCGGGGTATACTCCGCCGCGCGGCGAAGCGAGGCAAGGAGCTGCCGCAGGTGCTGCGGGAGGCGTTGGAGCGGCAGGCTGCGCAGGGCGAAGCACCGGCGGCTTCTGTACAGGCCAGAGCAGCGCAAGCCGAAGCGACGGGTACGGCGAAGAACGCGCGCCCACGCTGCGGGGAGGAAAACCTCCGGGCGTCGCCATAGGCTTCAACCCTACGGACGGTCGAATCCGTATCAACAGGGATGGTATTTGTCAGACGCTCTGCTCACGAATGGGAACAGGCGGCAATCAAACGCCGTTGACGCTCAAGATCCGCTCCGGGTGCGAGGGCGGCGGCAAGGGCGCGCTTATCCAGCGAGAACTGTCCGCCACGCTCGGATGCAACAACCACCAGACATTGTTCGCGCCCGTCGCGTATGGCATCTGTTCCGACCAGAGCCACGCCATGCTGTCGGACAATCCGCGTGCCGGTATCTATGAAGCGGAAACCAGCCGGACGCTCGACCAGGGCGGCGGAAACCCCTGCTGCAATCAGGGCGGAATCGCGGTGTGCGAACCTGCCTATACATTCCGTCCCATGATGAACACACAGGTCGATCAGGAGAAGGCCGCGTCGCTCATGGCGCGGGACCACAAGGATCCTGTCGCGGTAAGTATGCCCGCCTACGCGCTCGACCGGGCCTGTTTCAATTCTGGCGAGAACGCGCAATACCGCATGAACGTCAGCGAAGAGATGGCCCCGACGCTGGTCGCGGAAGGGCCGTCCGCCGTCGCGGAAGTAGACAGTATGTACATCGTGCGCCGCCTCACGCCGCTCGAATGCTGCCGCCTGCAGGGATTCCCGGACGGCTGGACGGAAAATCTGGGCACAGACGAACCGACGGAGCAGGAAATTGCCAGGTGGTTTGAGGTGTTCGAGGATTGGTACAGGGCCAACGGCAAGAATGTCGGGCCATCACGCAGCAGGATCGTCAAATGGCTCAAAGATCCGCGCACGGACGCAGCGGAGTACAAGGCATACGGCAACAGCGTGGCTGTACCGTGTGTCTTTTTTGTGCTCGCCGGCATCGTGTGGGCGGAGGAACAGGAGGGACGCGATTGAGAGAGATCCACTTGAACGGCTACATCGACGACGCGGAATGGTTCGGCGACGAGATCACGCCCGAATCGCTGCATGAGATGCTCTACCCGCCGGGAGAGGGCGCGCAGGACGATCTGCGCATCATCCTCAACAGCTACGGCGGCTCCTGCAACGCGGCGGTGCGGATGTTCGACGATTTGCGCGCCTATCCCGGCAACGTCCACATCATTGTATCCGGCACGGCGGCTTCGGCGGCCACGGTGCTGGCCACGGCTGCCGACCGGCTGGAGATGACGCCCGGCTCCCTGTGGATGATCCACGACCCCAGCGTCATGGCCTGGGGCAACGAGCGGGATCTGGAGGAGGCCATCCGCCTGCTCAGGGCGTGCAAAGAGAGCATCCTCAACGTCTACTCAAGGCGCTGCCGAAAGGCGCGGGACGAGGTCGGCGCCATGATGCGCGATACCACCTGGATGGATGCCGGACAGGCGCTGCAGGACGGCTTCATCGACGGCGTCGTGGACATGGGCAGCGGCATCATCAACGCTGCCTTTTGCCATGAGACGAACCTCGCCCAAGCCAGGGAGAAGGTCGCCGCGTGGATGGAGCGCAGCCGGCCGAAGTGTATCCGAAATGCCAACAGAAGCCAGGACTGTGAGGCCGCATCCTCTCCCCCGATTTCTGAATCGGAAATGCGGCAACCTGCCGAACCACAGAGCCGTGAGACACAACGTGCCAAGCCGGAGCAGGCAGCCGCTCCGAAGGAACATCCAGTTTCTCCACCCGGCACCCCCGCCATTCAGCTGCAAAAACGGCTGGAGCTGATCACACCGACGAAACGATAAGGAGGAAAACCGAATGAACAACATCCATGACATGCGCAAAAAGCGCGGCGAGATCTGGGACAGGGCGAAAGCCTTCCTGACCGAGCACCAGGACGAAAACGGCATGCTCTCCGCCGAGGATACGGCGCAGTACGAGCGCATGGAGCAGGAGGTGGTCGATCTGGGCCACGCCATCGAGCGCGCGGAACGTGCCGACGCGCTGGAACGCGAAATGAACTCGCCGACCGCATCGCCGTTGGCCTCCCGCCCGGAGGCCCGCCCCAACCAGCGCACGGGCCGCAGCTCCGACGAGTACAAGTCGGCCTTCTGGACCGCCATGCGAAGCCGCGGCGGCCATTTTTCCGTACAGAACGCGCTGCAGATCGGCACCGACAGCGAGGGCGGATACCTCGTTCCCGATGAGTATGAGCGCACGCTGGTAGACGCGCTGCGGGAGGAAAACAGGCTGCGCACGCTGTGCAAGATCATCCGCACCGCTTCCGGCGACCGCAAGATCCCGCTGGTGGCCTCCCACGGCACGGCCAGCTGGGTCGAGGAGGAGGGCACGATCCCCGAATCCGACGACGCCTTCGGGCAGATCACCATCGGGGCGCACAAGATCGCGTCCATGATCAAGGTGTCCGACGAGCTTCTGCAGGACAGCGTGTTTGACGTGGAGAGCTACATCGCCACCGAGTTTGCCCGCCGCGTGGGCGACGCGGAGGAGGCGGCCTTCATCAGCGGCGACGGCTCCGGCAAGCCCTACGGCCTTCTGAACGCCACCAACGGCGCGGCGACCGGCGTGACCGCGGCCAGCGCCACGGCGCTCACCTCCGACGAGCTGCTCGACCTGATCTATTCCCTCAAAAGCCCCTACCGCAAACGCGCGGTGTTCCTCATGCATGACTCGACGATCAAGGCCATCCGCAAGCTCAAGGACGGAAACTCGCAGTACCTCTGGCAGCCGGGCATGAAGGAGGGCGAGCCGGACAGGCTGCTGGGCTACCGGCTGGTCACCTCCACGCACATGCCCACCATCGCCGCGTCGGCCAAGCCGATTCTCTTTGGCGACCTGTCCAGCTACTGGATCGCGGACCGCGAGGGCCGCTCCATGCAGCGGCTGAATGAGCTCTATGCGGCCACCGGGCAGGTGGGCTTCCGCGTCACCCAGCGCGTGGACGGGCGGCTGGTACAGACGGAGGGCATCAAGTGTCTGGCCATGAAGAGCGCGTAAGGAGGATGAGAACGCATGGACCACACGGCAAGAAACTTTCACGCGCACGGCGGCAGCGAGTGGGTTGTCGGCGGAAAGCTGACCTTCCTGCCCGGCGCGACGGTCGAAGGCGCGGAGGGGCTGTT
>CALVNS010000088.1 GCA_944349855.1 uncultured Eubacteriales bacterium | reverse complement strand
CGGGGAGGCGCTGAGCGTGCGGCGCGAACGGCACGGGTGCGAGGCGCTCGTGCGGGACCGCGCGGCCGTGCTGCGCGCGCACCCGGACTGGGTCGTGGAGGGCGCGAGCGTGGAGGAGATCATGCTGATGATCGCAAAGGGGGAAGAGGCATGAAGGGTCTGATCGTCAAGGATTTGATGGTGGCGGGTAGGCAGATCCGCACCGCGTTGGTGATCGTGTTGTTCTATGCCGTGCTCTTCTGGCGCAATGCCGCGGTGCTGGTGGGGCTGATGAGTCTGATGTGCATGGAGACGGTCGTCTCCAGCTTCAGCTATGACGAGGCGTCGCGCTTCCTCTCCTATGCCGCGGCGCTGCCGGTCGCGCGTCGCACGATCGTGCGCGCCAAGTATGCGCTGGGGTTTGGCCTGCTGGCGCTGGGGGCGGGCGGTTCGGCGCTGCTGACGATGCTCGTCGGTGTGCTGGCGGGCGGTCTTGCGTCTTTGGAGGCGCTGGGCGCGGCAGCGGGCTGCACGCTGGCGATGGGCTTCGTGCTGTGCCTGACGCTGCCGCTGATGTTCCGGCTGCCGGTGGCGCGGGCGCGCGTGTTCATGACGCTGGCGATGATCGTGCCGACGCTCCTGATCGTCACGCTGATGCAGGTGGCCGACGTGCCGCTGGCCGCGCTGGAGCGGGCGCCCTGGCCGCTGCTGCTGGCGGGCATGGCGCTGCTGCTGGCCGTGTGCGCAGCCGCGTCGTACCGGATCGCCGTGCGGCTCGTGCAGCACAGGGATCTGTAGCAAAAGACGGGTGGCGCGTGCGCCCGACCTGTGCTACAATGACGGCAGGGCGGCGCGCAGGCGCCGCGGGAGGAGGAAGACATGTACATTTCGAAGAAGGACGCGCTGGCGTGGTTTGAGTTCTTCGCGCAGCTGCCGGAGGACGAGGAGATCCCGCCGCGTCAGCAGGAGCTGATCTATGCGACGCTGGCGCAGTTGGAGACGGCGGTCGAGCATCGCCGCGAGGCGGCGCTTGCGCAGATCCCGGGGCTCAAGACGCTGGCCGGGCGCACGCTCTACGTGGGCGACGACGCCAAGTTCCCGCAGGGCTGCCGCTCCTGCCTGTGCGGCACGGGCCTGGGCGCGGTGCGGCGCACGCACACGTGCAACCTGCAGTGCCGGTTCTGCTACGACTACGGCGCGATGGATACCATCGAACCCGTGGGCGAGGGCCTTTGGGAGATCGGCGGCACGAAATTCTACGAGCGCGACCTGGACCTGCTGCTCTCGGTGCACAAGAAGCCCACGGGCATCGCCTACGTCTACCTGGAGCCGTTCATGGAGATCGAGGTCTACTACGGGGTGGTGCGCCGCTTCCGGCAGGCGGGGGTCTACCAGCACATGTATACGAACGGCACGCTCGCCACACAGGAGAACCTGCAGGCGCTGGGCGAGGCGGGACTGGACGAGCTGCGGTTCAACCTGGGCGCGTCCGGCTGTGCGGACCGGGTGATCGAGCACATGGCGCTGGCCAAGCGCTTCATCCCGCGCGTGGGCATCGAGACGCCGATGACGCCCGAATTCTATGAGGCGTTTGCCCGCAAGAAGCGCGCGATCCTGGATACGGGCATCGATTTCATCAACTGCGCGGAGCTGCACCTCAACGAGAACAACATCGGCAACTATGAGGGCGAGACGCTGTACTGCACGCGCCTGGGCTACATCTCCCCGGTGTTCAGCCGCGACCTGACGCTGCGCTTCATGGCCGAGGCGGCGCGGGAGGATTGGGGCGTGGCCGTGCACGACTGCTCGAACATGACCAAGTTCGCCCGCGACCTGCACCTGCGGGCCCGCGAGGGCGGCTGGTTCGGCGCGAGCGCCTACGGGTGCGAGTTTGCGCGCATCCCGTGCTGGGCGTTCCTGCCGGCGCTGCAGGACGACTCGCTCCCGTTCGTGCGCGAGGAGCCGCTGCCGGAGGGCTACCGGCCGGGCGATCTCGTATTCTGACGGAGGGATGGACATGCGGGCGCACGTCTTTCGGCTCACGCGCGGGCAGGACCTGCGCGCGGGCATCGAGACCTACGCGCGCGAGCACGGCATCGCCGCGGGCTGCGCGCTCAGCGGCGTGGGCTGCGTGCTGCGGGCGCGGGTGCGCGACGCGTCGGGCGTGACGGTCCGGCAGATCGACGAGCCGATGGAGATCGTCTCGCTCACGGGCACGGTCTCGGCCGCGCGCACGCACCTGCACGTCGCCTTTTCCAGGGGCGACCTGTCCACTGTCGGCGGGCACTTGCTGGAGGGCTGCACGGTCAACACGACCGCGGAGATCGTGCTGCTCGAGCTGCCGGGCCTGCGCTTTGGCGCGGCATACGACCCACAGACCGGCTACGACGAGCTGGAGATCGTGCGCGACGAATGAAGCGGGCCCCGCTCCAAGAGCGGGGCCCCGTTTTATGCATCCGCGCCGTCCAAGGTGCGCATCTGCAGCTTGTGCATCAGGCGCGGCGGAAACAGGTGGCTGTACACCACGCGCATCTCGCCGGGCAGGGACGAAGGGTTAAACGCCGGGGAGAGCGGGCGCGCCATCAGGTGCATGGGCACGCCCCAGATGGCGTAGTCCAGCCCACGGGTCAGCGCAAAGCCCGCGCGCTCGTAGAAGGCGATGCGCCGCTCGCGGTGCAGGCGGTCGGCCTCGCCGGTGGCGAGCTCCGGGCGCTCGACCTCGACGATCAGCGCGTCGCTGCCCGCATACAGCGCGGCCAGGCGCTCCAGCACCGCGCTGCCGATGCCCCGCCCGCGCAGCTCCGGCTCCACCGCCAGGAACGAGCACAGCACGCAGCGCTCGCCCCAGGTACACACCGCATAGGCGGCGCTTTGGCCGTCCGCCAGCACGTCGAACGCCTCCGACGCGCCGGTGCGCACATAGCGGCGGAAGGTCGTGAGCGGCGGACGCTCTGCGGGCGTGGGGAAGTCGCGTTCGACGCGCGCATACAGGGCGGACGCGCCGTCGTAGGGAACGGTGCGCAGGCGAAGCGATTGCATGCGGACAGGCCTCCTCACTCTTCGGCCGCCATGCGGCCGGATTCGCTTGTTTTCGACATCCGGGGCGCGATTCCCTGCCTGCGCGTGCATGTGAAAAATTGGCCCGGGGGCTTGTCAATCGCGCCCTGCTGTGGTATAATAGCCAAGTGCTATACGGGCGGTCCTCTGTTCGCCTGCTTTTTTGTGCGAGCACGAACGTCTATGAGGAAAGGAGAAACGACAATGAGCGAAATCATCCGTTCGATTGAGCGTGAACAGCTCCGTACCGATCGGCCCGACTTCCGCGTCGGCGACACCGTCCGCGTGTTCGTCAAGGTTGTGGAAGGCAGCCGCGAGCGCCTGCAGGCGTTCGAGGGAACGGTCATGGCCAAGCGCAACGGCAGCGTCCGCGAGACCTTCACCGTCCGCCGTGTTTCCTACGGCATTGGCGTGGAGCGTACCTTCCCGCTGCATTCGCCGCGCGTCGACCGCATCGAGGTCATCCGCCGCGGCAAGGTTCGCCGTGCCAAGCTGTACTACCTGCGCGGTCTGTCCGGCAAGGCAGCGAAGATCAAGGAAAGATAAGACTCCGCTTTCAAGGGGCTGCAGGCACGTGTGCTTGCGGCCCTTTGTGCTATCGGCGCCACGACGACTCTGCAAAGGCGAGGAGGGGCCCCATGCCCATCAACTGGTATCCCGGCCACATGGCGCGCGCCAAGCGGCTGCTGAGCGAGCAGCTGTCGCGCGTGGACGTGGCCATCGAGCTGTGCGACGCGCGCATGCCGCGCGCCAGCCGAAACCCTGATCTGGACGCGATGATGCGCGGCAAGCCGCGCATCCTGGTGCTCAACAAGGCCGACCTAGCCGACGCGGGCGCGACGGATGCATGGCTGAGCGCATTTCGCCGGGAGGGCGTCACGGCGATGGCCTTTTGTGCGACGAGCGGCAGGGCCAAGGACGTCCTGGCCCGCATCGAGCGCGCGGCCCGCGAGCAGGTGGAGCGCCAGGCGGCGCGCGGCGTGCGCAAGACCGTGCGCGTGATGGTCGTGGGCGTGCCCAACGTGGGCAAGTCCACGTTCATCAACCGGCTGTACGGCGGCGCCATCGCGCGCACGGGCGACCGGCCCGGCGTGACGCGCGCCAACCAGTGGGTGCGGGTCACGCCCTACCTGGAGCTGCTGGATACCCCCGGCCTGCTCTGGCCGCGCCTGGAC
>CALVNS010000087.1 GCA_944349855.1 uncultured Eubacteriales bacterium | reverse complement strand
GGAGTTTTTTTATCATTTTCACCGCCATAGGCTTTTTTGAACCACTCGCCTAGCGAGTGGTTTTCTTTATACAAAAACGGCCGGGAAATCATCCCATGATTTCCCGGCCCAAAGGCTTGAGGTTATTGATCGTCCGAGGGATCGTCGTCGTCCGCGTCGTCTTCCTCTTTTTCGGGGTCCTTCCAGTTCGAGATGTCAGCGGGCACATCACCAAATACAGGCTCGCCACAGTTGGGGCAACGGTGGTCTTCTTCCAGGTCGAAGGCCGTCTCATCGAAGTAGATGGCCGTGCCACAATTGGGACAGTCGTACTCGATCAGTCCATCGTCTTCGTCCTCTTCATCCTCGTCGTCCTCATCCTCATGATGATGGCAGTCGTGCTCCTCATCCTCGTCGAAGAGCTCCCCTTCCAGCGAATCCAGCTCTTCTTCGAGTTCCTCCACGTACGAGCGCAGCTCGTCGTTCGCCTCCGACACGTTCTGCAGGGTCTCTGCCATCTCGTCAAAGGCCTCCACAAATGCCCGCAGAAGCTTGCCCTCTTTGGTGCTTCCGTCGATTTCCAATCCATCCGCAAGGCCTCTGAGGTAAGCCGCGCGGTCCGTCACCTTGTTCATGCTGTCCTCCTTGCCCGCACGAGGGCGGGTCGATCGTTTAGGCGCGCTCCATGTACTCGCCCACGCGGGTATCCACGCGGATCTTGTCGCCGATGTTGATGAACAGCGGCACCTGCAGGGTGTACCCCGTCTCCAGCGTGGCGGGCTTGTAGGTGTTGGACGCAGTGTCGCCCTTGAAGCCCGGCTCGGTCTGGGTCACCTCCAGCGTGACGAAGAACGGCGCTTCGACAGAGAATGCCTTGCCCTTGAAGAAGCGGACGGTGACGTTCTCTCCTTCCTTGACGAACTTGATGGCGTCCTCCACCTGATCCTCGGTCAGCGGGATCTGCTCAAAGGTCTCGTTGTCCATGAAATAGTACAGGCCGCCGTCGTTGTAGACGTAGTTCATCTCCTTGGTCTCGATGATCGCGCGGGGCATCTTGTCCGTCGGGTTGAAGGAGCGCTCGACGACCGCGCCCGTCATGATGTTCTTGATCTTGGTGCGCACGAACGCCGCGCCCTTGCCCGGCTTGACGTGCTGAAAGTCGACGATGGTCCACACGCCGCCATCCCATTCGATCGTAATGCCCTTGCGAAAATCTCCTGCCGTAATCATGTAAGAATCCCTCCATCTTCGTTTTAGCGTGTTCGGATTTATTTTAGAAAAAGGCAATGCCCTTTTACAGCGTGATCAGTTCCTTGCTCGCAGGCGTCAGGATGCGCACGCCGTCCTGCGTGACGGCGACGCTGTCTTCAATGCGCACGCCGCCCACGCCCGGCACATAGATGCCCGGCTCGACGGTGATCACCATGCCCGGAGCGACGGGCTCCTGGCAGCGGCGGCTGAAGCCCGGGTTCTCATGGATCTCCAGGCCGGTGCTGTGGCCCAGGCTGTGGCCGAAGCGGCCCTCATAGCCCGCCCCGTCGATGATCCGGCGCGCGATGGCGTCGACTTCGCTGCACACGACGCCCGGACGGATGGCCTCCAGCGCCGCCAGCTGCGCACGAAGCACCGTATCGTACATGCGCGCGCATTCGGGCGACACCGCGCCCAGCGCGACGGTGCGCGTCAGATCCGCATGATAGCCGCCCACGACCGCGCCAAAGTCCATCGTGATCAGGTCGCCGCTTCGCACCTTGCGGTCGGAGGGGATCGCATGGCACAGCGAGCCGTTCTCGCCGGAGGCGACGATCGTCTCAAAGGAGACGCCCTCGGAGCCCCGGCGCATCATCCAGAAGTCGATCTCCAGCGCGATCTCTCGCTCGGTCATCCCCTCGCGGATGAAGGAGCACATGTGCTCGAAGCAATCGCTCGTCAGCTTGTTGGCGCGCGCGAGCATGTCCAGTTCGTCCGCATCCTTGATCCAGCGCAGCCGCTGGGGCGCGTCCTGCAGCGACACGAGCGACACATCCGGCATGGCTTTCTGTAGTTCGCGATAGTTCGCGACCGTCAGCACGTCCTCCTCGACGGCCAGCGTTCGGATGTTTTCTGCCTGCAACAGGCGATACGCCACGGCCTCGTGGCGCTCTCCAGAGGCGATTTCGAAGACTTCAAAGCCCGGCGCCTGGCGCTGCGCCTGCTCGGTATAGCGAAAATCCGTCACGATTGCACGCAGGTTTTGCGCGACGAGCGCGATGCCCTCGCCGGTATAGCCGCTCACGTAGCGGATATTGGGGGCGCTGCTCAAAAGCGCCGCCTGCGCGCCCGAGGGCAGGCTGGCCGCCAGCGCCGCACAGCGTGCGTTCATCCGTACACTTCCTTTGTTCGGTATATGAGGTACCCATATGCCAAAATATTTTAGCATAAAAGCCGCCCTTTTTCAAGTTCTTTGTCGCGCCGCCTCCTCTCATTATGCAAAAACGTCCGGTTTTTTACGCAAAAACCGAACGATTCCGGGCTGCGCTGCTTCAGCGCCCTCCCTCCGTCGCGCCGAAGCGCGCGCACAGCGTCTGCAGCGCCCGCTTTTCGATGCGCGACACATAGCTGCGCGAGATGCCAAGCGCGCGGGCGACCTCCTTTTGCGAGTGCGCCGTGCCGTCCGCCAGGCCGTAGCGCAGCTCCAACACGATGCGCTCGCGCTCGGGCAGCTGCGTGCGGATCAGGCGCGCTACCTTCGCGGCACAAAAACGCCGGTCGACCTCGTCCGGCACGGCGTCCGCATCCGTGCCCAACAGGTCGGTGAGCGTGATCTCGTTGCCTTCGCTGTCCGTGCCGATCGGATCGGAGAGTGAAACCTCACCCTTGCGCTTTTGTGAGGCGCGCAGCACCATGAGGATCTCATTTTCGATGCAGCGCGCGCAGTAGGTCGACAGCTGCGTGCCCGTGCCCGCCTTGAACGTCGACACGCCCTTGATCAGCCCGATCGTGCCGATGGAGATCAGGTCGTCCGCGTCATAGCCCGGCACCGTGTACTTGCGCGCAATGTGCGCCACCAGGCGCATGTTGTGCTCGATCAGCTCGTTGCGCGCCTGTGCGTCGCCCGCCTGCATGCGCGCGATGCAGCCCGCCTCCTCCTTCGCGTTCAGTGGCTTGGCAAACGCCTGCCGGCCCGAAACGTACGCCAGAAACAGAAGCGCGTCCTTGATCAGCCAGATGAGCGCACTTGACAGCATGTCGCATCCCTCCGCGCAAGCGTATGCCGCCCGCGCGCGAAAACTGTCTGTCCCTCATCCCCGTTTCGCGCGGCCGCGCAGCCGCTCCATCGCCGCCGCGGCGCGCGGATGCGCCCGCAGCGCGGCATATTGCGCGTCCTCTTCCAACCCCTTGAGCAGCGCGCTTCGCATCTCCGCCGGCATCGCGTCGCGCCCGGCCTTCGGCGCGTCCAGCCAGGGGGAGAAAATCCGCGCGTCCGGCAACCGTGCGGGGCCAAGCACCGTCTCCACATAGCGCTCCAGGCAGGCGGCGGCCTCTTCTATCCGCCCCGCGCGCAGATGGATCTCCACGCGCAGGCCGTCGCCCTGATCCGTCATGCCGAATGCCTCGCACAGCGCGCTGTACACGTCGCAGACGTGCAGCGCCCGCTCCGAATCCTCCTTGACCCACGTATTCGCCAACTGCACCAGCAGCGACAGTGCCTGCGTGATCAGCGCGTACAGCCGCCTTTGCAGCGCCTTGGCCGCCTCCTGCGGTTCGCCGCGCTCCAGATACAGCTGCGACCAGGCCATCGTGGGATCCAGCGTCTGCTCTGGCAGACCGCGCAGCAGCGCCTCCGCGCGGTCCGTCTCCCGCTCCCGAATGGCGAGCAGGGCCAATTGCAGCGCGGCCGCCTGCGCGCAGGCCGCATCGCCCGCCGAGCGTGCCGACTCCAGCAGCGCCTTCTTCTCGTCGCGCCAGCGGGCCTGCTCCGCCTCTCCGGCGTCCGGAAAGAGGAGGTAGAACACATCCCACACTGCGGCCGCGTGCAGGCGCAGCGTCACATTGTTCGGAAACGCGCGCAGCAGCGCCGTCAACGCCGCCTCGCCCGCCTGCGCGCCCTCGCTGCGCGCCGTCTGGACCACCGCATCGATCCGCCCGGCGACATCCCGATCCGAAAGCGTCTCCTCAAACTGCAGGAGCGTGTCTACGTTCGTGCCCAGCGCCCGTGCCAGCGGACAGAGCAGCTCGATGTCCGGGCAGGACTTGCCGGTTTCCCCAACTTAAAGAGATAAATGGTTAATTTGCGTTTTTACTCCACTTTGCCGATAAAACGGTAGTAGATT
>CALVNS010000086.1 GCA_944349855.1 uncultured Eubacteriales bacterium | reverse complement strand
AGCATCAGCAGCAGGCCGAAGGACGTGGCGATGCCCTTGCCGTCCTTGAAGTGCAGCAGCGCGGGAAAGTCATGGCCGATGATGGCAGCCACGCCGCCCAACAGCGCGCCCGCACGGTCGCCCAGCAGCCACCAGCCAATCAGGCCCGCCACGATGCCCTTGAGCATGTCGCCCACGAGCGTCAGCGCAGCACTGGCGCGCCCCAGCACGCGCAGCATGTTCGTCGTGCCGGCGCTCTTGCTGCCGTAGTCGCGGATGTCAAATCCCTTGGTCTTCCTGGAGAGGACGACGCCCGTGGAAAAGTTGCCGAGCAGATAGCCGACGGCGAGGACCAGCAATACCTTGATGATCATCTCAATTCTCCTTCTGTTTCTGCCTCAGGATGAAGCGGATCGGCGTGCCCTCGAATCCGAAGGCCTTGCGGAACTGGTTTTCCAGGTAGCGCTCGTACGCAAAGTGCATCAGCGTCTCATCGTTGATAAACAGCACGAACGCGGGCGGACAGGCGCTCTGCTGGGTGGCATAGTAGATCTTGAGCCTGCGCCCGCCGCTGACCGGCGGCTGCAGCGCGGCCGTCGCGTCGGCCAGCACATCGTTGAGCACGCCCGTGGTCACGCGCTTGCTGTACTGCTCATAGGCCGCCTTCACGGCCTGCAGCACGCGGCCCGTGCGCTGGCCCGTAAGCGCGGAGATGAAGAGCACCGGCGCGTAGGACATGAACTTCAAGTCCTCGATCACCTTTTTGCGGTAGCTCTCCAGCGTCTTATCGTCCTTCTCCAGCGCGTCCCACTTGTTGACGACCACGACCGCCGCCTTGCCCTCGTCGTGCGCATAGCCGGCGATCTTCGTATCCTGCTCCGTGACGCCGTCGTTGGCGTCGATGACGATGACGCACACGTCGCAGCGGCGCACCGCCGTCAGCGAGCGCACGATGCTGTAGCGCTCGATGGAGTCATCCTCAATGGTGCGCTTGCGGCGGATGCCCGCGGTGTCGATGATGTTGTAGCGCGTGCCGTCCTGCAGCAGCTCCGTGTCGATGGCGTCGCGCGTCGTGCCGGGAATGTCTGAGACCATCGTGCGGTTCTGCCCCAGCAGCCGGTTGGTCAGCGAGGACTTGCCCACGTTCGGCCTGCCGACGATCGCCACCTGAATGACGTGCTCCTCGCCCTCGTCCTGCGCGGCCGTCTCCTGCGGCAGCAGCTTGACGATCTCGTCCAGCAGGTCGCCCAGGCCCAGCATGTTCGCCGAGGAAATGGCGATCGGCTCGCCGATGCCCAGCGCGTAGAAGTCGTAGACGGCGTCGTGCATCTCCTGCACGTCCACCTTGTTGACCACCAGCAGCACGGGCTTGTTCGTGCGCCGCAGCATATTGGCCACGTCCATGTCGTCGGCGGTCATGCCGGCGCGCCCGTCGACGAAGAAGAGGATCACGTCGCAGGTCTCGATGGCGATCTCGGCCTGCCGGCGCATCTGCGCGAGCAGGATGTCGTCCGTGCGCGGATCGATGCCGCCGGTATCGATCAGGGTAAAGGGGCGGCCGAGCCACTCCACGTCCGCATAGATGCGGTCGCGCGTAACGCCCGGCGTGTCCTCGACGATGGAGATGCGCCGTCCGGCGATGCGGTTAAAGAAGGTCGACTTGCCGACGTTGGGGCGTCCGACGACGGCGACCAGCGGTTTTGCCATGTTATTCCTCCCATCCGCGCAGCGCATAGAGCAGCTCGGCCCCGTCGTCGGGCACCGGGCGGATCGGGATGCGAAGCGCCTGTTCAGCCTGCGCGAGCGTCATGTCGTCCAGGAAGACGTCCTCGCCCGCGCGCAGCATGGATTGTGTGATGAAGATCTCGTCCGCCTGCGCGCCCTGCAGCTGCGCGACGAGGTCCTGTCCCGTGATGAGGCCGGAGACGGTGACCGTCTCGCCGAAGAAGCAGTTGCGAATGGGCTGCACGGACACCTCGACGCCCGCAATGGGGTGGGAGGCCACGAGCGCGCGCATGAAGGGCGCCACGGATACGCCCGTGGCCATGACGATGCGCCGCGCGCGCGCGCCGGCGTCGTCCGGGTCCAGGCGCAGCGCGGTCTCGAACTCGTCCGCGAACTGGCGCAGCAGGCCCACGCCGTTTTCGATCTGGGGGAAGTCCTCGTATTCCTCGTAGGCGGGGATCGGCGCGCCGGCGATCTGGTAGAACTCGTCCGACGGGAAGACGAAGCGCGTGCCATGCGCCTGCAGCATGCGCGCGCGCCAGCGGTTGGCCTGGTCGATGACGGCCTGCGCCTCCGCCTGCGTGTAGGGGCGCAGGGGATAGAGCTCCTCGCGGTATTTCGTCAGCCCCACCGGCACAAGCGCCGCCGTGAGCGCCGCCGGGCACAGGCTCGTCAGGTCGCTCAGCGTGCGCTCGAGCGCCTCGCCGTCGTTGATGCCGGGGCAGAGCACGATCTGGCAGTGAAAGTGGATGCCGGCCTGCGCAAACCGGCGCAGGTGCTCCATGATCCGCCCGGCCTGCCTGTGATGGAGCATCCGGCAGCGCAGCTCCGGGTCCGTGGTGTGCACGGAGATGTAGATGGGGCTTGCCTTGCGGTCAATGATGCGCTGCATCTCGGCGGGCGGCAGGTTGGTGAGCGTCACGAAGTTGCCCGCGATCAGCGAAAGCCGCCAGTCGTCGTCGCGCACGTACAGCGATGGGCGCATGCCAGGCGGCATCTGCTCGATGAAGCAGAACATGCAGTGGTTGGCGCAGGTCTTGGGATAGGTCATCAGCGTCGACTCGAGCGTCAGGCCCAGCGCGTCCGCATCCGCCTTGTCCACGGAAAACGCGTATTCGCCGCCACCCTCGCGCTCAAAGCGAAGCGTCAGATGCTTGCGCGCGACGAGGTACTGATAGTCGACCTGGTCGAGCACGGGCGTGTCGTTGATGGAGACGAGCGCGTCCCCCTTGCGAACGCCGTGCCGTTCGGCCAGCGAATGCGGCGCGACTTCGACGATGCGCTGCGGCAAAGCGAATCCCTCCTGCCCGAACGGAATGCAAATCAAGACAAATCCAGTCTATTATTATCCAGCATTTGCACCGCAAAGTCAAGCCCGGCGCCGCGGCGCGCGCAAAAAGCGCCGGTTACGCAAGACAAACAGGCCGAAGGATCACCCTTCGGCCTGCGCCTGATCGCCGTCATTCGGGCGGCTTGTCCTTGTCTGGCCGCTTGCCCAGCAGCCCGCCCGTGAGCTCGCTGGCATTGCGCTTCAGCTTTTCGCCCATGCCCTTGCCTGTGCCGGTCGCCAGAAAGGCAAACGCCAGCGCCGCCGCGCCCGCGACGACGAGCAGCCATACGATGCCGCTGCCCGCGCCCTCGCTGGAATCCGCGGCTCCGTCCGTCCTTGCAGCTGCGCTGCCGCCCGTGTCCGCGCCGCCGGACGCGCTCGGGCTCACATCGCCGTAGAGCGTCTTGTTCAGCACGTTGGCCATCAGCTCCGTGGAGGCGAGCGCCCGCTCCTTGGAGATCGTGTGCGTGCCGAACTCCAGCAGGATCGCGTGCGGCATGATCTCCTGGTTGTAGTTGCCCTTTCCGATGAAGATGTCCTTGATGAGCCCGGGGTACATCTTGTCCGCGACGGCCTTGATCTGCTTGGCGAACGACCGGTTGGCCGCGCTGTTCTGGTTGGCGCGCCCCACGAGCAGGCGCACCTTGGCCACAGGATCGCCGGCAACGGTGTGCGTGTACTCGTCAGGGTCCGGGATGCCGTCGCGGTGGATGTCGATCAGCGCGTCGGGCGCCTTTTCAGCCAGGCGCACGGCAGTCTGGCGCGAACGGCGGTAGGCGCCCCCGTCGTGGGGCAGATGGGACGAGGTGTCCAGTGCGACGGTGATGCCCAACGCCTCCAGCTCCGCCTTGAACTGCTTGGCTACGTCGTAGATGCCGCCGCCGTCCTCCTCGCTCTCCGTGCCGTCGGTGGGGACGTAGGATTCGTCGCCATGTGTGACATACATAGCGATGAGTTTTTTATCCGCCTGCGCGTAGACCGAGACGGCATCCTGCTCTGCGTTGAGCCATGATACGTCCGGCATCTCCTCGTCGCCGACCAGGCGCGCGACGGCCGTCTTGTGCTGTTCATCCACGGAGATGATTTCATACAGCCGGTTTTCGGCGCTGATGTACTCGTCCCCGACGCTGACCGCGCCCGCGATCTGAAAGAGCGTTGCGCCGTCCTCCGTGAAGACGGTGTAGATTTCGCCGGCCGTATCGCCGACGCTCGCGAAGGCGCAGACTGGGAAACTCAATGCCAGCGCCAGGAAAAGGGCGATCATTCGCCGCATCATCTCTTTCGCCTCCCCGTCTCGATCGCGCCGTCCTCCATGGGGCTGGCCGCGCGCCCGGCCGTCATGCGCTCGATCGCGTCGCCAATGAACCCCGC
>CALVNS010000085.1 GCA_944349855.1 uncultured Eubacteriales bacterium | reverse complement strand
AGCGTCAGCTCCCACTCGCCATTGAGCGTTTCGGTCACCGTGCAGGACTGCGGCTGCACCACGCCCAGACCGTTGCCGGAGAAATCCGTGCAGGCGGCGGGGTATACGCAGATCATAGGCAATCACCTCCCTTGGGCATAAAGAAAGCGCCGCCAAGGCGACGCTGAAGAGCGCGATAAACTGGAAGCTGTCAATATACATTCTTCATGACGGTGTCTTGCAGATAGTGATTGAATCTTTCATATTCGTCAGGCTTCAGCATTTCAGGCGAACTCATGATAACAAGCTCATGCCCTGCATTTCCACGATGATAAGCAGGATGAATATGGAAATATGGATTATCCACAAAACCGCAACGTTCATAAAAACCTTTTCGTCGAATGGAAAGATCATCTACAGGCGGGTCTATTTCCAGAATTAACGGGGTCGGCTGATAAGCATTCAGAATCTTTTGCCCGTAATGTTTGTTCCGCATGGCAGGCAGGACACAGAAATGTTCAATGTAGAAAGCACCACCAATATCCCAATACAGAATTTCGCCTACAAATTCTCCGTTATCACAGATGACATCAAAATGATACGTATCCTGCTGTAAAATCTGTCCCTGTGAAAGAGGCTCACGCTGTTCATGAGCAGGAAAACTAATTCCATAAAGATGAAGTGCCTTTTCGTACAAAGGGTCACTCATTTGCGTGATTCGACGGATTTTCATTTCGTTGATTTCCTCTTCTTTCAATTTGATAACTTCCGATTTGTTGCTCAACACGCATCGTCAATATACCATAAAATGTCGATATTAGGAAGAGCTTAATCATCACAGACTTCGCCAGTTCGGCTGAATCTCAACCTTTGACACGTCGCCTGACCAGCTGACTGCATTCTTTCCCCGCAGCAGCAATGGAAAATCGCCACTCATGCAGCTGTTCATGGATGTTGCTCCGGCATAAGCCTCCACGAGCGGTGTGTCCAGCGTGATCTTATCCGTAATCTCCAGTTCCGTGATGGTCATGCCCACCATGAGGGTGATCACACCCGTGCCGTAGACGGTGATGACCGGCTCGGCATGGACGCTGCCGGGATTGGTGACAAATGAGCCGCTCTGTGTCAGGGTAATGGGCGCGATATCCTTCAGGTACCAGAAGGGCTTGCAGCGGAAGTTCACCGCAAAGGCCAGGTGCGGATTGCCGCGCAGGATCTTCTCAAAGGGGATCTGGTTGACCACCCTTGCGTGGTAAAACCCGCCCGGCCGATTGGCAAAGGTCACCGTGCCGTTTCCGCGCAGCCACGCGGCGATCTCGGGGACCCGCGCGCCGCTTTCAATGAAGCATTGGGCGGTCAGCACCACGTCCTCATATACGTCCTCGCCCTCAAGCGTGGTCAGGCTGCCGGAGCGCCCCGGCACGTCGGTAAACGTAACGCGTTCCGCGGGCAACGTCAAAGGCGGCTGCTCGGAAACGCGGATGCCGTATTCCGTGCAGCGTTTTCCGTTCCACTCAAACCAGTCGTTCATGCCATCCTCATCCCCTTCCCCCGCTGCTGCCTGCGCGTGAGCGTGGCGATCTCCACGGCCAGCGCGCGGATGTCCTGTTCGTCGCGCACCACGAGCTGCTGCACCTGAATGGTGGAGTTGACGCTGCTGTTGTAGGTGCGCCGGTTGTCGTTGCTGGTGGTTTGAATGCTCCCGGCCTGCGCCTCGCCGGTCAGGTAGCGCGCTGCGTTTCGGATGATCTTCGCCTGCACTTTGCTCTCCTTGAGCACGCCACGGCCCCAGCCGCGCATGGTCATCACGCCCACCTCGTCCTCAAACACCTGCGAGGGGGATTTGATTTTCAGTTCGCTTTTGGCCGCGTTGACGGCGGCCCGGGCTGCGGAACGCATGGCGGAAATCACACCGCTGCGTCCCGCGCTGATGCCCGCCGCAAGCCCGCTCATGGCGTTCACGCCCGCGGAGCGCAGGGTTGAGCCGTTCAGGCTGGCGTTCACCGCGCTGCGCACATTTGCGCCGACCGACGCACCCGTGGCACTCATGCCGTAGCCGGTCATGGTCAGCGCCAGCCCGGTCATGGCCGCCGTGCCATAAGCCGCCAGCGCGTTTTGCGGCAGGGCCAGGCCGATTGCCGCGCACAGCGAGGCCGCAAGCGCCGCCGCGTCCGTGGCAAAGTCGTATCCCGTCATGCCCATGCCCACGCCCGCGGAGACGTTCTGTCCCACGGGCTTTACGCGTTCGGAGGGCGAATGGATGCCCAGCGCCAGATTCAGCGCGGCCTCCAGATTGGAAGCGACCGTCTCCGCGTCGCTGTCCCAGCCCGCCGCCGTCATGCCTTCGCCCACACCTTCCAGAATGTGCGTGCCGACCTCGGCGGTGTCCAGCCCCTGCAGAAACGTCAGGATGGCTTGCAGGTTGTCAAGATCTTCCTGCTTGACCTCCTGTCCCTGCTGGATGGCCGCGACGATCTCCGCCACATAGGTGGACAGCTCCGCCACGCGCTCGGCGGGAAAGTCGAGCTTCATGCTGGTATCCAGCGTGCCCTTGTCCGTGGACGCGCCGAACACGCTGGCCCAGAATTTGTCCCAGGCGCTGTAATCCAGCGTCTCCTGATACGATTGCAGGCGGGAGAGCGCAGACTCGATCAGATCGAGGCTCGTCTCGGGCAAAAGCCCGGCGGCCTTGCCCAGCGCCGTCACGCCAAACTGGTCGACCTCGGCCACCTCCGCGCGAAGATTGGCGATGGCCTCCTGCGCGCCGGTCACGTCCGGGGCGATGAGCACATGCAGCGTGCCGTCCTCGTCGAGCACCGCCACCTTGTCGGCGGTGAGCATCTCGGTGGGCACGGCCTGCACGGGAATCTCCTGCCCGTCCTGCCAGAACTTCGTCTGCGGGTCGAGCAGCGCGTCGGCGGGGTTTTGAAAGACCTCGCCCAGCTTCACAATGCCCTGCACCTCCACCGGGTTTTCCTCGATGAACTTCCGGTAGGCGATCAGGTCATAGCCGTAGATGCCCACGCTGACGCTGAGCGTGGGCTTTTGGGCGTTGGTGTCGTCGTATCTTGCGATGTAGGCTGTAAAGTCTTGAAGCAGCGTACTCTTGTCTACACCGGTCGCTTCAGCGTAAGCCGTTACGATGGCCTCGACCTGGTCGGGGGACAGGGCAGAAATGTCTACGTTCTCCGCTTCGAGGTATTTCGCCACCATAGCGGTGATGTCATCCGGAGTGAGCGCCGTGGTCAGCGCGCCGCCTGTGATCTCCTGATAGGCCATCACAAACGCGGTGATCCCGTCCGGGGTCAAGCCGCTGGTGTCCACACCGCTTTGCTCCAGATAGGCGGAGATGTACGCGGTAATCTCGCCGGGTTTCAGGGTGGAGACATCGGCTCCCGCGGCCAGCTCCCGGTACGCGCTGACCATGGCCGTGACGTTTTCGGGCGTCAGGCTGGACACGTCCGCGCCGTTCGTGGCCTCTGCGTATGTGCTGACGTAGGCGATCAGGCCCTCCGGCGTCAGCTCCGCCTTGTCCGCGCCCTCCGGCACTTCCGTGTATTTGGCGATAAACGCCTCCACCTGCGGCTGTACGCGCTTCGTGTTCTCATCCTCGCGCAGCTCGGCAATGATCGCGTCCGTTGTGATCGCGCCGGGGTCCGCGGCAAAGGTGTCCCACCGCTCCTGCGCGCCGGTCATGTCCAGATCCGTGGCGATGGTCAGCACCTCTTCGGGCAGCGCATCGCCGAACATCTCCGCAAGGCCCGGCAGTTCCACCTCACGGTTATTCAGGAACGTCTGGATGGCGGCGATCTGCTCCAGCGCCGTGGTGAAGTCGATCTCCGGGAACATGGCCTGAATCTCGCTCTCCGACAGGCCGCTGTCCAAAAGGGACTGGATCTGCGTGAGCATGGCGAGGTATTCGGTCATCGCGCCCTCGTCCATGGCCGCGGCGATGGCGTTCAGGTCCTCCAGCAGGGCAGGCTTTTCGGCTTCTCCCGCCGCGCTGTATTCCCGCAGCTTCTGCATCAGGGTATCCACGTCCGAAGCCGCCTGCTGAATATCGGCCTGCGCCCAGACTTTCGGCACAACGTCGCTGAGCAGCGCGGCGTATTCCAGCGCGGCATTGCGGCGGTTCTCGTTGTACTTCGCGTTGAGCGCCTCCATGGCATTCTGCCGCTCGGTGCTGTCCTCGATCAGCTGGATGAGCGCGTATTCCTTATCGTACTGCGCGTCGATCTCCGCGTTCATGGCGGCCAGCCCCTGTGCGGCGGCAACGACAGCGTTCTCATATACCGTCACATCGGCATCCTGCTTACCGCGCGCCTGCGCCCGGGCCACCTCGGCTTCCAGTTTCTGACGGATGGTGTCAAAGCCGTCCGCATCCGCCGGGGAGAGCCTGTACTTGACCTCGATGGCCTCCCGCGTGTCGATCAGCTCCTGCAGCCGAATTTGGTCGGCGTCGGAGAAATAGCCGTTTTGGCGTCGTTTGAGCAGAGCGGCAAGCTCCGCGTCCAGCGCATCCAGCGTGGCCATGTCGTCCGCAAGCTGGTCAGATACGCCCGCGTAGCCGCTTTCATCCGCCGCGTCCTTGAGCGAGGCAAGCTCCTCGCG
>CALVNS010000084.1 GCA_944349855.1 uncultured Eubacteriales bacterium | reverse complement strand
AACGATCCTCTCGCGCTGCCAGCGGTTCGACTTCTCGCGCATCCCGATGCGCCAGATCGTCGGGCGGCTTGCGCAGGCCGCGCAGGGCGCCGGCGCCCAGGCCTCGCCCGCCGCGCTGGAGCGCATTGCGCGCGCGGCGGAGGGCGGCATGCGCGACGCGCTGTCCATTCTGGACATGTGTCTGGCCTGCGCGCAGGGCGGCGTGCTGGGCGAGGACGTCGTCTTGCAGGTGCTGGGCGCGAGCGACCGCGGGTTCCTGTTCCGCTTTTCCGGTTCGCTGCTCTCCGGCGATGCGCCCGCGTGCCTGGCCATGGTGGACGAGCTGATGCGTCTGGGCCGTGAGCCGCAGGTGTTCGCCCGCGAGTTGAGCGGGCACCTGCGCGCGCTCATGCTCGCACAGACCTGCGGCGACGCGCTGCCTGAGCTGCTGGACGTCACGCAGGAGGACGCCGCGCAGTATCGCGCGCAGGTCGAGGGATGTTCGCGCGCGCGCCTGCTGCGCATGCTGGACGTCTTCCTCGCGTGCGAGACGGACATGAAGTGGGCCTCCCAGCCGCGCATCGCACTGGAGGTGGCCGTCGTGCGCGCCTGCCAGCCGGAGGAGTCCGTCTCGCTCGCCGCGCTGGAGGAGCGCATCGGGCTGATCGAGCGCCGGCTCGCCCAAGGCGTGCCTGCCCCGCAGCCCGCGCCTGCCTCGCAGCCCGCGCCTGCCGTACAGGCTGCCCCCGCCACACAGGCCGCCCCCGCCGCACAGGTCGCCCCCGCCGCACAGGCCGCCCCTGCCGCGCAGGCCGCCCCCGCCGCACAGGCCGCTGCGAAGCGGTCTGTCCCTTCGACACAACCCGCGGTTCAGCCTGCCGGGCGCGCGCCGGACGACGTGTGGGATGCGGCGATACGCGAGCTCAAGCGCAGCGCTCCGCTGATCTTCGGATCGGTTTCGATGGGCCGCTATCAGGGCGTGCGCGACGGCGCATACGTGCTATCCTTTGCAAAGGACCCTACCGTTGCCATCTACATGAACATGCTCAAGCGGGACGACAAGCGCGCGGTCGTCGAAGAGGCGCTCACGCGGGCAGGCGGCTCGCCGGCTCACCTGTGCGTAGAATACGAGGGGGACGCCCCGCAGCCGCGCGATGCGCAGCGGGAGGCGCAACAGCGCCTGAACCACGTATTCGACGTCTTCGGGCGCGAGAACGTGCAGGTGACGGACGAGTAGCCCAAATCATTGCCAACGCCCGCGCGCTGTGATATAATCGGTCATATAACCGACGCCATCTTTTCCCGGCTTTTCCACGAAAAAAGGAGGGATGCTCCGGTGAAAGCGATTCAGCGCCTGATTTGCGTCTTATTCGCCCTGCTGTTTGCCTGCTCCCCATTTCTGGGACTTGCCGACACGCAACAGGTGTCCTGTCCCACATGCGGCGGACGCGGAAGCGTGAGCGGCGCGACGTGCGCACTGTGCGGCGGATCAGGCTCGATCCTGATGTCCGGCTCGCGCGACGGGCGCGACAGCGCCAACGGCATCACGGGCACGCTGCCGGATACGTCATATAAGAACATGCTGATCGACGGCGATTATCTGTCCATCCATCTGTTCGTGGACGGCACGCGCAGCGTCATGTATCAGAAGCTGCGCGCGCTCAATGCCTCGACGGTGGTGCATCTGCGCTCGCCATACGCGCCGGCCGCCTACGGCACGCTCAGCGCCGTGGGAACGACGTCTGCGCTGTTCGAGCTGCTCTCGGAGCGCGTCAACGGCTTCCACCTGGCGATGACGGACCGCTTCAGCGAAGAAGATTACGACAACGCGCGTGCGATGTTCGCCAGCTCTGAGGACGGCCCGCTCTCCTGCCTGTACCTGATGTTTGCACAGGGCAAGCGCAGCGCGTTCATCGTCACGCAGGACGAGCTGTCTGAAGACCGCGAGAGCGCGCTAGCCGACGGATTCTCCGGCTGGCTGGATGCCGGTCTGTTCTCCGCGCTGCCCGCCGCACTGGAGGACGCCGCCTTCGTCTGCGCGCGCCTGCCGCGCGACCCGGAGGCCGACAGCGCCATGGTTCCCGGCGCGATATGTCTGAACGGCGAGGCGCTTGCAGCGGGAGAGACAAATGGGCTGTGTTCGCTCTTCCTCGTTGGAAACGCGTCCGTCGAGCCGTCCTCCTATTCCCTGGGCGTGGAGGGCACGAACAGCGCCTTCACTGTGACCTGCTGGGCCGCCGAGGATGCCGACTATCTGCTGCTCATGCGCGCACCCGCACAGGATACAGCGCACTGACCGTTGACATCGCGTCCGATTTTTTGTATAATCATTGTTGGCGATGCATTGCGCCCGGTCGATTCGCCCAAATGCCGGTGTGGCGGAATTGGCAGACGCACCGCACTCAAAATGCGGCGGATTTTCCATGCCGGTTCGAGTCCGGCCACCGGCACCAGGCTGAGCCTGGACGCGCTTCGCGTCCTGTGCCCGGCCTTTTCTGTTGCCTGAACGCTCGCATTCGGCGCAGTGCCTTGCGTCAACGCTTTCCAAATCAATGGGATCCGAACTTGTTTCCGATGGGAAATGGGTTCGGATTTTGGATTTTCCGGCCGCTATGAGCATGATTGCTACAGCGGGATGAGGTCGTCCCGGCAGCAGATCGTTCAGCAACGCCTCCCCTATCCGGCAACGGGAGATTGAAGGCCATTCATGCGCGCAGCCCTCGGCCTGGTTCCACGCCTAATGACGTTCCCGCCGCGCTGCCTCAGCCCGCAAGGGGCGCAGTATCAGAACGGCGCAAGCGGAATATACTGGTATGGCAGAAGCAAGGTCGCTGATCTGAGAGGAGAAGCGCTTTGCATTTTTGGTTGTGGGGTGTGCTTATGTGTGGAATTGCCGGATTTTGTAGTTTTAAAGCGGATTTTCTTCAGCATGCCGAAAGCTGGACGCAGGTCCTCGTGCAGATGCGGACCGTGATCGCGCACCGGGGTCACGATCAAACAGGGGAATATCTGCAACGCAATGTAGGGCTTTCCCATACCCGGCTCTCCATTCGAGATCTGGCCGGCGGTGCTCAGCCCATGCTGCGCCAACGGGGAGAAGGGGAATATGCAATCGTCTACAACGGGGAAATTTATAACGCAGAGGAACTGAAACAGGATCTGATCCGCCGCGGCTGCCGCTTTGAAACCACCTGTGATACAGAGGTGATTCTCTATGGATACATGGAATATGGCATGGAGGTGGCCAAAAAGCTCAACGGAATTTTTGCCTTCGCCATATGGGACGGAAATCGGGATACCTTGTTCCTCTGCCGGGACCGGCTGGGGGTCAAGCCCCTGTTCTATGCTGTGAAAGGGGACACTCTTGTATTTGGCTCAGAGCCAAAGGCCCTGTTTGCCCACCCCCAAATCCACCCTGAGGCGGATGCAGACAGCTTCAGGGAGATCTTCGGGGTGGGGCCGGCAAGAACGCCGGGCTGCGGCGTGTTCCGCGGCCTTCAGGAGGTAAAGCCGGGCTGCATTCTGTCGTATTCCCGGCAGCGTGTAAAGGAGGCTCCTTATTGGACATTGGAGGCAAAGCCACACACGGACAGCTACGAGCAGACGGTCGAAACCGTGTCCTGGCTGCTGCAGGATGCGGTCAAAAGGCAGCTGGTTTCCGATGTGCCGGTGTGCAGCTTCTTATCCGGCGGGATTGATTCCAGCGTGGTGACTGCCATTGCCTCCCGGCAACTGGGGTTGGAGGGGCTTACGCTCAATACATTTTCGTTTGATTTTACGCATAATGATACCTGCTTTCAGTCCAACGCCTTTCAACCCACCCGAGACCGCCCCTATGTAGATCAGGTGCTCGCCCTCTATCCGCTTCACCACACCTATCTGGAGTGCGACGAGGCCACGTTGGCCGATTTGCTGGAGGATGCGGTCCGAATGAAGGATCTGCCGGGGATGACCGATGTGGACGCATCCCTCCTCTATTTTTGCAGCCTGGTCAAGCAGCACAACAAAGTAGCCCTCACCGGCGAATGCGCGGACGAGATCTTCGGCGGCTATCCCTGGTTTTACCGGGAGGAACTGCTGCACGTAGATGGATTTCCTTGGTCCGCGGACCTGTCAGCCAGAACCGCGCTGCTGTCGGACGAGGCAATCCGCACTTTGAACCTGGAGGAATACGTAAGAGACAGGTACCTGGATACCCTGGCTCAGGTGCCGGCGCTGCCGGAGGAGCAGGGGGAGACCCGGCGCAGACGGGAGATGAGCTTCCTCAACCTGCGCTGGTTCATGCAGACCCTGTTGGATCGAATGGACCGCACCAGCATGTCCTGGGGGCTGGAGGCACGTGTGCCCTTTGCGGATCACCGCATTGTGGAGTATGTGTACAACGTGCCATGGAGCATGAAATATGAAGATGGAATGGAAAAAAAAGCTGCTCCGGGACGCCTGCAAGTCGCTGCTTCCGCCCCAGCTGCTATATCGAAAGAAGAGCCCGTACCCCAAGACCTATTCGCCGGTATACGAAGCTTTGCTGGCGGAACGCTTTGAGCGGATGCTCTCCGACTCCCAGGCCCCTGTGCATCGCTTTTTGGATCGAAAGAAAGCTGCGCAATTTCTCGCGCAGCCCAAGGATTATGGCAAGCCATGGTTTGGGCAGCTGATGGCAGGGCCGCAAATGATGGCTTATTTTTTGCAGATCAACTACTGGATGGAACGGTACGGCATCGAATGACGCCAATGCCCCTGCGGGCGAGACAGCGCAATGCCGGACGGACTTCGCATTTGCCGAAGAGCCGTTTCCAAGAGTCCACGAAATCCGGCTGGCTGCACGCGAGACGGATCAGCCGCCCTGCGCTCAACGGCGCGCCGTCTCGTGTGCCGGCCAGCCCTTCAATGAACACATCCACCAGCGAAGCTGGTGGTTGTCACTATGCGGGCATAGCCCTTTGTTCCTTGCGGACGCGTGCAACGCGTAATACGGTCTGCCAGCCGCGTAAAGGCTGTTACTTGCTGCCCGTAAACGGGCTACCAG
>CALVNS010000083.1 GCA_944349855.1 uncultured Eubacteriales bacterium | reverse complement strand
GCCTGCGTGCTGTATGTCTCCATGAAATAGCCGCGATGATCGCCAAAGACCTGCGGCTCAACGATCCATACGCCGGGCAGTTCTGTGTCAATCCGTTTCACTTACGTCCCGCCTTTCCATCATCCATGCGCCATAGCGCATGGGGTTAAGCGTCATATCATCCGTCAATCCGCCGGTCTGCGGGGTTCCTGAAGCGCCAGCGCCTGGGCAGGCCCGGCAACCTGCCCGTTCAGGCGCGACATCTTGTATTATGGAAGAGATCCATGGGTCTGTCAACCATTTGATACAAAACGAAATCCTGTGGATTTTTTATCTGCCGTGGGCATGACGCCGGCCCCCTTCCCCGGTTGGCATGGCCCGCGGCGCATTGAGTTTGAAGGGCCCAATGGCCGCACATCTCATGGCGCGTGCCGCTCCAGCCGCACGCCATATTCCCTAGACGCACAAAACCTTCCGCAGTCCATGCCATACGGTCAAAATGATGCTATAATACATCGGGAGACGTCCGATGGGCTTTCATATCGGGGGAAGCCATTCCCGCCGTTCGCGCTGTCGCTTGATGGGCAGGCGGCGATCAGAGAGGAGCGAATAAAAAATGAAATGTTATCGTTTTGACGGCGGCCACCTGACGGAGCAGCATCCGCCCAGGCAATGGGAGGACGTCCTGGTCATAGCTGAGACGGAAGAGCTCGACGGCCTCTCGCTTCCTCAGGATCTTCTGCCGCCCCAGGAAGCACAGCACGCGCGCGACGCACAGTATTGCCGTCTGATCATCGATGCGGGCCGGGTGTCGGGACAGCTTCGCATCCCGCTGCGCCGGGAACATGCAGTCCTGCAGATGACGTTCGTCTGCAAGCAAAACGCGCTCCTGCTGATCGGCCCCGGCGAAAGACTGGCGCAGATCGTCCAGACGCTATGCGCGATCCGCCCGCATGCCGTCATGGGGCCCGCCCACTTTTTTGTGGACATGCTTTTGTCGTTCATCGTCAACGAGTCGGACTATATTCAGGACTTGGAAACCCGCATCTCCACGCTGGAGCAAAACGTCCTGGGCAATCGGATTGAGGGATTCATTCACCTGATGAGCGGCCTGCGCAGGGAGCTGAATCGAACCGGCCGCTATTATACGCAGATGAGCGACTTCGCCTCATCGCTGCTCGAGGATGCCCCGGAGCTGCTGGACCGCCGCGGTACGCAACGGCTGAGCCACTTTGCGCGCAAGATGGGCGGCCTGCGCGAGGAAATCCAGATGTTGCGCGAATACGCCAGCCAAGTGAGCAGCGCCTACCAGGCGCAGGTGGACATCGCGCAAAACCGTGTGATGAAGCTGTTGACGGTCGTCACAACGGTCTTCATGCCGCTATCCCTCATCACGGGCTGGTACGGCATGAACTTCGATGCGATGCCCGAGCTGCACTGGCGGTATGGCTATCTCATGGCCGCCGTCATCAGCGTAGGCGTCGTGACCGCCTGCATCTGCTACGTCCGCAGCAAACGTTATTGGTGAACGCAGTGCCCCCTTTCATCCCTTTCTGCTCCGATAGTCCTCGTCGATGCGCTTTTTCCAATTGCTGCTCAGCGGTTGGCCCCCACGCACCGCGCAAATCGCATCGCCGAGCACGTCGTAATTGAGGGCGGTGCCGCGGCTGTCGCTGTGGTAGTCCGCCGCCCGATCCGCGCTGATGCCGAAGCATCCGGCAGTCCCAACCGCGTCGATGTTGGCGCCCAGAAACAGGAATTCCCAGCCGTATTGCTCTCTCTGACGGCGGATCATCTGCCGGACGCGATCGGCGTCGTAGTGACGGCTGGCATTCTCCATGCCGTCCGTCGTGATGACAAACACCGTGCGCGCAGGCCGGTCCTCCTCTCGGGCATACTTGTGCACGTTGCCGATGTGATGAATTGCGCTGCCGATGGCGTCTAGCAGCGCAGTACATCCGCGAACCGCATACTGCTTTTCCGTCATTGGCTCGACTTTCCGCGCATCCACCCGGTCGTGGATGACCTCGCTCGCATTGTCAAAGAGCACCGTAGAGACGAGCGCCTGCCCCTGGGCATCCCTTTGCCGCTCCAGCATCGCGTTGAACCCGCCGATGGTGTCCTTTTCCAGCCCTCGCATGGAGCCGCTGCGGTCCAGGATGAAGACCAATTCCGTCAAATGTCTGTTCATTGCGTTTCCTCCTTCAGGCGGCATGCCTTCCGGATGCGTCCGCGAAGAGCCCGCCGCCTTTGATGAATGCATTGTATCAAAGGCTGGGGGGCCCGTGGTCGCCTGGCAGGCGACAAATCAACAGCCCAGCGGCTGCAGGTCGAGCTGAAAGAGGACCTGATTGATCTCGATGACGTCGTAATGTCCATGCAGGATGCAGTACTCCACCACGATGTCCGCCTTGCTGCTGCGTGACAGGGCAAAGCCGGCCTTCATCAGCATCTCCTTTGTCTCCGGCAGCGAAAGCTTCAGGGCAATGGCGAACGCCAGCACGGTCTGCTTGCCGGGCCGATAGCCCGGATTGTTCTTGATCTTGTTGAACAGCCTGCGGTCGATGTTGGCGCGCTTGTAGCAGGCCGCGTCAGTCAGGCCCCTTTCGTCGATCTTGCGCAGCAGCATCTGGGCGAAGCTCTCGTCGACCTGCTGGAGCATGTCCTCCAGGCTGGCCTGGACGCCGGGCGGCGGGCAGGCGACGGCCTTGGGGGCACGCAGGGCCTCCCGCGCCGCATCCCAGTGCGCGTCGACGTAGACGTCGTCGATGTACGCCTGGACGTGTTCAAACAACTTGCCGCCGGCCTCGAATGCATCCCGGGTAAAGACGACGATGTAGACGGTCATTTCGTGCTCCAGCAGAAATCCGGTGATGGTCTCAACGGCCACCTGCAGCGCCTGCGCCTTGGGATAGCCGTACGCCCCGGTGGAGATGAGCGGGAAGGCCACCGTCTGACACCGGCTTTCCAGGGCCAGGGCCAGCGCATTCCGATAGCAGGCCGAAAGCAGCGCCCTCTCACCCTGCCCACCGCCCTGCCAGACGGGCCCCACGGTGTGGATGACGTACTTGCAGGGCAGGCGATAGCCGGCCGTCAGCTTGGCTTCGCCCGTCCTGCAGCCGTGCAGCGCCCTGCACGCCTCCAGCAGCCGTGGCCCCGCCGCACGATGAATGGCGCCATCCACACCGCCTCCGCCGAGCAGGGAAGGGTTGGCGGCGTTGACGATGGCATCCACGGCCATGTGGGTGATGTCGTTTCGAACAATTTCCAGGGGCATCGTATTCCTCCCTTGTTCTGTGCACCCGTAGCGGGCATGCGTGCGACAGGAACGGCGCATTGAGGGCGCGGCGCTTTTTTGGGGCTTTTGCGCGCCGGTTGTTTATAATGCAACTGGTGTGCCACGCCGGAGGATATCGTTTCATGCAATGCAAACCGCGCACCAACATCCATCCGGGTACGTGGCGCGATTTTGAGCCGGAGCTCATCCGCTTCTGCCATGAGGCGCGCATCGACGAGGTGCTTCTGCGCGAGGAGCGCTATGAGATCGCACCGTCGTGCAGCGTGAGACGTGTTTTCACCAGGTAGCGGACGCGTACTGCAAAATCGTGCCGCTGCTCAGGTCGGAGGGCCTCGTTCCCGCGCGCTACATCAGCCGCATCTGCGCCGACTGCGGACAGGTCGCATGGTGGAGGCGACGGTGCATGCCGTAGCCCCCATCCAAATCGGCCTGATGGGTTGCACCCTGCCGGCAGACCGGAAAGCGGCATCCATTCGGACGCACTGCTTGCGCAAAGTGGCTTTTTTCAGCCGTTCTCTTCCTCCATGCGGTCCAGCGCCCGGTCTGACTGACGGGCGATCTGTTCCATGCCCCGCACGTCCGGTGCCCGTTTTGCGTGCTGATGTCCTGCAGCGCCGGCGCGCTCAGGTAACATGCGGCAGGGAGCACCTGCCAGAGATCCTCCTCCCGCCAGTCGGAGAACGGAAGCGCTCCCGCCTCGTTGCCGCTCCAGCTGTCGTTGGTGCCGCCGAAGATCCGGATCGCTCCAGTAGGGCCCTCCGGGATGTGTCAGGCCAAGGTCGTGCAGCTGTCGCCCAGCAGCACGAGGCTGCAGCCGCGGGTGTATATCATGGGTTTGAGCTCCAGATGTTTGTTGGGGAATACGTTCGCTGCGAAACACCTTTTCCCCTTTTGAAGGATTCGGCGCTTTGAGGGCGAATCCTCTTGCGTAGAGAGATGGAACGGATGGTTCAGTCTGACCGGCTCGCTCCCCGCTGCGCGCGGGGGCGTGAGCAGACCAGGAGGATTGCAGATCTGGCTGATGCATACGGCGTGACGGCCACCCTGCCCCCAACCTGTACGTTTCATCCTGTGAGCAAGACGGCATCCCTCCCAAAATGCACTGTCCGAGCTGCGGCCCACTCGCATCCCTGTGGATCGAGGGCCCACACGGAGCGCAGGTCAGGCGCGAGCGGACAAACCGCATCCGCCTGATCTCAGAGCGCTACTGCGACCGCATTCCCTGCAGGTAAGGCCATCAACGGGACGCTTTGCGGCTGCCTCAGCGAGGGCTACCGGCGTTTCCTGGCCTTCCTGGGGAAAGACGGCCTGATCTTCTGGAGCTTCGACGCCATACATCAGGACCAGCCGGGCCACGGGTTCCGCATCAACGAGGTCGGACGGTCAAGCGCGGCAAGTGCGGCGGGTACGTGCTGAACATCCTGAATGCGCAGCGCCGGGGCGCGCGGATCGGCATGCGGCACCACCGGTTTCACTATCTGGCGGCCGAGGCGTCGCAGGCGCGGCGCATCGAAAGCCTGTAGAGCATCTGATTCAGCCACCCCGCCATGGAAGCTGTCATCTTCCGCAACCCGGCCGGTCACGCCCTCCGGGCCGAGCAGGTCGACATGTCAGAACCACTATCGCGTCGGCCTGACGCGCTTGGACTTCACCCTCAGGCCCGCCCATCACATGATCGACCAGCTGTTCGGCCACCGCTGGCACACTGAGAACAGCGCCGTCACCGGCGGGGACGGCAAGGTCTATATCCGCGGATTCAGGGGCGGCTACGCCGCGGCCTTGGAATAGAACAAACATCGCGTGAAGGCCGACTGCGCCGTATACGGCGGCGCAATCGAGCTGACGCCTGCATAAAGGAAGGGATATCCATGCGATTCTACACCGGTTCCTACACGCACATGGGCGGTCCCGGCGTGGGCGTGTGCCGCTGGACGAACGGAAGGCTCTCGCTGCTGGCGACGTATGGCGACATCGACGACCCCATCTACGTCATCCTCTCGGGCGACCGTCGCGCGCTGTACGCCGTGGGCAGCCTGCCGGGCACAGACCGGGGCGCCGTGGCCGGCTACCGCGTGGAGGGCGACCGCCTGCGGCTGCTCTCCTGTCGGGAGACGGCGGGCCGCATCCCCTGCCACCAGACGGAAAGCCCCGACGGGCGCTTTCTGTACGTGGCCAACTACCTGAGCGGCTCGGTGAGCGTATTCCCGGCGCGATCCGGCGTGCTGGGCGAGCGCATCCAGCTGGTGGAGCATATGGGAAGCGGCCCGAACCCCGACCGACAGGAGGCGCCGCACGCCCATCAGTGCGTCTTCCGTCCCGGCACGAACGAGCTGTTCGTGTGCGATCTGGGCTCGGACCGCGTGCGGATCTACGACCAGGACCCCGAGACGCGCCTACTCTCC
>CALVNS010000082.1 GCA_944349855.1 uncultured Eubacteriales bacterium | reverse complement strand
CCATCGCGGCGACCGTGAGCGGCGCACGAACGGCCGCAAGCTCCTTCTGCACGCGGGCCATGATGCCGCCCACGTCGATGCAGGTGCGCCCGCAGGTCGGGCAGGAGATGTAGCTGATGTGGTCGCGCCGCAGGCCCACCGCGCGCAGGATGTCCAGCCCGGCGCGCACCTCGGGCACGGGGTCGCCCGTCAGCGATACGCGGATCGTATCGCCGATGCTGGCCAGCAGCAGCGCGCCGATGCCGATGGCCGACTTGAGCGTGCCCTCGCCGGGCAGGCCCGCCTCGGTGACGCCCACGTGCAGCGGATAGTCGCAGCGCTCGGCGGCCAGGCGGTAGACGGCGTAGGTATCGGGCACGTTGGAGGCCTTCATCGAGAGCACCATGTCGTAAAAGCCGCAGCGCTCGAGCATGCGCGCATGTCCCAGCGCGCTCTCGAGCATGCCCTCCGGCGTCGGGCCGCCGTACTTTTGCAGGATCTCGCGCTCGACGGAGCCGGAGTTGACGCCGATGCGCACGGGGATATGGTGCGCCTTCACGCAGTCTGCCAGGGCGCGCACGTTCTGCTCGCCCCCGATGTTGCCGGGGTTGATCCGCAGCTTGCTGATGCCGTTCTCCGCCGCGGCGATGGCCAGCCTATGGTCAAAGTGAATGTCCGCCACCAGCGGCACCGGCGAGCCGTCCACCAGCGCGCGCACGGCCTTCGCGCAGTCCATATCGTAGACCGAGACGCGCACGATGTCCGCGCCGGCCTGCGCCAGCGCGCGGATCTGCGCAAGCGTCGCCTCCACGTCGCGCGTGTCCGTGTTCGTCATCGACTGCACGCTCACCGGGGCGCCGCCGCCGACGGCCACCGTGCCGACCTGTACACGCCTTGTCATTTGCGTTCCTCTCCTTCCAAGCCTCACGTGAAGATGCGCAGGATGTCCTGATAGGTAAAGAAGACGACCACCAGCATCAGCAGCGCAAATCCGGCCATGTGGATGGCGCCCTCGACGTTGGGATTGACCGGCTTGCGGCGCACCGCCTCGATGAGGAAGAAGATCAGGCGGCTGCCGTCGAGCGCCGGAATGGGCAGCAGGTTCATCAGGCCCACGTTGAGGCTGATCAGCGCGGCCAACTTGAGGTAGACGTCCAGGCCGCCCACGCGCGTCTGCTGCTGGATGACGTCGATCGTGCCCACAGGGCCGGCGATCTCATCCGCGCCCTCTCCGCGCGTCACCAGCCCGACGAGCGCGCGCCATACCTCCTGCACGACCGACACGCACCAGTTCGCCGAGACCTGCACGCTCTCCCAAAACGGCAGACGCACGCGCGCGCTGCCATAGAGGATGCCGATCGCATAGGTGCCCGGCTCCTCGCCCGCCTGCGGCGTAACGACGACGTCGGCATAGCCGTCCGCGCGCATGACGGTCAGCGTCACGGGTTGGCCGTTGCTGTTCGCGACGGCATTGGAGACGGCCTGCGGATCCGACACCGCCAGCCCGTCGACGCCGACCAGCACATCGCCCGCGAGCAGACCTGCCTGCGCGGCGGGCATATCCGGCGTCACTTCCTGCACCTGCAGGTAATATTCTCCAATGGCAAACACGAACACCAAGACGATCACGAATGCGGCGAAAAAGTTCATCGCCGGGCCCGCCAGCACGGACAGGAAGCGCTTCCAGACCGCCTGCTTGTTGTACGCGCGCGGGTCGTCCACATCCTCGTCTTCTCCATAGAATTTGCAATAACCGCCCACAGGCAGCGCGCGCAGCGAGTATATCGTGCCGTGCTTGCCCGTGCGCGAGAACAGCTTGGGCCCCATGCCGATGGAGAACTCCATCACCTGGATGCCGCACAGGCGCGCGACCAGGAAATGGCCGGCCTCGTGCACCGTGACCAGGACGCCCAGCAGGAGAAGCGCAAGCAATACGTAAAAAATCGTGCTAATGATGAGAAACACGCTCCTTTTTTGAATGCTTCGGCATGCGCCGGGCGTCCGGTTTGGGGACCGCCCTGCTATTCTACGCGCCGGCCGGGCTTATTCTTCCCGGCGGGCGCGATTTTGCGCGCTCAGCCGATCAGATCGCGCGCGATGCGGCGCGCCTGAAGGTCCGCCTCGAAGACCTGTTCCAGCGTCGGATTGGAGACGACCGGCGCGCGCTCCAGCGCCTCGCGCACGACCTGCGTGATGCGTCCGAAGCAGATGCGATCCTCCAGAAAGGCCTGCACGGCCTCTTCATTCGCGCCGTTGAGCACGGCGGGCGCGGTGCCGCCCGCGCGCAGCGCCTCATAGGCCAGCAACAGCGCCGGGAATTTTTCCGTATCCGGCTCCTCGAACGTCAGCGCGCGCAGCTGCGTCCAGTCGATGAACGCGCCGCCCGTGGGCAGCCGCTCCGGCCAGGACATCGCATACAGGATCGGCAGGCGCATGTCCGGCGTGCCCAACTGCGCGATGACCGCGCCGTCCGCGTATTCGACCATGGAGTGCACGACGCTCTGCGGATGCACGAGCACGTCGATCTTCTGCGCGGGCATGTCGAACAGCCAGCGCGCCTCGATCACCTCGAGCGCCTTGTTCATCATCGTCGCCGAGTCGACGGTGATCTTGCGGCCCATCGACCAGTTCGGGTGGCGCAGCGCCTGCTCCTTTGTCGCGCGATAGATGTCCTCCGCCGCCCAGGTGCGAAACGGCCCGCCCGAGGCCGTCAGCAGCAGGCGGCGCGGCTTGTTTCCCTGCGCGCCCTGCAGGCACTGAAAGATCGCGCTGTGTTCGCTATCCACGGGCAGCAGCGGCTGTCCGGCTTCACGCGCCGCCTGCGTCACCAGCGCGCCGCCCGCCACAAGCGGCTCCTTGTTGGCCAGCAGCACGCGCTTGCCGCTCTGAAGCGCTGCCATGACCGCAGAAAGGCCAGCGATGCCGACCACCGAGACGAGCACATCCTGCGCGTCGGCCTCGCGCGCGATGCGGGTGATGGCGTCCTCGCCAAAGATCCAGTCGATGCCGTCCTTCAGATCCTCCGGAATCTCCGCCGGCGCGATGCACAGGCCCGCCACGCGCGGACGGAAGGCGCGCACCTGCTCGAAAAACCGCGCGTAGCTCGAACGCGCGGCCAGCGCCGTCACCTGAAAGCGGTCGGCGTGCAGCGCGGCAACCTGCAGCGCCTGCGAGCCGATGGAGCCTGTCGAACCCAATATGGCCAATTTGCGCATGCGCATTTCCCCTTTCGTCATACGTACAGCAGGCAGTAGGCGCACACGACGACCAGCGTGAACAGCACGCTGTCCATGCGATCCATGATCCCGCCGTGTCCCGGAAAGATCGAGCCGAAGTCCTTGATGCCGCAGTGACGCTTGACCAGAGAGGCCGTAAGATCCCCCACCTGCCCCGCGACGCCGCCCACCAGCGCCAGCGCTACGGCATCGACCGCTCCAGGCGTGGGCAGGCCGCCCTTGGCGCACAGGTAGAACGCAGCGACACAGGTCAACACGCCGCCAACGAGCCCGGCGACCGACCCCTCCACCGTCTTTTTGGGGCTGACCGCGGGGCAAAGCTTGTGCTTTCCAAAAAATGAGCCGACAAAGTAGGCGAAGATGTCGCCGGAAAACGCGATGACAAACGTCAGCACGACGAGCGTGATGCCGATGGGGAAGCGCTCGCCATCCAGCAGGATCAAAAAGAGCGACATGGGCAGGAACACCGTCAGCAGCGGGTAGAGCGAGGCGGCCGCGTCAATCCAGGATGGCTCCTTACGCCGCACAATCCAGAGCATGATCAGCAGCATGGCGAGTACGAGCAGCGGCAGGATGACGTTGGGACCCTTCCACGCGTAAGCGGGCCAGAGGAGCAACGCCGCACACAGGCCCGGCCAGGCCGCCGGCCTGTGCCCGCCGGTCTTGAACGCCTGATATTCTTCGTACAGGCCGAGCAGGCAGATCAGCGTCACGGCGAGCGAGGACAACCAGCCGCGGACATACAGAATCGCGATCAGCGCCGAGATGCCCACGACGCCCGTGATGATGCGTTGAACCATGGTGTTCCTCCCGTTTCATGCTTTCACGCCGCCGAAGCGACGGTCTCTGTGCTGATATTCTGCCAGGGCCGCGCGATAGGCGTGCAGATCGAAGTCCGGCCACAGCGTATCAACGACGACAAACTCGGCATAGGACACCTGATAGAGCAGGAAGTTGCTCAGACGCATCTCCCCGCTGGTCCGAATGAGCAGGTCGACATCCGGCAGGCCCGCCGTGTACAGGCAACCTTCAAAGATCGCGCTGTCGACCTGGTCCGCGCGCAACTCGCCCCGCTCGACGCGCTCGGCAATGATACGCGCGGCGCGCACGATCTCCGCGCGGCTGCCATAGTTGAGGGCGATGTTGAGCTTGAGCCCTTCGTTGAGTCTCGTGCGCTCCATGGCGGCGCGCAGCGCTTCCCGCTGCGGCCCCGGCATGCCGTCCACGTCGCCCAGGATACGGATGCACACGCGGTTTTCATGCAGCTCCTCGATCTCACGGCCGAAGAATTCCAGCAGCAGGCTCATCAGCGCGCTGACCTCATCCTTGGGGCGCGACCAATTCTCCGTGGAAAAGGCGTAGATCGTCAGCGCCTCGATACCGATGTCGCTGCTATGGCGGATGATGGCGCGCAGCGCCTCCACGCCCGCGCGGTGCCCGAAGGCGCGCGGCTGTCCGCGGCGCTTGGCCCAGCGGCCGTTTCCGTCCATGATGATCGCCACGTGGCGCGGCAGGCGCGTGGCGTCGAGCTGTATCTCCTGCGCGTCCCTCTTTGCTCTTCCCCAAAGTGCCATCCGTCATTCCCCTTCGCGTCGTCGCTCAAAAGCACAGGCGGGGGGATTCCCCGCCTGTCATCGGATCGATTCAATGGGATCTGTAAAGCGCGCAGCCGTCAGCACGTCTGTGCGCTCGTCATAGCGCAGCACGCGCAGCGTGCCCTCCGTCTGCCCCCGCCGGCGCGGCGCGCAGGTCACGTCGACCCGCGGCGCTTTTCCCGACCGGCGCAGGCGCTCCAGCGCCTCCTGCAGCGCAAGCCCTGCGTAGTTTTCGCTCATCGAACGTCCAGGATCTCCTTTTCCTTGTCGCCGCAGATCTTGTCAATATCCTTGACCGCGGCGTCCGTCAGCTTCTGGATGTCCTCCTCCGCCTTTTTCTGGTCGTCCTCGGTGATCGCACTATCCTTCTTCAGGCGCTTGAACTGCTCCATCGCGTCGCGACGGATCGCGCGCACGGCGACCTTGGCCTCCTCCGCGTTCTTGCGCACGACCTTCGTCAGCTCCTTGCGGCGCTCCTCGGTCAGGTCGGGCAATACGAGGCGGATGATCTTGCCGTCGTTGGACGGGGTGAGCCCCAGATCGCTCTTGAGGATCGCCTTTTCCACCGCGGAGAGCATTTTGGTATCCCACAGGGAGATCTGCAAAAGGCGGGGCTCCGGCGCGGAGATGTTGGCCAGCTGGGTCAGCGGCGTGGGTGTGCCGTAATAGTCGACCGTGATGCGGTCGAGCAGCTGCGGATTGGCACGGCCAGCGCGGATGGCCATGAGATCGGCGCGAAGCACGTCTTTGGTCTTGTTCATCTTTTGTTTGGCGGTATCCATAACGTCCTTGATCATCGGAGCTTCCTCCCACAAGCGCAAATTTCTTGTCTATATTGTATACGTTTCACGCGCATCTGGCAAGCTTTTTCTTTTCTGGTTCAGGCGTCAGGGCAACAATGAACACATCCACCAGCGAAGCTGGTGGTTGTCACTATGCGGGCATAGCCCTTTGTTCCTCGCGGACGCGTGCA
>CALVNS010000081.1 GCA_944349855.1 uncultured Eubacteriales bacterium | reverse complement strand
GTCCTCCAGGCGCGTGCGCTGCTGGAGCTGACGCCGCTGCGGCAAAGCGGCCTGCTGGACGATTGGACGATCGAGGAGTCGCAGGATGCGGCGCAGCGGATCGAGCGCCTCTGGTCCGGCACGGACGATGGCGCGCGCACGTACGACGTGTCGCGCACGGAGCGCCTGACGCTGTGGATCAGCGAGCCGGATGCAGAGGGCGTGCGCTACATGCGCCATAGCGCCTCAAAGCGCATCTTCACCGTTGCGGAGAGCTACGCGACCACGCTGGCCGGCTTGCCGGACCTGGATTTGACGGAGACCGCCATCTGCCAGGTCGAGATGGACCGCGTGAACCGCCTGACGATCGCCGCGGAGGGTGCGACCAAGGTGATCGAGGTGGACCGCACGCCGGTGCTGGGCGAAGACGGCTTCTATGACGCGCACACCGCCTACCGTCTGAACGGGCAGGAGATTGAAAGCGGGCAGTTCACCGGCTTTATGACGCTGCTCAACCAGCTGAACGCCGAGGCCTACACCGACTCGCAGGATGTGGGCAACGTATGCATGACCGTCATCCTCGAGCAGCAGCGCGCGTCGCATCCGAGCATGACGCTCACGATCTATGACTACGACGCCAACTTCTACCGCGCCTCGTTTGCAGGCCAGAGCGACATGCTCATCAGCAAGCGCGATGTGGAGGCGTTGCTGGAACGATTCGAGCAGATCGGCGTGAGCGATACGGCTGAGACCGCCGATACAGCCGATACGGCTGATACGGTCGTGACCGGCGATACGACGCCATAATACAGCACGACGCGCGGAGCGGAATCCCCGTAGGGGTCCGCCCCGCGCGCTTGCATGTCAGATGCCGGCAGGGGAGTTCCATGTCTGCGCCGGCATTGAGAGAATCGTCTGAATCAGCCGGCGCAGCGGATCGGTTTCGCGTTGGCGCAGCCACACAAGGCCGATGCGGGTGGGCGGGTCCAGCGCCAGGGGTACGTAGCGCACGGGCGCGCCGACGGGCAGCGGGCAGGGGAAGAACGACACGCCGCGGTCGGGACGCAGATAGGCGATGGCCTGGGCAAACGAGTCATAGGTTTGAACGTCCACGTGCGCGCCCGAGCGCGCAATGCGTTCGCGGATGCCGGAGAGGAAGGCCGTTCGGTCGTCGTAGAGCAGGAGGTGCTCCCCGTCCAGATCTGCGCACGTAAGGCGGGAGCCCGCATGCGGATGCCCTTCATGCATGCAGGCGTAGGCGCCGCTGACGAACAGAAAGCGCCGCGCCATGCTTTGCAATGAGACCTCCGGCAGGTCGATGTCCGAGAGCATGAGATCCACGACGCCGTCGCGCAGTTGTTCGGCGTGCGCAGGCGGGGCGGCAAGCTCGCGGGACTCGATGCGGATCGGCGCGGACAGCGATTCCGCACGGCGCACGATCTCAAAGAGTGCGTTCTCGTTGGCGCGCAGCATAAACTGCGGGCATCCCAATACCAACGCCGTCTCTCCGCCGGCGAGCGCGGCCATGCGCTGCCGCGCCCCGCGAAAGGCCTCGTCAAGGCGTTGCGCCTCCGGGAGAAACGCCTTGCCGGCCGCCGTGAGGGCGCACTGCTGCGGCGCGCGGTAGAGCAACAGAACGTTCAGCTCCTTCTCCAGCGAGCGGATCTGGTAGCTGACGGCGGGCTGAGAGATATACAGCGCCTGCGCCGCTGCGGAGAAGCTGCCCAGCCGCGCGACTGCCAGAAAACAATCGATCTGTCTTTCGTTCAAGGGACTTCCTCCTTTTTATGCCTTTAGGATACGATAAAAACCTTTTATCAGTCAATCCAAATTATCAATTTTGCCTTTTGGGTCAGATATGTTATAATTTTAACGCAAAAACATGGAAGGAGCGATTACCCATGAAAAAGATGCTTGCTTTTGCGCTGACGGTCGCGATGCTGCTGTGTGCGACGGCGGCTGTGGCCGAGGAAGTGGATACTTACACCTCCGCTTCGGCGACCAAGACGCTGCTGACCGGCGACGCGCTGACGGAGGCTGTGGCCCTGCTGAGCGAGAACGATTCCGACCTGGCGACGCTGGCCCAGACGAAGGAAGAGGGCTATGTCGCGCCGACGGCGGCCATGGCGCAGATCATGAGCGTGAATCCCGACGGCTCGGTGGGCCTGTCCACGATCTCCGAGTGGCGCTATGACGTGTCCGAGGAGGGCGCAGATCAGGTGACGGTCGAGTTGACGTACGGCCAGAACGCGCTGAACCTGAGCGAGGAGGGCGCGCGCGGCACGCTGCTGGTGCGCCTGGACGGCGTGAGCTACCTGGTGCACCTGGACGTGGTCTCCAGCGACGAGCAGGTGTACACCGACGAGGCCTACGAGGCGGGCGAGTTTGACGCGCACTACTCCGGCGCGGCGAACCAGCTGAGCTCCTACACGATCGTCAGCGACGTGCTGTCCATTGAGACCACCACCATGCTGATGTTCTAAGATCCATTCTGTGCGGCCGCCGCGGCGTCCAGTGTGACGCTGCGGCGGCCTTTTTGGTTTTGCGCACTTTGTACTTGAACGAAACGCCGGCGCAGGATACAATAGATGTAACCACATCTCTCGAATCGGAGGGGAGCGCATGAATCAACCCACGCCCAGACACCCGCGGCACGACAGCCGTCAGGAGGGCGGGCGCAAGCGCAGGCGGCCTCAGCCCTGGTGGGCGCGCGCGCAGGCGCGCCTATCCGCCCGATGCAGGCGCATGGCGGCCTGGCTTCGAAGGACGACTCGACTCATTCAGCAGGGAAGTCCGGCCGAGTACGTGGCGCAGAAGTTGGATGCCTTCACCGTCGAGGGGGAGCAGGCGCGCCGGATTCGTCGCAGGAAGGCCATAGCGCGCACGCTGGCGTGCGTGGATGCGCACATCATGAAGATCAAGATCGTGCTTTCAAGCCTGTTGCTGGCGTTTGCAGGCACCGCATGTGTCTTCAATCCAAACGCTTTTACCGCGCTGGGGTGCGCCGCGATGGGCTTTTCCTGGCTGGGCGACGCGCTGCTCATGCAGTATCCGCCCGTTGCCCGGCGGCTGCGGCAGTACTTCCTGTGGGGCATGGCCGCCTTCTTCTGTGCGCAGGCGTGCTACACGCGGCTGTTTCTGCGCCTGGGCGAGGCGCTGGGCACGCAGAGCCTGCTGGTGGTCTACGGGTTCATCGCCGTGTTCGTGGCGGCCGGCGTGGCTGCGTGGGTGCGGACCATGGCGCTCAACCGCGCGCAGATGCTGGTGCTGCGCATCGGCGCGCTGCTGTACGCGGTGATCGTCAGCCTGATGGCCGCCAGTGCCTGCGCGCTGTTCGTAGCCAGGCCCTGGCCGGGGCTGATGATGCTCGTGGGCGGGCTGATGTTCTATGTGAGCGACTTGCTCATCGCGCTGAGCAATTTCGGCTCGCTTCGCCTCAGACACCGCGACATCACGATCTGGGCGCTCTACGCGCCGGCGCAGGCGCTGCTGCTGGGGGGCGTATGGGCGCTGAGCGCAGGCCTGTGACGCCGCCGTTTTCACGCTTTTCGCTTGCAATTCCCCTGTAAATCGGATAAGATAATGGATTGAACCCCGCGCATCCCGCGCGGCTGCATGAAACGCGCGGCAGGCCCGCGCACGGAGGAATGGCATTTGGACAGGCTTTCCCATATCCGCAATTTCTGCATCATCGCCCACATCGACCACGGCAAGTCCACGCTGGCCGACCGCCTGCTGGAGCGGACCGGCGTCTTTGAAAAGCGCGAGATGGTCGAACAGATCCTGGACAGCATGGAACTGGAGCGCGAGCGCGGCATCACGATCAAGTCGAAGGCCGTGCACATGCGCTATAAGGCCAAGGATGGCGAGGAATACACGCTCAACCTCATCGATACGCCCGGCCACGTCGACTTCGCATACGAGGTCTCCCGTGCGCTGGCCGCCTGCGAGGGCGCGCTGCTCGTGGTGGACGCCACACAGGGCGTGGAGGCGCAGACACTGGCCAACGTCTACATGGCGCTGGAACACGACCTGGAGATCGTGCCGGTCATCAACAAGATCGACCTGCCCAGCGCTCAGCCCGAAGAGGTGCGCAGCGAGATTGAGGACGTCATCGGCCTGGACGCGTCCTTTGCGCCCCTGGTCAGCGCCAAGATGGGCGTGGGGATCGACGATGTGCTCGAAGCCGTCGTGCAGCACGTGCCTGCCCCCAAAGGCGATGCGGGCAAGCCCCTGCGCGCGCTGATCTTCGACTCGCTGTATGACAACTATCGCGGCGCGATCTGCTTCGTGCGCGTGATGGAGGGCAGCGTGCGCGCCGGCATGCGCATCCGCATGATGCAGGGCGGCGTCGAGTTCGACGTGGTCGAGGTCGGCGTCTTCCGCCCGGGCTATACGCCCACCGACGAGCTGCTGCCCGGCGACGTGGGCTATGTCGCCGCGTCGATCAAGGACGTGCGCGACACGCGCGTGGGCGATACGATCACCAACGCCGCCCGCCCCGCCGAGGAGCCGCTGCCCGGCTACCGCCAGGTGAACCCGATGGTCTTCTGCGGCATCTATCCCACCGACGGCGCGGACTACGACAACCTGCGCGACGCGCTGGAGAAGCTGCGCCTGAACGACGCCTCGCTCTCCTTTGACCCGGAGACGTCCGTGGCGCTGGGCTTCGGCTTCCGCTGCGGCTTTCTGGGCCTTCTGCACATGGAGATCATCCAGGAGCGGCTGGAGCGCGAGTTCGACCTGGACATCATCACCACCGCGCCCAGCGTCAACTACCGCGTGCATCGGACCGACGGCACCGTCGTGCCCTGCGACAACCCCTCCAGCCTGCCGCCGGCGGGCGAGATTGCCTCGATGGAGGAGCCCGTCGTGCGCGCCTATATCCATACGCCGCAGGAGTACGTCGGCACGCTCATGGAGCTGTGCCAGGACAAGCGCGGCGTGTTCAAGGACATGCAGTACGAGGGCTCGCGCGTGCGCCTGCAGTACATCCTGCCGCTGGGCGAGATCATCTTCGACTTCTTCGACCAGATCAAGAGCCGCACGCGCGGCTATGCCTCCTACGACTATGAGCTGAGCGGCTATGAGGAGAGCGACCTGGTCAAGCTGGACATCCTGCTCAACGGCGAGATCTGCGACGCGCTGTCGATGATTGTCCACCGGGACAAGGCCTATGGCCGCGGCCGCTCCATCGCCGAGAAGCTCAAGGACGTCATCCCGCGCCAGCTGTTCGAGATCCCGATTCAGGCGGCCATCGGCGGCAAGATCATCGCGCGCGAGACCGTCAAGGCGCTGCGCAAGGACGTGCTGGCCAAGTGCTACGGCGGCGACATCTCCCGCAAGAAGAAGCTGCTGGAGAAGCAGAAGGAAGGCAAGAAGCGCATGCGCCAGCTCGGCTCCGTGCAGGTGCCCAGCGAGGCGTTCATGACCGTCCTGAAGATGGACTGACGGGAGACGCCATGGACATCGGCCTGTACATTCACATCCCCTTTTGTATTCAGAAGTGCGCGTACTGCGACTTTGCCTCCTTTCCCGGCATGCTGCAAAGCGCGGACGCCTACATCGAAGCGCTCTCGCTTGAGCTTCGCGCTCAGGCGGAGCGCTTCGGCGCTTGCCGGGCGGCGACGGTGTTCGTCGGCGGGGGCACGCCCACGCTGCTCACCGGCGTGCAGGTGGGCAGGCTGCTGGACGCGGCGCGCGCGTCCTTTCCCTTTGCGCCGGGCGCCGAGATCACCCTGGAGGGCAATCCCGGCACCCTGACGCGCGAAAACCTGCGCGCCTATCGCGCGGCGGGCGTCAACCGCCTGTCCCTGGGCATGCAGGCGGCGCAGGACGTCCTGCTTGAGCGCCTGGGGCGCATTCACCGCATGCCAGATCGGAAGAGCGTCGTGTAGGGAAAGAGTGTA
>CALVNS010000080.1 GCA_944349855.1 uncultured Eubacteriales bacterium | reverse complement strand
GTCATGGGCGACACGGTGGAGGAGACCATGGGCATGAGCTTCTTGAAGTGCTTGTCGATCATGTTGTAGAAGGCGGGGCAGCAGGAGGTGGTCATGTGCCCGCCGCGCTCGGCGACCTCCTTGAGCTCCTGCGCCTCATGCCAGGCGACGGCATCCGCGCCGAGCGCGACCTCGAGGCAGTCGTCAAAGCCGAGGCGGCGCACGGCCTGGGCGATCTGGGCGAACGTGGCCATGCCGAACTGGCCCTCGACCGCGGGCGCGACGACGGCATAGACCTCGCCGGGGCCCTTGATGCGCTCGATGACGTGCACGATCTGCGAGCTGTCGCTGATCGCGCCGAAGGGGCAGGCGGCGACGCACGAGCCGCAGGAGATGCACCGGTCGTAATTGATCGTGGCACGGCGGTTCTGGTCCATGGCGATGGCGTCGACCGGGCAGGAGCGCACGCAGGGGCGCAGGGTGTCGGAGATGGCGTTGTACGGGCAGGCGGCGGCGCAGCGGCCGCACTCGCGGCACTTTTCGGGGTCGATGTACGCGCCGCGGCCGGTGACGCTGACCGCGCCGAAGGGGCAGGCCTCGACGCACTTGCGCGCCACGCAGCGCTGGCAGTTGCTGGTGACGGTGTAGCGGTTGATCGGGCAGCCCTCGCAGGCGGCGTGCATGACGGCCACGACGCCCGGCTTGTTCGTGCGGTCGGTGGCCCAGCGCACGCGATAGCGGATGATCTCCCGCTCGCGGTAGACGCAGCAGCGCACCGTCGCCTGGCTGCCGGGCGGGATGATCTCCATGGGGATCTCGTCCATCGCGTCCTGGCTCAGCCCGCCCTCATAGGCCAGCTGGGCCACGCGCTTGAGCACCTCAAACTTAAAGTGTTCCGTGTTGCTGCATACAGGCATCCGGCGTTCCTCCCCGCCGCGGCGCATATCCGCGGCCGATCAAAAATACTGTCTTTCGATGGTCTTGCCCAGGCGCTCCAGCTCCGCGGCGAGCTCGTCGATCAGGCGGAACTTGATGGACAGGTCCGTGGGCAAATTCGGGTTCTGGTGCGCGGGGTTGATCGCCGTGCCGACGAACAGCTGCAGGTGCGTGCAGTCCTCGAGCAGCAGCCGCGCCAGGCGCGCCGCGCCGTTGTCCTCATCCAGGCGCTTGAAGGGCGCGTCGCTCTGGGCGGCGTCCTGCGCGCCGCGCAAAAGCTCCAGCGTGCGCGCCATGGTCAGCACGCCCTCGGTCACCAGGTCGATGCCCTTGATGTGCCCGATGGGCGGGATGGACGGGTCGCTGTAGGTCAGCTCCGTGGTCACGGGCAGGCCCAGCTCGCGCCCGACCATGTTCGCGCTCGAGCCGCCGCACACGACCTTGCGCCCCGGCGCGCGCATGAACGCGCCGACCATGTCCGCATCGCGGTCGGGGTCCTTGGGCGGGCTGGCCAGCAGGCTGACCGCGCGCCGCGGCTGCACCCGCACGCACAGCACCGTCGAGTCGTCGCCGCACTGGCCCATGTACAGGTCATACACGGCCTGGGACAGCAGCGACGCCAGGCGCAGCGCGGACATGGAGGGCGTGACCGTGCGCACGAGCCAGTCGGCCACGGACTCCCACGTCCAGCCGAAGTTGAGCGTCTGGCCCACGCCGGCATAGACCACGCCGTCGGACACGAGCGTCAGGCTGTCGCCCGGCTGCACGCGAAAGCGGCTCTCATACACGCCCTTGCCCGCGAACTCGCGGTACTCGCAGGGCAGCTGCACCAGCTGCCCGCCGCGCACGTAGAGGCAGAAGGGGTTGTCAAACTCGACGAGGTAGGCCTCGCCCTCGTCGGTGATCTGCAGCACCGAGAAGGTGGAGTAGGCGACCTTGCGCACGGAGCACACGGGCAGCGTGCCGGCGATGGTCTCCACGGCCTCCTGCATGGTGGCGCCCTCGCGCAGCATGGTGACGATGATCTGGCTGGTCAGCGTGGCCAGGATGTTGGCCTTGACGCCGCTGCCCAGGCCGTCGGCGAGCACGCAGATGGTGCTGCCCTGCGCGCGCCACGGCGACCTTGTCCCCGCACAGCTCCTCGCCGTGCTTGAACAGGCTCTTGTAGGCTACGTCGATGGTGTACTTCATGGCTTCTCCCCGTCGTAGACGATCATGTTCTTGAGCTTGGTCAGCGTCACCTTGGTCTCGGCCGTCGTCTCGCCCAGGAGCGAGGCGATCTGCTGGGCCACGACCATCTGCTTGTCGATGACCTTCTGCGTCTGCTCGATCGTCTCGATGCGCAGGTTGTACTGGCTCTGCTCGCGCGCGACCTCCGCGCTGATGTCGCGCAGGATGCCCAGGACCATGTCGCCCTCGGGGATGTAGACGATCGTCTCCAGCGCGGTCATGCCGCACTCGGGCAGCGTGACGCGCTTGTCCTCGATGGGCTGGTGGGTGTCCAGGACGAACTGATAGTCCGACGCGTCCAGGAGTTCATAGAGGTTCTTTTCCAGCGCCTGCGCGCGCGTCAGGCCAAAGCGCTGCTGCGCCGCGCGGTTGAACTCGCAGACGTTGAGGTCCCTGTCGGCGATGAGCGTGATGTTGGGCGTGGCGGTGAGCACGACCTCGGAGAGCGACTCCGCGCGCTCGCGCATGTACGGGATGCACATGGTCAGCTCGGCCTTGCCCTGATAGACGGCGATGGCCTTCTCGCGGCAGGAGTTGTAGCCGCACATGCCGCAGTTGAGCTCCTGCTCGGGCGTCTCCTTGCCCGTCTGGCGCAGGATCGCGCGGATGACCTCCTCGCTGGGCAGGTCCTCGCGCTCGCTGCGGTCGGTGAAGGTCTTGTGCATGCGCAGGCTCTCGGGCGTGGGCGGGTAGTCGGGGCTGGAGCGGCGCGTGCGGTCCACGACGCGCAGGCGGCTCTCAAAGCGGCTGTGCGCGTGCTCGCTGCGGGCCGGGCCGCCGGTGCAGCCGCCCACGCAGGCGTTGAGCTCCATGAAGCAGTGCTGCATGTCGCCGTGGCGGATGGCGTCGAACAGCTCCGCGCAGCTCTGCAGGCCGGTCACGTCCAGGAACTTGTAATGCCTGTGGCTGTCCTCGCCCATGAGGCGCTGGACGGTCTCGTTGACGCCGCCGGGCACGGGGTACATGCGCGCGACGGAGGGATTCGCGTTGAAGAAGGGCGTCTCCTCCATGTCCTGGGGGCGCACGCCGGCCTGGTCGAGCCACGTGGCCAGGTCGTCGAAGGTGAGCACGGCGTCGACGAGGCCGTCGTGGCGGATGTCGCGGGCCTCCTGCTTCTTGGCGATGCACGGGCCGATGAACACGACCTTCACGCCCTCGCCCAGCGTCTGGCGCAGCAGCTGCGCGTGGGCGATCATGGGGCTGACGACGGGCGCGAGGTAGGGGATCATGTCCGGGTGGTGCTTTTCGATGAAGTCGTTGACCACGGGACAGCAGGAGGTGATGATGTGCTCCATCTTCTCCTCGCGGACCATGCGGGCAAACTCGGCGGTGACGTAGGCCGCGCCCAGGGCGGTCTCGCTCACGCGCGCAAAGCCCAGCTTCAGGAGCGCCGAGACCATCTGCTTGCCCGTGCCCTCAAAGGAGCCGGTGAACGCGGGCGCCAGCGACACGGCGACCGGCTCGCCCGCGCGCACCCAGCCCTGCACGAGGGCGAGGTCGCTCTCCAGCGTCTTGGCGTGCTGGGGGCACACCAGCAGGCACGTGCCGCACAGCACGCAGGACCGCTCGATGATCTTGGCCTGGCCGCCCACGACCTCGATGGACTTGACCGGGCAGCTCTTGAGGCACTTGTAGCAGTGCTTGCAGTTGGCCTTTTTCAGTCCGATGATGCTCATGCCTTCCCTCCTTGCGCGCCCAGCGCGGGCAGCACCGTGTCTCGAAAGAACGCCTCGGCCGTGGCGGGCGAGAGCGAGTAGCGCGCGCCCTCGAAGGCGACGCACACGCCCTGCTCGCACGCGCCCATGCAGAACGACCCGCGCAGGTTGACCTCCTCCTGCAAACCGGCCTCGCGCACGAGGCGGTCGAGCGCCTGCACCACCTCGCGCGAGCCGCGCAGGTGGCACGAGGAGCCGATGCAAACCGTGATGTCCTTCATCCGAACCAACCTCCAGACGATGGGATCCTAAAAAAATGGGGATCTGCGGGGAATAGGATTCGCGGCGGGGGCGGTCAATTCCTGTATGCGGCCGCGAAATTTGACAGAAAATAAACGATTCCGGCAAAGTGCGACAAATTCCGCGCGGCGGATTCGGGCAGGCGGTCAGTCCTCCTCCTCGCCGCGCAGCAGGTGCTTGGGATAGTAGACCTTGCCGGGGGCGAGGGAGAAGTCGGCGATGGAGCGCAGCACGGGCGCGGCCTCCTCGATGTGATAGTCGGCGATGTAGCCCAGGTCGAACGCCTTTTCAAAGAAGTCGCGCAGCTGGGTGGCGATGCGCTTTTGCTGGCGGGATCGGATCAGCGCGTCCATGCGCAGGCCGTAGGCGATCGTCTCGAACGTGAGGCGGAAGTCCATCTTCTCCTTGTAGCGGGCGCGCTCGGCGCCCTTGGTGAGCAGGTACTCGATGAACAGCGCGAGCTTCTTGTCGCTCTTGCCGTAGCGCAGGCGCAGCTCCTGGTAGAGGTTGGCGGGCTTGAGCACGAAGTACTTGCCGATCTGATCGACCAGCACGACGGACGGCTCCACCACGATGTGGGAGACCTTGCCCTCCACGCCCGCGCCCGCGCGGATGCCCTCGAGCTCGCTCTCCGTCACGTCGCGAAAGCCCTCGACGATGGACAGCAGCGGCCGCACGGTGCGGATGGCGTCGTACAGCGGCGCGCCGGAGCGGTCGCGGCCCTTGAAGCGGTCGTAGACCATGATGACGGGCCGCTCCAGGTCGCGCAGCGCCTTGAGCGCCTCCTCCCGCTCGCCGGAGGAGTACTCCATCTTGCCCCGGCGCGTCATGTACTTCGTGACGCCGTAGGCGTCCAGGTACTCCGACACGGCGAACTTGAGCACCGGCAGCGGGCCGGTGTAGGCGAAGACGTTGTTGGGGTCCTTCACGTAGCGCTGGGGCATGTTGCCCTTGTAGTTCGTGCGCGAGAGCAGCGTCTGCACGGCGTAGAGCGCCTTGGACTGCGAGAGCGAGAAGTCCAGCCCGATGACCGTCAGGTTGTTCTCCCGCGCGCGGGCGCGGTCCTCCTCGCGCATCTGCACGTCCTTGCCCGCGCCGCCGTCCAGCAGCTCGAACACGTCCAGCTGCTCCGCCGCGTCCGGCTTGTGGCCGAACTTGAGCTTCTCCCCGTGCAGCGCGACCTTGACAAACTCCTGCTCCGCCTCGGGCATGCGGTAGTAGCGCGGCCGCACGGGCAGCGCCTGCGCGCCCTGGAACAGCTGCTCCATCGACGGGCCCGCCTGGCCCGCCTGCGGGACGGACGCCGCCTGCGGGACGTGCGACGCCTGGGGGGCGGACGCCGTCCGGGGGGCAGACGCTGCCCGGGGGGCGGACTCCGTCTGCGGGACGTGCGCCGTCCGGGGGGCGGACTCCGCCCGGGGGACGGACTCCGTCTGCGGGGATTCGTGCTTTCTCATGCGTCCACCTCTTTCCCTGCCTGGGCGCCCGCGTGCGAAGGGGGCGCGCCCTCCCCTGCCGCCTGGGCGGCGGGCTCCGGCGCGGGGGGCGTCAGCCCGCCCGAGATCGCCGTCACGAGCGCAAAGGGGTCCTCCACGCAGCTCAGATCCTCGCGCAGCATGCGCTGCGCCCGCGTCTGCCCCTCGCGGCGCGGCTCCAGCTCCCGCCGCGTCAGGCGCGGCAGCAGCCCGTCGACCAGGCGCAGCTCGCCCTCCGTCCGCCCGAGCGCGCGCAGCGTCTCGCGCAGCGCCCGCTGCGCGCCCAGCGCCAGGTCATAGCGCGCGTACGGCACGGCGCTGAACTGCTCGTACACCAGCAGCTCCGGCACCCGGATGCGCGCGGCGACCATCTCCAGCCCGC
>CALVNS010000079.1 GCA_944349855.1 uncultured Eubacteriales bacterium | reverse complement strand
GCGCACCTGGGCCCCGAACGCGGCCGCGGCGGCGCGCACGCCGAACTTCTTCGCCCGCACCCCCATGGCGCTCATGACGAACGCGCGGAAGAACCGCTCCTTGAGCCCCGTGTCCAGCAGCGCGCGGCTCAGACCGCGCAGCATCGGCTGATGCCGTGCGCAGTAGTCCTTCGCCGCACCCGCCATGGCCGAATGCCCATGCACACGGTAGGCGTAGAGCACCTCAGGCAGGTGCACGATGCGCCGGGCGCGCGCATACAGCCGCGCGTTGAGCACTGCGTCCTCGCCGATGCGGATGTCCGGCTCCAGGCGGCATGCCCCATCCTCAAACAGCGCACGGCTGTAGACCTTGTTCCACAGGTTGTTGTAGATGGGATGCATGGAGACGATCCGGCCGACCACCTCGAAGGGATCCTCGTCCGGCGTGCCAAGCTGCACCTCGCGCCGCTCCCCGCCGTCCATGACGACCGCGTGATCGGCCGAGACGATGTCCGCCTGACGCGCATCGGCCAGCGCCAGCAGGCGCGAGAGCGCGCCGGGCTCCAGCGCATCGTCCGCATCCACGAAGGCGAGGTAGCGCCCCCGCGCCATGTCGATGGCGATGTTGCGCGCGCGCGACACGCCGCCGTTTTCCAGGTGCAGCACGCGCGCGCGGCGGTCATTTTCGGCGAACTCGTCCAGCAGCGCGTCGCTGCCGTCGGTGGAGCCATCGTCCACGAAGATGAACTCGGCGTTTGTAAGCTCCTGGCCTTGCAGGCTCTTCAGGCAGGCCTCCAGATACCGGCCCGCATTATAACAGGGAATGATGACGCTCAGATCAAACATGCTCGTTTCTCTACGCTCCTTGACGCTCACGGGATGAAGTACGTCGCAACCGGTGCAAACCGCGCGGCGAAATAATACAGCCGCTCCTTGGGCGGCAGCTGTGCGGGCTGCACGCCCGCGCACACCGCGCGCGCCGCCTCCCGGCCAAACGACAGCGCCGCCCGCATCCGGCCGCGATCGCGCCGCAACTGGCGCAGATAGGCATCCATGTGCGCGCGGAAGTGCGCCGTCTCCAGCCCGCGCCGGGCCAGAAAGCAGCCGATGCCCGCGAGCATGTCCGCCTGCGCCGCAAAGTGCCGCCCGCGGATGGAGCCCATCGCCCCACCCTGCCGCAGCTGGTACGCGTACACGCTGCGCGGGATCACGCGCCAGGCGCGCGCCTCGCTGAACGCGTCGAGGTTGAACAGCACGTCCTCGCCGATGCGCACATCCTGCGGCGCGCGAAGGCCCGTCCGCTCCAGAAACGCGCGCCGGTACAGCCGCGCGCACATCGACGGCAGCGCGCTGTCGCCGCGCAATAGGCTGTCGATGGCCTCGGTCCGTCCGCCTGCGGGCGGATCGAAGCGCTGCACGCGTCCATCCTCAAAGTAGACGGTGTAGCTGCCCAACACGATGTCCGCACCATCGTCCGCACCCGCGAGCAGGTCGCCCAGCGCGCCGTCCTCCAGGCGGTCGTCCGCATCCAAGAACGTCACCCAGGCGCCATGCGCTGCCGCCGCGCCCGCATTGCGCGCGCGCGACACGCCGCCGTTTTCGCGACGGAGCACGCGCACGCGCGCGTCCCGCCGCGCCCAGGCCTCCAGCTGTTCGCCCGTGCCGTCGGTCGAGCCGTCGTCCACCGCGACGATCTCCAGCGCCGCGTCCTGCGACAGCGCGCTCTCGATCGCCCCATCCAGTCCTGCGCCCGCCGCGTTATAACAGGGGATGATCACGCTGATGTCAATATTGCCTTGCACGCGCACACCTCCATGCCTCCATCGCCTTGCGCCACACGCGCCAAAGCGGGAACGCCGCCGCATACAGTGCGGGATAGACGCCCGCGCGCACGAGCGCCGCCGCCACGCCCCGCGCCTCCTGCGCGCGCAGCACCGGCCGCGCCTCGGCGTTGAACCGGCTCAGCACCGCCGCGAGCCCCCCCTCCTTGTACAGCCGCAGCGCCATGCTCGCCGCAAGTGCCCCGAACAAGCGGCTCCCCTCCGCCGAAAGCTCGCGCCGCAGCGCCTCGAAGAAGGGGCGGTGACGCGCAAACTCGCCCTCGCGCACGCTGTGCATCGCCGAGGCCGCGTGCATGCGGTACACGTAGACGGGCTCATCTACGTATGCAAGCCTTTGCGCCGCGCGCACGGCCCGCAGGTTGAACAGCGCGTCCTCGCCGATGCGCACGCCCTCGTCCAGGCGGATGTGCGCGCGCTCGAGCATCGCGCGGCTGTGCAGCTTGCCGCACATGATGTTGTATACGGCGTCGCCCTCGATCAGCCGCCGGGTCACCGCGTCGCGGTCGCGCGCCGGATCCCTGCCGCGGATGAAGGCTTCCGGCCGCACGCGCACACGCGCGCCGTCCTCGCGCAGCTCCTCATGCGCGCCGATGACCAGCTCTACACCTGGCCCCGCAGCCGCGAGCAGCCTTCTGAGCGCGCCGTCCGGCAACAGGTCGTCCGCATCCACGAACGTCACCCATTCGCCCCGGGCCGCCTCCAGCGCGCGGTTTCGGGCGCGCGACACGCCGCCATTTTGCGGCATGTACAGCGCGCGCACGCGCACGTCCGACGCAGCGATCCTGCGCAGGAGCGCGGCCGTCCCGTCGGTGGAGCCGTCGTCCACGAGCAGCAGCTCCAGCTCCACATCCTGACGCAGCACCGACTGCGCGCAGGCCGCCAGATATCGCTCCGCATTATAGCAGGGGATGATGACGCTGATCATGCCAGACCCTCCCTGCGCGCGATGAGCGCCGCCGCGCCCTCGACGTCGCCGTGCAGCCACCGGTGCGCAAACAGCCTGGCGCGCACCTGGGTGCGAAGGCCGCGGCCCGTGTGCAGCGTGTATTGCAAGAGCGGGCCCACGCCGCGCAGCGCGCGCAGCAGCGCGACGATCTCAGGATCGTCCAGCGCTTCGCGCATGGCTGCGCACGCACCGGCCAGCGACGGATCCTGCGAGATCCCCTTGGCAATCAGCTTGTCGTAGCACAGCACCGGCAGCACGCCGTGCAGCGGCTCATAGGCACCGCACGCGCGCGCATAGGCGCAAAGGCGCGAGGAGAGCGCAATCAGCCTGCGCGCAAGCCGCGGCTTGGGCCGGCCCATGATGCCGTCCTCCCGCTGGCGGTAATACACGTAGGGTCTGGCGAGCACGGCCATGCGCCGCGTGTGCAGCAGCAGCATCGCGCTCATGAGCGTGTCCTCCGCGAAGACCTCATCGTTTGGCGCAAACCGCAGGCCATGCCGCTCGACCACATCGCGCCGGTACAGCCGCGCCCAGGCCTCCTGGCCGTGCGCATAGGGCATCCAGTAGCGATAGAAGTAATTCGCCAGCCCCAGCCGCTCCAGGTCGATCACCTCGTCGCGCAGCGGCAAATACGCCCCCTCCACATGATCCGCAAACGCCCGCCGGTAGTTGAAGTGCACCTGCTCGGCCCCACTTTCCTGCGCCGCCCGCAAAGCGTCGCCGACGAGATCCGGGTCGATCCAGTCGTCCGCATCCACGAAGAGCAGGTAATCTCCCCGCGCCGCGTCCATGCCCGCGTTGCGCGCGGAGGACAGGCCGCCGTTTTCCTTGTGCAGCACGCGAAAGCGCGGGTCCCGGCGCGCCCAACGCTCCAGGATCGCGCCGCTGCCGTCGGGCGAGCCATCGTCGACGAGCAGCGCCTCAAAGTCTGCGCAGGTCTGCGCCGCGACGGACTCGATACACCGCTCGACATAGGCCTCCACGTTGTAGACCGGTATGATGACGCTCACCGACGGCACGCGCATCCGCCCCTTTCGCAAACCTGTATGCGCTTCAATTATAGCATATTTTGCGCCGCACGGGTAGGCGCAATCGCTGGGCGGCACAGGGACCAAAAATGCAGGCGTCCCTTGCAAATGCCGTTGCATATTCCCGCCGCGGCTGATACAATACAGATAAGCGATACACCCGTACGACACGCCCGAACAAACCGATGGAGGTGGCCTTTTCATGCGGGAATACGAGAATCCTTCCCTCCTCTCGCGCGGCAGGCTTCAGACCGGCGCGACGCTGTTCGCCTACCCCGACCGCGCGCAGGCGCTGCGCGGCGCGGGCCGCGCACAGCAGACGTTCAAGCTGCTCAACGGCACGTGGGACTTTTGCCTCTACCCCTCGCCCGACGCGGTGGATGCGGACTTCATGCTCGAGCAGGCCGAGCTTTCGCAGGAATGGGCGGCGCTGCCCGTGCCCTCCAACTGGCAGATGTACGGCTGCGGCGCGCCGCAATACACCAACGTCAACTATCCCATTCCCTACGATCCGCCCTTCGTGCCGGACGACAACCCCACCGGCTGCTACCGGCGCACGTTCGAGCTGGATGCGGCTTGGATGCAGGGGCGCACGCTCATCACATTCGACGGCGTGGACAGCTGCTACGTCGTCTACCTCAACGGGCAGGAGGTCGGCATGTCGAAGGTGCCGCACATGCCCGCGACATTTGACCTGACGCCCTACGCGCGCCAGGGCGAAAACCTGCTGGCCGTCAAGGTCTATCAGTGGTCGGACGGCTCATATCTGGAGGATCAGGACTGCTGGCGCCTGTCGGGCATCTTCCGCGACGTATACCTGCAAAGCGTGCCGCAGACCCGCATCGCGGACGTGCGCGTGCGTGGCGACCTGATCAATGACTTTTGCGACGGCCTGCTGCACGTGCAGGTCGACGTCGAGGGCGGCGCGCACGAGCTCTCCTACGAGCTGCTGCTGGATGGGCAGACCGTCGCCTCCGGCGAGGCGGGCGCCTCCTTTGACGTGAGCGTGCCGGGCGCGAAGGGCTGGACCGCCGAGACGCCCGTGCTCTACACGCTGCTCGTCTCCCTGCAGGCGCAGGACGGCAGCCGCCAGGTACAGCGCGTCGACACGGGCTTTTGCCACATCGAGGCCAGCGAGAAGGGCCTGTTCGTCAACGGCCGCTCCGTCAAGCTGCGCGGCGTCAACCGCCATGACACGCACTATGCGCTCGGACACGTCACCCCCATCGACGAGATCGTGCGCGACGTGGAGACGATGAAGCGCCTCAACGTCAACTGTGTGCGCACCAGCCACTATCCCAACGATCCGCGCCTGCTCGACCTGTGCGACCGCTACGGCCTGTACGTCATCGACGAGACCGACCTGGAGTGCCACGGCGTCTCGCCCGCGACGGGCAACTTTAACGCCATCGCCGCCGATCCCATGTGGCGCGACGCGTTCATCGACCGCGGCGTGCGCATGGTGCGCCGCGACCGCAACCATCCCTCGATCATCTTCTGGTCGCTGGGCAACGAGTCCGGCTACGGCGAGAACCACGCCGCCATGAAGGAGGCCATCCTCGCGCTGGACGACAGCCGGCCCATCCACTACGAGGGCGACCACGGCCTGATCACGACGGACGTGGAGAGCGAGATGTACACCGCCATCCCGCGCCTCATCGAAAAGGGGCAGAACAGGGCGCGCACGAAGATGCCCTTCTTCCTGTGCGAGTACGCGCACGCCATGGGCAACGGCCCCGGAAACCTGCGCGACTATTGGGACGTCATCGAGCGCTACCCGCGCCTCATCGGCGGGTGCATCTGGGAGTGGGTCGACCACGGCATGCTCGTGGACGTCAAGGACGGCAAGCCCTGCTATGCCTATGGCGGCGACTTTGGCGAACAGCCGCACGACGGCTGCTTCTGCGTCGACGCGCTGCTCTATCCCGACCGCACGCCGCACGTGGGCGCGCTGGAGATGAAGCAGGTGTATGCGCCCGTGCGCGCGGCCTGGGCGGACGAGGCCGAAGGTGTCATCCGCGTGGAAAACCGCTATGCCTTCCGCACGCTCGACGGCGTGCGCGCGCGCTATCGCGTGCTCGAGGACGGCCGTCCCGTATGCCAGGGCGAGCTCTCGCTGCGCGGCATCCGTCCCGGCTCCAGCCGCCGCATCGCGCTGGACCTGCCCCCGCGGCGCGAGGACCGCGAGCGGATCGTCGAAATCCTCTTCACGCAGGCGCAGGACGAGCCGTGGGCGCCT
>CALVNS010000078.1 GCA_944349855.1 uncultured Eubacteriales bacterium | reverse complement strand
CCTGGAGCAGCTGCGGACGGTCCTTCACCGCATAGATGTAGTTTTCAGGCTGAAGCGCCGCTTCGGAAAGCGCCTGCATGACGTGCGGCGCGGGCGGCAGATCGGGCGTGCCGATCGACAGGTCGATCACATCCACCCCCGAGGCGGCCAGCGCCGCCTTCTCCTCCGCCAGGAGGGAGAAGATGCTCTTTTCATAGGCATCCAGCTTGTCCGAAAACCGCATGGGAGATTTCCTTCTTTCGTTATATGGCCTTTACGCACGCGGCGCTTCGTCCTCGCCGTTCATGAAGGCGTCAAATTCGGCCTTGTCGACGGTCTCCTTCTCGATCAGCAGGGCGGCCAGGCCGTGCAGCTTGGACAGGTTCTGCTGGAGAATGGCGAACGCGCGCTCGTAGGCCGAGTGCAGCTGCTCGCGGATCTCATCGTCAATCAGCGCGGCCAACTCGTCGGAATAGTTGCGCGTCTGCTGGCTCATGTCGCGCGCAAGGAAGACCTCCTGCTCGCCGCCCAGATAGATCGGGCCCAGCTTGTCGCTCATGCCGTACTGCGTCACCATCGCGCGGCAGATCTCGGTGGAGCGCTTCAGGTCGCTGGTCGCGCCGTTGGACACGTCGCCGATGACGAGCTTTTCGGCCGCATAGCCGCCCAGCGCCATGGTGACAAAGTCGGTCAGCGCATTCTTGGTGGAAAAGTCGCGCTCCTCCACGGGCAGGGACAGCGTATAGCCGCCCGCGCCATTGCCGCGCGGCACGATGGTCACCAGATGCACGTCGTCGCAGTACTCAAGCTTTGTGCCGACGATTGCATGGCCCGCCTCATGATAGGCGACGAGCCGCTTGTCCTTTTCGGTGACGACGTGGCTCTTCTTTTCCGGCCCCATCTGCACGCGCTCCACGGCATCCTGCAGGTTTTTCATGGTGATGACGGTGCCGCCGTCGCGCGCGCACAGGATGGCTGCCTCGTTCATGATGTTTTCCAGGTCTGCACCCGTGAAAAACGGCGTGCGCTTGGCCAGGACGGACAGGTCGACATCGTCCGCCAAGGGCTTGCCGCGTGCATGCACCTTGAGCACGGCCTCGCGGCCCTTCACGTCGGGGTAATTGACGGTGATCTGCCGGTCGAAGCGGCCGGGGCGCAGCAGCGCCGGGTCGAGGATATCGCGCCGGTTGGTCGCCGCCAGCACGATGACGCCCTCGTTGATCGAGAAGCCGTCCATCTCCACGAGCAGCTGGTTGAGCGTCTGCTCGCGCTCGTCATGACCGCCGCCCATGCCTGCGCCGCGGTGGCGGCCCACGGCGTCGATCTCGTCAATGAAGACGATGCTCGGCGCATGGCGCTTGGCCTGCTCGAACAGGTCGCGCACGCGGCTGGCGCCCACGCCTACGAACATCTCCACAAAGTCGGAGCCGGAAATCGACAGGAACGGCACGCCTGCCTCGCCCGCGACCGCCTTGGCCAGCAGCGTCTTGCCGGTGCCCGGCGGGCCCACGAGCAGCACGCCCTTGGGGATGCGCGCGCCCAGGTCCGTAAAGCGCTTGGGGCTGCGCAGGAAGTCGACAATCTCGGCGAGCTCTTCCTTTTCCTCGTCGGCGCCCGCCACATCCGCAAAGGTGATCTTGTTCTTGTCCGGGTCGAAGACGCGCGCGCGGCTGCGGCCGAAGGACATGACCTTGTTTCCGCCGCCGGACTGCTGGCGCATGATGAGGATCCAGAACACGAACACCAGGCCCATCATGAGCAGGAAGGGAACGAATTCCAGGAACCACGGCGTCTGCGGCTGGGGCAGGTACGTGACGTCGAAGGCGAAGTCGACCTCGCTCACCTCGTCCACGGGCTTGCCCAGCTTTTGCGCATAGATCTGGCGAACGGTGGCGAAGAAATTGTCCTTGTCGATCGTCGTTTCAAAGTCGTACGCCCGGGCCGGGAAGTCGACCTGCGCGATGCTCGTCTCGCGCAGCAGGCCCACGAGCGTATCGTCCAGGATGGCGACGGCGGCCACCTTGTCCTCCTCGACATATTGCAGCAGCGTATGATAATCGATCTTGACGCTGCGGGTCTGCCCCATGGCGCCGAACATCTGGCTGACGACGATGATCGCCAGGATGATCACAGCGTAGAGCAGGAATCCCCTGTATGACTTCTTCAAGCGCTGACCTCCCTAACCCAAAGCAGTGATGATCGTTTAATTATAGCACACCTTCCGTTTGCTTGCAACGATTCCTTATTTTTCATAAATTTCAGGACGGAGCACGCCGATATCCGGCAGATTGCGGTAGATCTCGGCGTAATCCAGCCCATAGCCGACGACAAACTCGTCCGGGATCTGAAAGCCCGCGTAGTCGACATGCAGGTCGACCTTGCGCCGGTCGGGCTTGTCCAGCAGCGTACAGATCTTGAGAGAGGCCGCGCCGCGGGAAAGCAGATTCTCCCGCAGAAACGAGAGCGTCAGTCCGCTGTCGATGATGTCCTCGACGACGAGCACGTGCTTGCCGACGATGTCCTTGTCCAGATCCTTGAGGATGCGCACCACGCCGGACGACTTCGTCGCGCTTCCATAGCTGGAGATGGCCATGAAATCCGTGTGCACGGGCAGGTCGATCTCGCGCAGCAGGTCGGCAAAGAAGATCACCGCGCCCTTGAGGATGCACACGAGCACCAGATCGGCCTGCTCCATGCGGTAATCCTGCGTAATTTGCGCGCCCATCTCCCGCACACGCCGGGCGATCTGCTCCTTCGTCAGCAGCAGTTCATCCTTGAGATCCCTGTACATCATGCGTTCCTGTTGCATACATCTTCTCCTCATCTGTTTATGTCGTTTCGCCCATCCAGGGCAGTTCGTCGTCAAAGGTGATATACAGGCCCGCGTCGCCCTTGTGAATGGCTGCCTGCTGTCCGGCACGCACGCCGACGGCCCACAGCACGTCGCTTCCCCGCGCGATCAGCGGCACCAGCGCGCGGAATGGGCGGTCCAGTCGCCGGTCGATCATCGTCTGCTTGAGTTTTTGCTGCCCGCTCGCGCCGAACGGCCGGATGCCATCCCCCGGCCTTCGGTAGCGCACGACCGCGCCCGAAAGCGCGTCCTCCGTAAAGGCCTGCGCCAGCAGCCCGTCGCCCGTACATCCTGCGAAGGGCGAAGCGGAAAGCCGTCCGCCCCACGGCAAACGCGCCCCGGCAAGCGCCGCTTCCAACGGCAGCTCGAAGCCTGGATCTGGCGCGAAGTCCGGGCGCAGCAGGTGCAGATGGGTCCAGCCCGCCTCGATGCGCCAGCCGCCCCACAGCCCGCATGCGCCACCCGCGCACAGCACGCGGTCCGCCGCCTCGACGCGCTCGCACGGCGCCTGCTCGACGCCGGCCTGCCAGAGGATGCGCAGCAGCGCGCGCGAGCGCAGCGCCGGGTGCAGCCCGCGAAGGGGCGCCAGGCGCGCGCACAGCCCGTAGGGGGTCTGGCGCACCGGCGGCATTAGGCTGTCCAGCACAGCGTCGAAATACGCCTCGTCCCGCTGCGCGGCGCGCGCGACGCGGCACAGCGCCTCATCCGCTCGCGGGTTGATCGCGCGCAGCGCGGGCATCGCCTGCCAGCGCACGCGATTGCGCGCGGGCTCCACGGACGCGTTGGTCGAATCCTCGCAAAAGGCGGCGTCCAGCGCCCGCAGGTAGTCCCTGATCTCTTCCCTGCGCGTTTCAAGCATCGGCCGAACGAACAGTCCATTTCGCGCCCGCATTGCGCAAAGGCCGCGTCCGTCGCTGCCGCGCACCGCGTGCAGCAATACCGTTTCGGCCTGGTCCTGCACGTGATGCGCCAGCGCCACCGAACGTGCGCCGGCCGCGCAGGCGCATTCCCGCAAAAACGCAAAGCGCGCCCGGCGCGCGGCGTCTTCCAATCCGGTCTTCCACGATTGCGCCAGGCGTGGGACGTCTGCGCTTCCTTCGCGCAGCGGCACGCCCAGGCGGGCGCACATGTTTCGAACAAAGCGCGCATCCGCCAGCGACTCCTCGCCGCGCATGCCGTGCTCCAAGTGCGCCGCCTCCACGCGCAGGTGGCAATCGCCGGCGATGCGCACGAGCGCGTGCAGCAACGCAGTCGAATCCGCCCCGCCGCTGACCGCGGCGATCACGGTTTCGCCTGGCGACACGCCGCAAGGGCCCAGCAGCGCGTCGCGAACGCGCCGCTCCAGCGCCGACGGAGCCATCGATGTTAGCATGGATATTTCCCCCATCTTACTACAGCGTATATTGTACCCGCTAAATGCGGGAAGCGCAAGGAGAAAAAACAAAAAAGGCCGTCGCATCACCACGGCAGCCCTTCGATCTCACTGTATTGTGCGCGCCCGACGCCGTTCGCGTGCGCCGGTCGGAACGATGCGCACGCACATCACGGTCATGTCGTCGCCCGCCGCGCCGCGCTGCGCGCGCAGCGCGCGCTCGATCAGCGAACTGCAAAGCGCCTTTGTCCCCTGCGCTTGCGTCTGTAGAATGGCCTGGCGAATGCCATCCTCCCCTCGCGGAAAGGCGTCGGCCACGCCGTCGGTCATCATCACGATCAGATCGCCCGCTTCCAGCTCGATCTGGCGGGAGCAGGGCTGCACGTCGGGCAGCATGCCCAGCGGCAGTGCGTCCGCCGTGAACGCCTCGCAGTCGGCCCCGCGCAGCAGAAAGGAGGTACATGCCCCCAGCTTGTCCAGCGTAGCACGCCCCGCATACAGATCCAACAGACACAGATCCAGCGTCGCGAAGACGTCCTCCCCCGCGCAGGAAAGCATCAGACTGTTGACGGCCTTGAGCGTCTGCGCGCGCGAATACCCCGTGCGCAGGCAGCGCTCCAGCAGCCGCAACGTCGCCTGACTCTCGCGCCGCGCAGTGCCGCCGCTGCCCATGCCGTCGCTGAGCGCGGCAAAGCACCGGCCGCCGCGCAGGCGGCTCGTGCGGTTGCTGTCACCCGCAACCTCTTCACCCGCCTTGCGCACACTTTGCACCGTCACCTCCGCGTCCAGCGCCGCCTCTTCCTCAAAGTACAGCTCCTCCTGTGAGAGCTCCTCCATCAGGCAGCGCATGGGCCTGCCGGTGCCCGCCTCCACCGCCACGCGCAACCGGTCCACCGTCGCGCCGTCCGCACGTTCGATCAGCGCCCGCGCGCGCCCGCCGCTGCGCGCAGCGTACGAAACCCGTGCGCGCAGTCCGGCCCGCATCAGCGCCCGATCGATCGCCGCGCCGAGCGGCGCATCCGCTCCTTCCAGCAATTCACCCGATAGATGCGACACCGCATGCGACACCGCCCCGAGCTGCCGTCGAATCGTCGCGCGCTGTTCCACACAGCGCGTGTATACGGCATGCTCATGCCGTTCCTGCTTCAGCTGCTCCCGGCGCACCTGTGCAAAGCGTTCGGGCTGCAGGCAGCCCATCTCCCGCGCAATGCGCACGGCCTCCTCATCCGTGCGCTCCGGCAGCGCTCGAAGCATGCGCAGCACGCGCCTGCGGGTTCGCTCATAGCGCTCATTCCAGCACTGTTCGCGCCGCTCGCAGCCCGCGCACAGGCTCTGCGCAAACCGCTCTACGCGCGCCGCTTCCGTCTCGTCCGGCGCATCGGGCGCGGGCAATGCGTCCGTCATCTCGCGAATGCCCGAAGCCACGTCGCGCACGCTGTGAAAGGCGAGGTTGCGCAGCGCGTCCACGGCCGTCTCGCGCCCAAAAAGCGGCTCTATGCGCGCGCACAGCCGGTCCATCCAGGCCGGAGGGCAAAGCGCGGGCGTGCTTGCAGCGGCCAGGGCGGAGCAAACCGGTCCCGGACGAAAAAACGAAGGATCGACCGTCGCGCCCGCACAGAGCGCAGCCGCACCCACAGCCCCCGCCGCGCCCCAGCGTCCCCAACGCCGTGCGACGCCGCACAGCAGGCCCGTCACCAGCAGAAAAACGCCTTCCGCCGGCGTGCGGCCCAGGAGCGCGAGCGTCAACCCCGTCGCGCCACCGAATGCCACGCCCGCGCCAGGCCCGCACGCAAACGCCATGCATGCGAGATCGGAAGAGCACACGTCTGAACTCCAGTCACCAACTAATCTCGTATGCCGTCTTC
>CALVNS010000077.1 GCA_944349855.1 uncultured Eubacteriales bacterium | reverse complement strand
GGGCCTGTGGGGCCGGCAATGCCCGCGGGGCCCCTTGTGCCGGTGGGGCCTGCGGGGCCGATTGCGCCGGTGGGGCCTACAGGGCCGGTTACGCCGGTAGGGCCTGTGGGGCCTGTGGGGCCGGCAATGCCCGCGGGGCCCCTTGTGCCGGTGGGGCCTGCGGGGCCGATTGCGCCGGTGGGGCCGGTGGGGCCGGTCGCGCCCGCACGGCCTGCGGGGCCCCTTGCGCCGGTCGCGCCGGACGTACAGGAGATGTGCATGCGGCACAGTCCGTCCGCATGCGGACAACACGCCGGCGCGTGCGCCCAGGGGCGCAGCCAGCATCGGCCATAGCGGCAATGCAACACGGTATTTTCCCCGCCTTCCGAACTCTTCTCCCTGCATCCTATGCCGGCGGGCGGGCGCGCGTGTATGCCGGCGGACGCAAAGCGGCCCCGCTCCGGAAAACCGGGGGCGGGGCCGCGCGGGGGGGCTATCAATCCCGAAGGAGGGTGTCCTTGACGTAGGCGGTCAGCCGGGCGAGCTGGTCGACCTCGTCGCAGACCAGCGGGGTCAGCTCATGATGGTTGCGCGTGCGCGAATACAGGTCGATGGGCACGCCCGCGCGCTGCATGGCGTACTTGGCGCACACGGGGTAGTGGTGCATCTCGATGAGCGAGGCCATGGTCAGGATGCTCTGCAGCGTCTCGGCCTTTTCGGGCTGGGCCTCGAAGTGGCGCAGCAGCCACGCGTACAGCTCGGGATGGAAGTTGGCCATGACGCCGGAGAAGCCCGCCGCCCCCGCGCGCAGGGACGAAAGCAGCGTGGCGGTGTTGGCGTTGTACAGGCCCAGGGAGCTGCCGCTCAGCACCTGCAGGCGCTGCTGAATCAGCGACAGGTCGCAGCAGGTATCCTTCAGGAAGCGGTAGCGGCCGTCGGCGGCCACCTGGCGCAGCTCATCCAGCGAGAGCAGGCGCTTGTAGGGGTAGGGGCACTCATAGAAGCCCAGCGGCATGGCGGGGTCGAGCGCATCCGTGACCTGGTGCAGGTGGTCCATCCACACTTCGGGCGCGGCGTGCTCTTCGGCCAGGCGGTTGGTGATGAGGATGACGGCGTCCACGCCGGTATCGCTCACGCGGCGCAGCTCGTCGATCTGATCCTCCAGCGCATAGGAGACGTGGCCCGACGCGATGACGGGCACATGCGCGCGTTTCTTCAGGAAGGCCGCGATGCGCACGCGCTCCTGCAGGCTGAGGTAGAACACCTCGCTGGACTGGCAGATGGCAAACAACCCGGTGGAGCCGTTTTCCTCATACCAGTCTACCATGCGGGCGAGCGCATCATAGTCCACGTCGCCGCTGGACGTGAACGGAGTGAGCATGACGGGCCACAGTTCTCTTGTGGGACGGGCGAATTCCACGACGATCACCTCTAAAACGATAGATTGGTCGATAACATCTGAACGTTTTGTGTACAAAACAACGTATACCATAGTTGAACACAACCAGTATAACGCGTGCTGGAGGCGATTGTCAATACGTCTGCCGAAAATCGCCGGCTATTTCAGAAAATACAGGGAATATGCGGAAGAATTGGGACGAATGCAAATTTTGATAACATTTTAAAAAAAGTTCTTGACAATTTGCCGATACGATGGTACGCTGTTTTCATAAAAGAACCGCGTACATCATTGTTGAACAACCGAGGAACATGTCGGAGGTGGTTTTCCCCATGTTAGCGACCGTTCGCAATCCCAGAAGGCAAATACTCAAGCAGATGGCCAGGAGCAAATACCTCTACCTGCTGTTTCTGCTGCCGATGATCTACTTCGTCGTCTTCAAGTACGGGGCGATGATGTGGCTGACGATTGCATTCAAGAACTTCAAGGCGACCCGCGGCCTGTGGGGCAGCGACTGGGTGGGGCTGAAGTACTTTGAAAAGTTCCTGACGGACGCCTACTTCTGGAAGCTGGTGCGCAACACGGTCCTGCTCAACCTGTATGGACTGATCTTCTCGTTCCCGGCGGCCATCATCCTGGCGCTGATGATCAACGAGGTGCGCATGCAGCGCTTCAAGAAGCTGGTGCAGACGGTCAGCTACATGCCCTACTTCATCTCTACCGTCGCCGTGTGCGGCCTGATCACGACGTTCCTGTCCTCCGACGGCCTGATCACCATGACGATCAAGGCGCTGACGGGCAATTCCTACGCGCTGCTCACGGACGCGGGCGCGTTCCGCAGCATCTACATCATCTCCGACATCTGGCAGCACGTGGGCTGGGGCAGCATCATCTACCTGGCGGCGCTGACCGGCATCGACCCCGGCCTGTACGAGGCCGCCGAGATCGACGGCGCCAGCCGCCTGCAGCAGACGCTGCACGTCTCCCTGCCCAGCATCGCCTCGGTCATCGCCATCCAGTTCCTGCTGACGGTCGGGCGCATGATGGACATCGGCTATGAGAAGATCCTGCTGCTCTACACCGGCTCCACCTACGAGACGGCCGACGTCATCTCCACCTACCTGTACAGGCGCACCATCATCCAGGCCGACTACAGCTACGGCGCGGCGATCAGCCTGTTCCAGGCGGTGCTCTCGCTGTTGCTGGTCTCCGGCGCAAACAAGATCGCCCAGAAGGTGGGCTCCACGAGCCTGTGGTAAGCGGGCTGACATGACAAGAAAGGATGAGTGCGATGGACGGCGTCCTGAAACATAAAGGCTCCAGCAAGGTGCGCCTCAGCACGGGCGACCGGATCTTCGGCCTGGTGAACGGCTTTTTCCTGGTCGTGCTGCTGCTGCTGATCCTCCTGCCGCTGGTGCACATGCTGGCCGTGTCGGTCAGCGATGCAAACCTGGTGCTGCGCGGCGAGATCACCTTCATCCCCAGCGGCATCAACTTCAAGTGCTATGAGGCGCTGCTGGGCGGCAGCGAGATCCCCCGCGCCTACTACAACACGATCCGCTACACGTTCTTCGGCGTGCTCATCGACGTGGCCATGACCGCGCTGTGCGCCTATCCCCTCTCCCGGCCCAACTTCTACGGCCGCAAGTTCTTCAACTTCTTCGTCGTGTTCACGATGCTGTTCAACGTGGGCATCGTGGCCAACTTCATGATCGTGTTCCAGCTCGGCATCAAAAACACGGTCTGGGCCATCCTGCTGCCGACGGCGATCAACGTGTACTACATGGTCATCATGCGCACGTTCTTCCAGAACATCCCCGAGGAGATCTATCAGTCCGCCTACGTCGACGGCGCCAGCGATCTGCGCATCTTCGGACAGATCATCCTGCCCATCTCCTCGCCGGTCATCGCCACGATGTTTCTGTTCTACGCCGTCTCCCACTGGAACGCCTACATGCCCGCGCTGCTGTACCTGGACCACAAGGAGCTCTATCCCGTACAGCTGATTCTGCGCAACATCGTCATCAGCGGCACCGTCTCCGACAACGCGACGACGGACACCGCCTTCATGACCCAGGGCATCAAGTACGCCGCGATCTTTGTGACCATCGCGCCCATCCTGTGCGTCTATCCCTTCGTGCAGAAGTACTTCACCAAGGGCATCATGGTCGGCTCGCTCAAGGGATGACCCATCGTTAGCAAAGCGGAGGCCCGCGCCGCGGCGCTCTGGCGGGATGGCCGGAGCGCATGCGGGACGGCCCCGTTTCGTTAAAAAACTCAGAAAGGAAGTCAACGTATCATGAAGAAACTGACCGCGCTGTTTCTGGCCCTGCTCTTGGCCGTCACCGTGATGCCCGTCGCATCGATGGCCGAGACGTACGCCGAGGACGACCTGGTGACCGTCACGTTCATGATGAACGAGAACGCCAACCAGACGCTGCTGCAGGACACCATCGTCCTGAACTACATCAAGGAACACTTCGGCCTGGACATCCAGATCATGGCCATCCCGGCCAGCGACTTTAGCACCAAGCTGTCCACCTCCTTTGCGACGAACGACATCGCCGACGTCACCTACGGCGTGACGACCGCCAACATCGGCGCGTTCGACCTGGAGTACATGCTGGTCAACCTGATGGACTACGCCGACCAGCTGCCCAACTACTTCGGCCTGGCCTTCGACGAGAACAACCCCACCCGCTATGAGGCCACCCAGACCTTCATGTCCACGAACAGCGAAGGCGAGGACGCCATGTACATCCTGCACAAGATGGAGTATGACCGCGTCGACATCGCGCCCATCAGCGCCATCCGCGGCGACCTGCTCGACGAGCTGGGCCTGGAGCGCCCCACCTCCTGGGCGGAGCTGTACGACGTGATGCTCGCCATCAAGGAAGCGCATCCTGACGTCTACTTCTTCAGCAGCCGCGCCGGCGCGCAGCGCATCCTCGCCTGCCTGGCCTACGGCATGGGCTCCGGCGGCTTCGGCACCTTTGACACCATCGGCATCTACCTCGAGCCGGAGACCGACACCTGGACCTACGGCCCGACCCAGGAGAGCTTCCGCAGCGTCGTGCAGTACCTGGCCAACGCCTGGCAGGACGGCCTGGTCGACCCCGACTACGCCAGCAACGACGCCAACAACCTCTGGGAGAAGATCTCCACCGGCAAGGTCGTCTACTACAACGACAACAACTCCTTCATCTCCCGTATCTTTGAGCCGGCCTTCACCTCCGCGGGCAACGACGACTGGTACTTCGAGCTGCTCGCCCCGCTGGCCAACGACTACACCCCCACCCGCACCCTGCGCTATGAGCTGGACTGGTCCGACGGCGTGGCCATCAGCAAGGACTGCCCGGCCCTGGACCGCGTGCTTGCGCTCTTTGACTGGATGTACACCGACGAGGGCGCCCGCGTCATGAACTTCGGCGTTGAGGGCGAGAGCTACTACATCGACGAGAACGGAAACCCGATGATCGTCGACGAGATCATGGAGTCCACCGCCGGCGCCGCCGACCAGTACGCCGCCATCAACTCCGTCATCGGCACGGGCATCTGGGGCATGGCCATGTACATCGACGAGGGCATCTACCGCCAGATCTACGGCGACCTGTTCTTCGAGCAGGGCGACATCATCCGCGGCTGGACCGAGGAGGGCCTCATCGACTACAAGTACATGACCCCCGCCTTCACCCTTGAGGAGCAGGAAGAGGTCACCGAGCTGACGATGGAGCTGCAGACGCAGTTTGACAGCAACATCGACGCGTTCATCACCGGCACCCGCAGCATGGACGAGTGGGACGACTTCGTCCAGGAGCAGCTGGACGCCGGCAGCGAGCGCCTCGAGGAGCTGTACAACACCGCCTACAAGCGCTGATCGCAGCGCTTCGGGCGAGGCGGGCCCGCCATCCCACCCCGCTTCGCCCCCATTCCGGCGGCGCGCCGTCCAACGCCGGCCCGCGCAGCCGGATGCGCCCCGCGCCTGAACGCGCACAAAGGACGCCGCGCCACTGCGGCCGGGGAAACGGCGACGTATGATGCCGTTTTCCCGTTTTTTTGTCACACCCCCACCGACGAAGGACGCCCCTTCATGGACGGACGGCGGCGGGCCCGCCGATCAAGGAGGTCACGATGAGCAATTTGGTCTTGGTTCAGCCCCGCGCGGACGGCGAGGGCCGCCTGGCGCTGGACATTCTGCGAAAGGAGCTGCAGGCGCGCACGGGCCTGTGCCCATCCGTCGCGCCTGAGGCCCCGGACGGCGCGTTCGTCGCCGTGGGCGTCGAATGCGAGCTGGACGCCTGGCAGGATGCCCTGCGCGCGCTGCCGACGCCCGGCCCCGAGGGATACCGCCTGTGCGTGCTCAGCAGGGAGCCGCTGCAGGCCGTCGTGTGCGGCGCCGACGCCCGCGGCTGCCTGTACGGCTGCGGCGCGCTGCTGCGAAAGCTCGAGCTGCTGCCGGGCGTCATCCGCGCCTGCGCCGAGCTGCAGAGCGGCTCCGTCACCCCGCGCTACCCGCTGCGCGGCCACCAGCTGGCCTACCGCGACAAGCAGAACACCTGCCCCAACTGGACGCTGCAGGACTTTGACGACTACATCCGCACGCTGGCGCTCTTTGGCGTCAACGCCATCGAGATCCTGCCCCCGCGCACGGACGCCCGCCTCTTCCCGCCCCCGTTCCAGACCCCTCCC
>CALVNS010000076.1 GCA_944349855.1 uncultured Eubacteriales bacterium | reverse complement strand
CGAGTTGGCCGAATATGAGATGGACGTGCGCGTCGTCGATCCCGTCGCCGACGCCGACGAGGCGCAGCGCGAGTACAGCGTGCAGCTGTGCGGCATGCAGGACGTGGGGGACGCCGATGCCGTGGTCGTCGCCGTGGCGCATGAGGCCTTCCGCAAGCTCGACCTTTCGCGCATCGCCTCCCTGCAGCGCGGCACGCCTGTGCTCGTGGATGTGAAGGGCATCTACGACATGGACGCGGCGAAAGACGCCGGATTTGTCTATTGGCGGCTGTGACGGACGCGGCCCAAGCATTGAAGCGGGCGCCCCACAATGCGTGGGGCGCCCGCCTTTTCTTTTTTGGGGCCTGACTTTTGGTCAGTACAGGCTCTTGATGATCCGCACGCACGCGTCGAGCCCGAGCGTGCCGCTGTTGAGGGTGACATCGTAGTTCTGCGCATGCCCCCACTTCATGTCCGTGTAGAAGCGATGATAGGCCGCGCGGCGTTTGTCCTTATCCCTTAGGCGCTGTTCGGGCGACGCCTCGCGCTCGCCGTACACGTCGACGATGCGTTTTGCGCGAAACGCCATGTCGGCGTGGATAAAGACCCGCAGGCAGTCCGCTTTGTCGCGCAGAATGTAGTCCGCGCACCGGCCGACGATCACGCACGGTCCCTTTTCGGCCAGCTCTGTGATGAGCTTGTATTGGATTTCCCAGAGATAATCGGCATTGTTGGGACCCGAAGGCTGGTGGGAAAAGGCGGATGCGATCATGCCGCCCGGCGCATATTCGCCCGCGTCCCGGATGTACGCCTCGGCAAAGCCGCTCTTCGCCGCGATTTCCTGCAGGAGTTCGTGGTCATAGCAGGGAATGCCCAGCGCCTCCGCCACCGCCCTGCCGATCGTGCGTCCGCCGCTTCCGAATTCACGGCTGATCGTGATCACCCTATTCTTCATACGTCACAGCCTCCTTTTTGTTGATGTAAGCATTCGACGGTCCGACGGGATGTTCCTTTTTTAAGTGCCCTCTCTCGCCCAAAAGCAATGCCAATGAAAGCGCAAAGGCCAGGCCGTCTGCGACGGGCCCCGTCCACAGAACCCCGCCACGCCCATCCACCTGGGCAGCAGCAGGGCTGCGGGCACGAAGAACAGAATCTGCCGCGCCAGGGAGAGGACCGCAGACCTGACGGGCTTGCCGACGGCCTGCAGGTAGACCGCCGTGACGGTTTGAAACCCGGTCAGGGGACAGAGCAGCAGGAAAATGCGGAAGGCCATCACCGCAAATTCGTTATACAGGCCTTCCTCGGAGCCAAGCAGCGAAACGACACTCATGGGCGCAAACTAGAAGATCAAAAATCCCGCGATGGACACAACTTCCGATGCGACCAGCGCGATTTCCAGCGCCTTTTTTACACGGCCATAGTTTTTGGCGCCGTAGTTGAAGCCGAGGATCGGCTGCGCGCCAGTGGCGATGCCCAGCAGCATTGCGATCATGATCTGATTGACCTTCATCACAATGCCGGTCGCCGTCAGCGGAAAGCTTATGGCCGCGACCAAGGCGACGGCGTTTCCCACGCCTTTTTGGGCCGCTGCGGCGTCTTCCTCGCCCAGCTTGAGACTCAAATACGCGGCGCCGCCGTTGCCGACCATCATCGAAAGCGCCAGCGCGATGATGGTGATGGGAAACACGACGTTGGTGGCGCCGTTGCCAAGATATCCTACGCCCCATCCGATGAAGACCTGATCGACGATGTTGTACAGCGAATTGACCAGCAGCGCGATCACACTGGGAACGGCGAACCGGACGATCAACCGTCCGATGGGCTCTGTCGCAAAGGGGGCTGGGCATTTTACACGCTTCGTTTTCCATTCTGTTTTATATCCTCATCGTTCGGGTGGATCTCCGTCTCGCCTGACGCTTCCAACTGGCTGATCGATCCCAAGACCCGCAACTGAACGCCGTCAATCCCAGAGCGCTGGCCTTTTCGTCCAGCCTTTTGCGAAGGGCGCGATTGATGATCGCAATTTTCAATCCGAATGGCATCATCAGCGTTCATCTCCCTGCACGGCAAACAAGTAACTGATTACATGTTATCGGAGCATGCGCTTTGACCAGAGGGTGTGCGTGAAAACCGGCTTGTTACGCGCAGGACTATGGACCTGTACATCGGCATAACCTGTTAATTGCCATCCCGAATGGGTCTGTGACGGCTTGGACAACGATGGAATATAAATTCATAAAATATGAATAAAATTTAAAAAGAGGCTTGACGAACAGCAAAAATGCGCGTATAATCCCAAACATCACCTTCAAAAACGGCGGAAAGGAATGAATAAAGATGAAAAAGCTGTTGAGCATTCTGATTGCGATGACCCTGTTGGCAACCTGCGCTGCCTCCGCGAGCGCGGATACGCTGGACGAGATCAAAGAGGCCGGAAAGCTGGTCGTGGGCACGCAGGTCAGCTTCGCGCCGTTCGAATTCTACTTTGTGGATGAGAACGGCGAGGAGTATGCCGCAGGCTTTGAGATGGAGCTGGCCCGCCAGATTGCGGCGGACCTGGGCGTGGAGCTGGAGATCGCCGATCAGCAGTTTGCGGGCCTGATCACGGCGCTGATGGCGGGCGAGGTCGACATCGTGCTGGCGGGCATGACGGCCACCGATGAGCGCCGCCAGGCGGTCGACTTCTCCGAGACGTACTACGTCGGCGAGCAGCCGTTCGTCGTACGTGCGGAGGATGTGGAGAAGTACAAGACGTATGACGACATCAAGGGCCTGGTCATCGGCGCGCAGACCGGCTCCATCCAACAGACGATCGCCGAGGAACAGTTCCCCGAGTGCGAGCTGCTGCTGCTGCCGACGGTGCCCACGCTGCTCATGGAGCTGGCCAACGGCAACGTCGAGGCGGTGCTCTGCTCCAAGATCGTGGCGACGAGCTATATGAACATCTATCCGGGCCTGGCCTTCAGCGAGATTCCGGTCGAGTCCGCGACGAACGGCGTGGGCGTGGCCGTGGCCAAGGGCGAGGAAAACGCCTCGCTGCTGGCCGCGGTGAATGAGACCGTCGCGCGCGTCAAGGCCGACGGCACGTACGACGCCTGGGTGGAGGAGGCCTGCGCACAGCAGGCGGAGCTGCTCAAGGAATCCGAGGGCGAGTGATCCGGCCGGCGGGAGGGGAACATCCCCTCCCGCCGCGTCAATGGGGCATAGAAGGGAGAACGGCGCATGTTTTCACTGGAGGCGCTTTGGACCATTCTTTCGACGAAGCTGCCCGTGTTCATGGAGGGCGTCGTCGTGACGATCCAGCTGGCCGCGTGGACGGTGGTGGGCGGCTCGCTGTTGGGCATCCTGGTGGCGCTGCTGCGCCTGAGCCACGTGCGCATGCTGCGCGTCCTCTCGGGCGCATACATCGAGTTCCTGCGCGGCACGCCCATGCTCGTGCAGGTGCTGATCGTCTACTACGGCCTGCCGCAGCTGGGCGTGCGTCTGCCGCGCATGACGGCCGGCATCCTAGCGCTGATCATCAACAGCGGCGCATACATGGCCGAGATCGTCCGCTCGGGCATCCAGGCCATCGACGTGGGCCAGACCGAGGCCGCGCGCTCCCTGGGCATGACGCAGGCGCAGACGATGCTGCACATCATCCTGCCCCAGGCGCTCAAGAACATCCTGCCGGCAATCGGCAACGAGTTCGTCGTCATCATCAAGGAATCGTCCATCCTGTACACGATTGGCATCTACGAGCTGACGTATCAGGCCAACAAGCTGGCCTCCACCAACTTCCGCTACCTGGAGACGCTGACGGTTTCGGCGCTGATCTACTTCGTGCTGACGTTTACGACGTCCAAGCTCCTGGGGCTTTTGGAAAGGAGAATGAAGCGTGCAGACCGTTAAAAAGGGCGAGGTGCTCCTGAGCGCAAAGGGGCTGCAAAAGCGCTTTGGCACGCTGGACGTGCTGCGCGGCGTGGATGTGGACATCCACGGCGGCGAGGTCGTCGTGATCATCGGTCCGTCGGGCAGCGGCAAGTCGACGTTCCTGCGCTGTCTGAACCTGCTGGAGACGCCCACAGGTGGCGACATCGTATTCGAGGGCGTCAGCATCCTGGGCGCGGGCAAGGGCATCAACAAGCTGCGCGAGCGCATGGGCATGGTGTTTCAGCAGTTCAACCTCTTTCCGCACCTGTCGGTGCTCGAAAACGTCTGCATTGCGCCCATGAAGGTCAAAAAGACGCCGCGCGCCAAGGCCGAGGCGCGCGCGATGGAGTTGCTTGCCCGCGTGGGCCTGTCGGACAAGGCCAAGGCCTATCCCAGCCAGCTGTCTGGCGGGCAGCGTCAGCGCGTGGCCATCGTGCGCGCGCTGGCGATGGACCCGGACGTCATGCTCTTTGACGAGCCGACGAGCGCGCTGGATCCGGAGATGGTCGGGGAAGTGCTCGACGTCATGAAGCGCCTGGCGGAGGATGGCATGACCATGGTCGTCGTCACGCATGAGATGGGCTTTGCGCGCGAGGTCGGCGACCGCGTGCTGTTCATGGACGAGGGCATGATTGTGGAGGAGGGCCTGCCGCAGGAGCTGTTTGGCAATCCGCAGAATCCCCGCACGCAGGACTTCCTGCGCAAGGTCCTGTAAGGGAGGCATGAATATGAAGACGACACAGGAAGAAGCGCTGAAAAAGCTGGAAGAGTACGTCAACCTGCCCAGCGGCAGCTATGACACAGAGGACGTGGAGGCGTTTGCCGGGGCCGTGCGCGCCGATTGGGAGGCGCTGGGCATGCGGGTCGTGCGCCATCCGGGCGGCGCGCTGGAGTGCACCATCGGCGAGGGCGAGGACGAGCTGCTGCTGTTGGGCCACATGGACACCGTGTTTCCCCACGCGGAGCACTGGCCCTTCCGGCTGAAGGACGACCGCGCGTACGGTCCGGGTACAATGGATATGAAGGGCGGGCTGCTCGTGATGCACTACGCGCTGCGCGAGGTGCTGCCTGTGCTGCCGCCCCATGCGAAGATCGTGTGCGTGCTCAATACGGATGAAGAGATCGGCTCCAGCAACAGCCATGCGCTGATCGAGGCCCATGCAGCGCGCGCCTTTGCCGCCCTCAGCTTTGAGCCCGTGCGCCCCAGCGGCGCGTTCGTCGCAGAGCGCAAGGGCGTCATCGCCTTCAGCGTGCGCTGCACGGGCCAGCGCGGGCATGCCGGCTCAGCGTACCGCGCGTGCGGCAGCGCGATTCAGCAGCTGTGCCGGGTGGTTGGCGACCTGTATGCGCTGCGTGACGACGCGCGCGACATCTCGATCAATGTCGGCGTGCTGCGCGGCGGCGTGGCGGAGAACATCATCGCGGACGAGGCCGAGGCCCGTTGCGAGGTGCGCTTCTACGACCCGGCCTATCAGGCGGGGCTTCTCTCAGCCATCGAGGCGATCTGCGCGCAGCCGGGCGTGCCTGGCACGACGACGACGCTGCACGTGGGCGCAAGCCATCCGCCCTTCAAGGCGAATGAGAAGAGCGCGCGCCTGCTCGAGCTGGCACAAGAGATTGGACGCGCACAGGGCCGCGAGATCACGGCGGAGTCGACCGGAGGCGCCGGCGACATCGCATACGTCTGCGCCAGTGGGATTGCGGCGCTGGACGGGCTGGGCGTCGAGGGCTTTGGCGCCCACACCAAGGACGAGTACGCGATCGCCTCTTCACTGCTGCGCAACGCACGCTTTGCGGCGGATCTGATCAAAGCGCTCGTACAGCATCCCGACAGGGTGCGTTGAGCTTTGAGCTTCCTACAGGCGAACAAAATAGGCCGTAGGAAGCGTTCTTTTCGGTTCAAAGGGCGAGCTGTGCCGTAATGTGTGGATAGATCGTTCGGATCATGCAAAAACATTGCAGAATACAACAAAAAAGATTCGAAAACCAGTTGACAAAGGAGGCGAAAGATGGTATAGTAAAGAACGCCGTTGCGAGGGGTGCAAAAGAGCGCCAGCGAAGCGGCGACGATCCTTGAAAACGATACAGAATAGAGAAACGCAAACGCAAGGAAAAGACAGTTGATTCCGAAATGAGATTGAATCTTGTGTGAGCCGGGGAACCGGAGCACTCAAGAGGCAAAAGGATTG
>CALVNS010000075.1 GCA_944349855.1 uncultured Eubacteriales bacterium | reverse complement strand
GTCCTGTTCGGTGGCGGCCAGGAGGGCGGATTGCGCTCGGGTACGTACAATACGCCGGGCATCGCCGGCATGGGCGCGGCGGTGGAGGCGTTTTCGGCGCTGGAGGATCCCTGTGGACGCATGGCGCAGCTCAAGCGCGCGCTTGCACAGCGGCTGCTGGCGGGCGTGCCGGGCGCGCGGATCAACGGGCCGCTGCCGGGCGAGCCTGACGCCGCGCCGCATATTCTGAACGTCTCGTTTCCAAACGTGCGCGGCGAGGTGCTGCTGCACGCGCTGGAGGGGCAGGGGATTTACGTCTCCACGGGTTCCGCGTGCTCCAGCCACGGCAGGAAGGTCAGCCAGGGCCTGCGCGCGATGGGGCTATCGCCCCAGCAGGCCGAAGGGGCCATCCGCTTCAGCCTTTCGCCCATGAACACTCTGCCGGAAATCGAGCGCGCGGCCGACGCAGCCATCGCCGCCCACGCCCAGCTCAGTCAATTCAGGAGGCGCTGACGCATGAGAGAACTACTGCTCGTCCGCTACGGCGAGGTACACCTCAAGGGGCAGAACCGCCCGTATTTCCTGCGCACGCTGGTCAACGCCGTGCGCCGCGCCGTGCGCGAAATCGGCGGAAATGTCTGGATCTCGGACAGCCGCATCTTCGTGTCCGACGCGCAGAACATGGATGAATGCATCCGGCGCGTGACGAAGGTCTTCGGCGTGCACTCGGTGTGCCCGGCGATTGAGATGGAAAAGGACGACTTCGACGCGGTCTGCGCGCAGGCGGTGCAGATGATGCGCCCGCTCTCGGGCACGTTCAAGGTCAACGCCCGCCGCTCGGACAAGCGCTATCCGATCGACTCGCCCGAGATCAACCGCCGCATGGGCGAGCGCGTGCTGGAGGCGCTGCCCGGCCTGCGCGTGGACGTGCACAGCCCGGACCACGTGCTCAGCGTCGAGATCCGCGACAAGGCGTATCTGTACGTGTGCTGCATCCCGGCGGTCAACGGCATGCCCCTGGGCACCAACGGCCGCGCGTGCCTGCTGCTCTCCGGCGGCATCGACAGCCCGGTCGCGGGCTTCATGATCGCCAAGCGCGGCGTGGAGATCTGCTGCGTACACTATCACTCCTTCCCGTATACGAGCGAGCGCGCCAAGGAAAAGGTCGTCGAGCTGGCGCGCATCCTGAGCGAATACTGTGGGAAGATCCGGCTGTACGTCGTGCCCTTTACGCAGATCCAGATGGAGATCCACCAGAAGTGCCCCGATCACTACACCACGCTGATCATGCGCCGGTTCATGATGCGCATCGCCGAGCGCGTGGCGCGCATGGACGGCGCGCAGGCGCTCATCACGGGCGAGAGCGTCGGCCAGGTTGCCAGCCAGACGATGGAGGCGCTCGTTTGCACGGACGAGGTGGTCGGCATGCCGGTCTTCCGCCCGTGCATCGGCTTTGACAAGATCGAGATCGTCGAGCGCGCGGAGCAGATCGGCACGTACGAGACCTCGTCGCTGCCCTATGAGGACTGCTGCACGATCTTCACGCCGCGCCATCCGACCACGCACCCCAAGCCGGAGCTCATCCGCAAGGCGGAGGAGGCGTTGGATGTTTCTGCGCTGACCGATGCGGCGCTGCAGGGCGTGGAATGCATTGAAGTGGGCGAGTGACGGCAAATCCCCTCTTTGCGCGCTGCAAAAAATGGAGTATAATACCAATTAAAGGAGCGGAGAGGCGCGATGGACAGAATCGGCGTGCTGGGCGGCAGCTTCAACCCGATCCACCGCGGGCACCTGGCGATGGCGTCCTTCGCGCTGGACGCGCTGTCGCTGGACCGAATGCTGCTGCTGCCCACCGGGAATCCGCCCCACAAGCATGAAGGGCTGGCGGACAAGCGGGACAGGATGGAGATGGTGCGGCTGTGTGAGCGGGAAAACCCGCGCTTTGAGGCCTGCGACCTGGAGGTGACGCGCGCAGGCGTCATCTATACGTTCGACACGCTCAACCTCCTGCGCGCGCGCCTGCCCGAGGCGGCGTTTTACTACCTCATCGGCGCGGATACGCTGCTGGAGCTGCACACCTGGCACCGCGCGGACGAGGTGCTCCATCTTTGCAGTTTCGCCGTCTTCGCACGGCGTGGCTGCGCGGGGAAAGAAGTGGTTTCATGCATGGAGGACATGCGCCGAAAAGGCGCGAACATGTGTTGGCTCGATATGCCCAAACTGGATATTTCCTCGACCATGGTGCGGGAGATGGCCGCAAGGGGAAAGGACCTGACGGGCGTCGTCACGGAGCCGGTCGCGGCGTATATTCAAAGCCACGGGCTATATGCGCCGCAAAAGGGGGCGGGGAAATGACGCGCGAGGAGATGCTCCACCGCCTGAAAAAGACGCTCACGCCGCAGCGCTACGCGCATACGCTGGGCGTAGAGGAGACCGCCGTGCGCATGGCGCGCGCGTTGGGCGTGGATGAGGAAAAGGCCTCGGTGGCTGCGCTGTTGCATGACTGCGCGAAGTGTTGCAGCTTGCAGGAGATGCACGCCTACATCCAGAATGATAGCATAGCGCAGACCGTGGATATGAGCATGCGCGCCTCCGGCGCGCTGATGCACGGGCCGGCCGGCGCCGCGCGGGCGCGCAAGGAGTATGGCGTGGAGGATCCAGAGGTGTTGCACGCCATTCGCTATCACACGACGGGGTGCGCAGAGATGTCCAAGCTGGATAAGATCATCTATCTGGCCGACATGGTGGAGCCTGGCCGGCGCAGTTTTCCCGGCCTGGCACAGCTGCGCGCGCTGTGCGAGACGGATCTGGACGCGGCCATGCGCATGGCGCTGCAAAGCAGCGCCGAACACGTCAAGGAAAACCGCCAGGCGTTGCACCCGGACACGCAAAAGGCGCTGCAAGCGCTGACACGACAGGAGGGACCCAACGGATGACAAGCAAGCAGAGGGCCGTCTACGCGGCGCGGCTGTTGGACGAAAAAAAGGCGCAGGACATCCTGCTGCTGGATGTGCAGGGCATGACCGTCATCACCGACTACATGCTGATCTGCTCGGGACGCTCGGTGCCGCAGGTAAAGGCGCTGTGCGAGCACGTGGAGGAAAAGCTCGCCGAGCAGGAATGCTTTGCCCGCCGCAAGGAGGGTGTGGGCGACGGACGCTGGATCGTGCTGGACTATGGCGAAATGATGATTCACATCTTCCACGAACAGGAGCGCGCCTACTATCAGCTGGAGCGCCTCTGGTCGGACGGAACGAACGGCGTCGCCTTTGCGGACACAGAAGCGTAAATCAAACGGAGGGTGTGCGGCATGAGCGAGCGGACCAGGCGTGTGGCGCTTTCGGGCCTTTTGACGGCGATGATGGTGGTTTTGGGGTATTTTGACCATGCCATCCAATTGCCGATCCCGGTGCCCGGCATCAAGCTGGGCCTGGCCAATTCCGTGCTGCTCTATGCCGTGTACATGCTGCCCGCCGGGCAGACGCTGCTGCTCATGGTGCTCAAGGTGCTGCTCACGGGATTCCTCTTCGGCAATCCGCAGGTGATGCTCTACAGCTTCGCCGGCGGCCTGCTGAGCGTGCTGGCGATGCTGCTGTGCCGGCGCGTCAAGGGGCTGAGCGTCGTGGGCGCGAGCGTGGCGGGCGCCGCGTTTCACAACGTGGGTCAGGTGCTCGTAGCCGCGTGGCAGCTCGACCTGCCCGAACTGTTCACCTTTTACCTGCCCGTGCTGTTGCTCGTGGGCATTCTCACGGGAATATTGACCGGCACGGTCGCGCAGGCGGTCATGAAGCATCTGCGGCGCTCACCACAGGGCAAGTGATGCTGCGGCGGAGTTTCCGCCGCTTTTTTCGTCTTGCCTCATGGCGAATGTGAAGGCATCAAAAAGTAAACTTTTCGATCAAAGCGATGCTTTGACTGAATCGAAAACCTATAAAAAGCGGGCATGATGGCATATAAATCGGAATGCATGGAGGTCCCTTATGAAATGTCCCTTTTGTGGCGCTGAAATGATGCACGGCTATCTGAATTGTGGAATGACATTGTGGAGTACAAGGCGGCACAAACTCAGCCTGCAGCCCGATGACAAGGAAACATATGCACTGCAGCTTGGAATGGCCATGGTTTCGCCCCATCATATAGAGAGCGATTGCTGTCCCAACTGTAAACGAATTATCATTGATGGTTCTGGCTATAAAAACAATATGCATTAGCGCACAATGGCGATTTGCGCCGGCGTGTTTCCGGCCTCATACACATACTCATTCTGGTATCGATGGCGTACATACCTGCTACGGGGCAGCATCTTTTTTACACGGAGGAGCCGACATGTCATACGAGTTTTACCTTGTTTCCCCGCTGGAAAAGGTCTTCTGGAACGAGGCCCCCAGGCCGCTGGCACAGGGCGCCGTGCTCTCCGCCTGGCGCGGCACGCGCGCGTCCGTGCAGCTGGTGTGCCGGGGCGGCGATGCGCGCCGCTTTGACGTGCAGGCGCTGGGCGCTCCGTGCGCGCCCCGGCTGCGCGCCGTGGCCTGCGTGCCGTCGGACTTTCCCTGCTATGAGCGGCGCGACGACGGATACCTGCGCGATACGCCGGGCCTGTTTCCGGATCCGTTGATGCCGTTGGAACGCCCGCAGATTCTGGCGCTTCCGGGCCAATACCGCAGCGTCCTGCTGACGTTCGACGTGCCGCAGGATGCGCGGCCGGGCGACTATGCGGTTGCCGTGGAGGTCCGCCCCGAGCAGGCCAAGGGGGACGCCCCGCGCATCCTGCGCTTCACGCTGCGCGTGCGCGCCGCCGAACTGGACGCGCAGACGCTGTGGCATACCGAGTGGTTTCACGCGGACTGCCTGGCGCAATACTACCGCGTCGAGCCCTTCAGCGAGGCACACTGGACGATTCTGGAGCGGTTCATCGCTGCCGCTGCGCGAGAGCATGGCGTAAATGTGCTGCTTACGCCCGTCTTCACACCGCCGCTGGACACAGCCGTCGGCGGTGAACGCCTGTGCGTGCAGCTGGTCGAAATCTTTTCAGAGGGCGAAGCATACCGGTTCGACTTTTCGCGTCTGGGCCGTTGGGCGGCAATATGTCGCAAGCATGGCGTGAAGGCGCTGGAGATCGCGCACCTGTTCACCCAATGGGGCGCGGAGGCGACCCCCAACGTCTACGTATGGGAGAACGGGCGCCGAAGGCGGGCGTTCGGCTGGGATGTGCCCGCGACGAGTCCGGCCTACCGGCTGCTGCTGTGTGCGCTATTGCCAGCGCTGCGCGCCTATCTCGCCGCCGCGGGCTATGACGACGCGCACGTGATCTATCACATTTCCGACGAGCCCTCGCGCGCGCAGGAGGCGAGCTATCGCGCGGCGCGCGCGCAGGTGGCGGATCTTCTGAAGGGATGCCGCATCGTGGATGCGCTCAGCGACCTGACGTTTTATGAACAGGGTCTGGTGGAACACCCGGCCGTCGCGGTGGATCACATCGAGCCGTTTGTGCGCGCTGGCGTGCCGGGGCTGTGGGCCTACTACTGCTGCGCGCAGTGCGTGGACGTGCCCAACCGCTTTTTGGCGATGCCATTGGCCCGATGCCGCGTGCTGGGCGTGCTGCTCTACCTGTACCGCATCGAGGGGTTCCTGCACTGGGGATACAATTTTTATAACACCCAGTATTCCCTGCGTCCCGTCGATCCGTTTTTTGAGACGCACGCGAACTACGCTTTTCCCTCGGGCGACGCATACCTGGTCTATCCGGGCCCGGAAGGAGAGCCGCTCTCAAGCCTGCGCGCCGAGGCGCAGGCCGACGCGCTGACGGATCTGCGCGCGCTGCGCCAGCTGGAGCGCCTGGCGGGGCGCGAGTTCACGGTGCGCCTGGTGCTGGCGACGGCCGGCATGCAGGAGATGACGTTCAGGCGCTATCCGCAGGACGCGGCCTTCCTGCTGCGATTGCGCGAGCGCGTTGCAGACGAGATCGACGCGCGTCTGGGCTGACAGACCGCACTTTTTGCCCCTTTGCGGTGTATGCGCGCCGCGTTTCGCGCCCGGGAACGACACGAAACGCGGCACGCTGCGGCTATAATGGTGCGCAAATAGAAGAGCGGGAGTTTTGCTTATGGTGCTCAGGCGCACACGAGCACAGAGGACAAGCACGGGCAGGCGCGAACGCCGCCCGGAGGGACGCAGGCGCGCCGCACGCCGGACCGGGTTGCAAGCCGGGTTGCCGCAGGCGGCCTTTCTGTTTGGGTGCACGCTGCTCTTTTCATTTGCGCAGATGCCGTTTGGCAGCATGCCGGTGGCGCCGGCATTCTTTGCGGCGCTGCTCGCGTTTGATGAGGCGGCGGTGTGGGGCATGGCCGGCATCGTCGCAGGCGCGCTGGTCGGCGTCTGGCGCGGTGCGATGATGCAGGGATGGCAGTTGCCGGTCTGCATCGCGATCTCCCTGGCCATGCCCATTGCGCGCCGTCTCCTTGCGCCCAGGTGGCATGGGGCAGTCTTCGCACTGAGCGCCCTTCTGGCTGCGCTGCCGACGATCTTCGTCGAAAGCGCCCGCTTTCTGCCGGCGCTGCGCTGCCTGGAGCTGGCCGCGTGCGTGCTGATCCTGACGCCTGTGTTCGGACGTCTGCTGCGCCTGCTATCGGAGCGCGCAGATGCACGCGCGGACGACGCGCTGTGCGCGCTGCTGTTCATCCTATGCGTGCTGTGCGGGCTTTGCGGCATGAACG
>CALVNS010000074.1 GCA_944349855.1 uncultured Eubacteriales bacterium | reverse complement strand
CCCCCGCCTGCAGGCCCGCGCCCGCAAGCCCCTGCTCGACCATGGGCATGATGCACTGCGAGTGCGTCCTGCCGTGGATGAGCGAACACTCAAAGACGAGGCGCCCGTCCCGCAGGACGGCCACGCCCGCCGAGGGGCCAGACGTATCGACGCACAGGATGTTCATGCTTCCACCTCCGTCAGCGCGGCCAACGGCGCTTCGTCAAACCCGCCCTCGGGAAAAAAAGTGATCTCGCGCCGCTGCACATCGTCCGCCGCATAGGCGATCTCCACGCGCAGGCGCCGCTCGGGCATCGCCTCCGGCGCGCGCGATGGCCATTCGATCAGCGCGACGCCGTCCGCGCCGATCATCTCGTCCAGGCCTGCCTCCCAGAAGGCGTCCGCATCCTCCAGCCTGTACAGGTCGAAGTGGTACAGCCGGCCGCGCGCGCCGTCATGCACGTTCACGATGGTGAACGTCGGGCTGGGGATCGGGCCTTCGACGCCAAGACCCCGCGCGACGCCGCGGCACAGCACGCTCTTGCCCGCGCCCATCTCGCCCTCCAGCAGCACGGTATCGCCCGGAAGCAGACACGCGCCCAGGCGTTCGCCCAGGCGGAGCGTCTCTTCCTCGCAGTTGGTGACGATGCGGATCATATGTCCTCCGAAATTATCGCTTTTCGTGCAGCAGCGGCGAGACGCGCTTATAGAGCAGGAACGTCGCCGCGCTCAGCACGACGCCCTTGAACAGATTGAAGGGCGCAGTGATGAGCAACACGAACTTGAACTTGCTGTCGATGGCCGGAATCAGCGCGGTGCCTGCGGCGATGATCTCCTCCATCGGCATGAACGCCGTGTAGAACGGCAGCATGATGTAGTAATTGACCAGCGCGCCCAGCGCGGCCATGACGAGCGTGCCGACGCCCAATCCGATCAGCGCGCGCGCGCGGGTCTTATGCTGCTGATAGATCAGGGACGAGATGACGACCAGCGAGCCGGACATCAGGAAATCCGCCAGCTGACCGATGCCGCCGGACGTGGAGGTGAGCAGGTGCAGCAGGTCCTTGATCGCCACGGTCGCCAGGCCGTAGAGCGGGCCCATCGCAAAGCCCGCGAGGATCGAGGGCAGCGCGCTGAAGTCCAGCTTGTAAAACGGCACGCCGACCGGCACCTCAAAGAAGAACAGAATGGTCGCTACAGCCGCCAGGATGGCCGTACGGGTGAGCTTGAAGACGTGTTGACCGCGCATGAAAAAATCCCCCTTTTGTATTTTGCCGAAACACACGGCCCCTGAAGGCAGAGCGATCAGGGGCCGTTTAACGGCTGATGCACAAGGAGAAAAAGCTCTTCTTCCATCCAGACTGTACTGTCGGCCCCGGAATTGCACCGGGTCTTGCCTTACGGCTCGCGGGCTATACCGCCGGTGGGGAATCACACCCCGCCCTGAAGATCCTTCAATCGCGCCATGCGCTATTCGGTTGTCCCTATTATAGCACGCATGCGGCGTCTGTCAATCCCTCTTTTTTGCGGGCCGGGCTCAGCGCACCGGCATCATGACCGCGCCCTCAGGACGGATGGACAGCACCGTGCATGCGCCCTTGCCGAACGCGGCCTCGATGCGGCTCACATACGCCCCCAGCAGGTCGTCCGGCACGAACGCCTGGATGGTGCCGGCAAAGCCGCCGCCGTGCACGCGCCACGCGCCGCGGCCCACCAGCACGCGCCGGCTCATCTCCAACGCCAGGGCCATCTGCTCCTCGCCTGGGCGGGCGTAGACGTTCTGCAGCAGCTTCCAGCTGCTCTCGCCCGACTCGATGACCAGCGCAAGGAACGCCTCCAGCTCGTCAGCGCGCAGCGCGGCCACCTGCCTGGGCACGCGCGCATTGTCGTCGTAGAAGTGCAGCGCGCGCAGGATGGCACGGTCGGACACCTTGCCGCGCAGCTGTGGAATGGCGGCCTCCATCTCGGCGGGGTCCACCTCGCGCAGCACCTGCTTGCCAAAGTACGCCGCCACGGCCTTCATCTCGGCGGGGATGGCCGCGTAGTCGTCCGTCAGGTCGCCGTGGTCGCCGCCGGTGTTCACCACGACCAGCGAAAAGCCCTTGGCCTTGAAGTCGTAGGGAAGCGCCTCCACGACGGGCGTGGGGTCCTTGAAGTCGATCGTCACCAGGCCGCCCACGGAGCTGGCCATCTGATCCATCAGGCCGCAGGGCTTGCCAAAGTGCAGGTTCTCCGCGCGCTGGGCGATCTGCGCGCGCTCCTTGGCATCCAGCACCCAGCCGTTGTACAGTCCGTCCAGAATCGCACCGATCAGCACCTCAAACGCCGCCGAGGAGGACAGGCCCGACCCGCGCAGCACGCTGCTGGTGACCGTCGCCTTGAAGCCGCCCACCTTATAGCCCAGCTCCTGCATCCGCGCCGCCACGCCGCGGATCAGCGCCGCCGTCGTGCCCAGCTCCTCCTCATGCACGGACAGGTCCGCCGTGTCCACGGTGATGGGACGATAGCCCTCGCTATCCACGACGATCACGCCGTCGTCGGTCTTCGTCACCGCCGCCACGGTATCCAGGTTCACCGCCGCCGCCAGCACGCGGCCCAGGTTGTGGTCGGTGTGGTTGCCGCCGATCTCCGTGCGGCCCGGCGCGGAGAAGAAGCAGATCTCGCCGCACCCGACGCCAAAGCGCGCCTCGTGGCGCTCGATCAGCTTCGCATAGCGCGCGCGCTGCGCTGCCAGTTCGCCCTCGTCCCTGCCGTAGAGCGTCGCCAGACGCTCGGCGCCCGCAGGCGTCTTTGCGTAGGCCGCCCACTTTTCCTGCATCGTCATGTGATTCACGCTCCCCATAAAATACCGTAATCCGGGTTCCTGCCCTTATTATCTCAAATTTTTCCGACTTGTCAAGTCTTTCTCCGCTTTTTATGCGTTAATTTTAACGCATGTTACGCAAATTTACCGCATTTCCTGCTTGTCTCTGGAAGATGAATGCGCTATAATGAAGATAATGACATTGATCTGGAGGGATGCCCGATGCCTTGTTCCGTCGCCTCCGCCATGAAAACCCTGGTCGAATTTGCCGTTTCTCATGGCCTGATCGCCGCAGAAGACCGCCACTACGCCCTGAACGGCCTGCTGGATGCGCTCCACATGGACGCCCCTGCCGAGGGCGGCGAGGTGCAGCCCCTGCCGCCGACCGCCACGCCGCTGCTGAGCGTGCTGTGCGACGAGGCCGTGCGCCGCGGCATCATCGAGGACACGCCCACGCGCCGCGACCTGTTCTCCGCCCGGCTGATGGGCCTGTTCACGGCGCCGCCGTCCGTCATCGCCGAGCGCTTTGAGCGCATCGCGCGCGAGGAGGGCGTGGAGCGCGCCACGAGCTGGTTCTACGAGCTGTGCCGCATGAACGACTACATCCGCGTGGATGCCATCGCGCGCAACGTGCGCTTCTTCGCGCCCAGCGAATACGGCGAGCTGGAGATCACGATCAACCTGTCCAAGCCGGAGAAGGATCCGCGCGACATCGCGGCGCTGCTGACGAAGAAGTCCGTCGAGTATCCGCCGTGCATGCTCTGCCTGGAAAACACCGGCTATGCAGGCCGCATCGACTTCCCTGCGCGCCAGACGCTGCGCGCCATTCCGCTCACGCTCTCGGGCGCGCCTTGGCACATGCAGTACTCCCCCTACCTGTACTACAACGAGCACTGCATCGTCTTCAACGACCGCCACACGCCCATGGCCATCAGCCGCGGCACGTTCGAGCGCCTGCTCGAGTTTGTCACGCGCTTCCCGCACTACTTCCTGGGCTCCAACGCGGACCTGCCCATCGTCGGCGGCTCCATCCTCAACCACGACCACTTCCAGGGCGGCCGCCATCACTTCCCCATGGAGCAGGCGCCCGCCTATGCCAAGGCCGTCCATCCGGACTTCCCGCAGGTCGACGCCGAGCTGGTCTCCTGGCCGCTGACGACGCTGCGCCTGCGCGCCGCCAGCCCTGAGCCGCTGTGCGCGCTGGCCGAGCGCGTGCTGGCCTGCTGGCGCGGCTACAGCGACGCCTCGCTGGACATCCTCGCCCACAGCGGCGACACGCCGCACAACACCATCACCCCCATCGCCCGCCGCGAGGGCGACGGCTACGTGCTGGATCTGGTGCTGCGCAACAACCGCACCACGCCGGAGTTGCCGCTGGGCATCTTCCATCCGCATCCGGACCTGCACCACATCAAGAAGGAGAACATCGGCCTGATCGAGGTCATGGGCCTGTTCATCCTGCCGGGCCGCCTGCAGCGCGAGTTGGCCGCGCTGGAGGAGGTGCTCACCGGCGCGCGCACGGCCGAGTCCGTCCGCGCGGACGAACACCTCAAGGCGCACGCCGAGTGGATCGAGTCCATCGCCGCGCAGACCGGCTGCGCGCTCTCGCCTGACGCCGCCCGGGAGACGATCCGTGCGGAGCTGGCCAAGAAGTGTGCGCGCGTGCTGCACGACGCGGGCGTCTACAAGCTCGACGAGGCCGGCAAGGCCGGCGCCAAGCGCTTCCTGCAGGCCGCGGGCTTCACGCTGTAACGCAAGCCGAACCCCTCGCGGGAAGGCCGAATCGCTTCGGCCTTCCCTTTCTGGTTTTTGCCGGTTCATCCATCCATTTCCATTCCCATTTTACGCAAGGAAGGTGCGCGCATGCTGATCTATTTCATCCGTCACGGCCAGACCGACTGGAACGTACAGCGCATATATCAAGGGCAACTGGACGTTCCGCTCAACGAGCAGGGACTATGGCAAATCGAACAGGTCGGCCTGCGCTTTGAGGGCGTGGGCATTGAGCGCATCTATCACAGCCCGCTCGCCCGCGCGGCGCGCACGGCGCAGGCGCTGCATGCGCACACGGGCGCGCCGCTGACGCCCGTGGAGGAGCTGAAGGAGATCTGCATGGGCGAATGGCAGGGCCGGTCGTTTGCCGACGTGCGCCGCGAGGATCCGGAGCGCGCCCGCCTGTTTTCCGAACGGCCCGACTGCCCCGCGCCGGGCGGCGAGTCCTATCCCAAGCTGCAGCGCCGCGCGTTTCGTGCGCTGGAGACGCCGCTCGCAAGCGGGCTGGACGTCATCGCAGTCGTCGCACACGGCGCGCTGCTCAAGACGCTGTTCTGCGGCTTTCTGCACATGGACCTGGCCGCGATCCACACGTTCGACATCGCCAACGCGAGCGTGAGCGCCGCGCTCTATGAGGGCGGCCGCTTCAAGGTCATCACGCTCAACGACATGTCGCACCTGCCAAACGCCTTCGCGCATCTGTCCCAGAACAGCGCCGTCATCTAAAGGAGGCCGGATCATGAGCGCATCCCCTGCGCCGCGCGCCGCGTGTTCCGCGCGCAAGCTTGCGACGATGTTCCTCGTCCTGCTCAAGATCGGCGCGCTGACATTCGGCGGCGGCTGGAGCGTCATCGCGCAGATGGAACAGGAGTTTGTCAAAAAGCGTGGCTATCTCTCACAGGAAAAACTGCTGGACATCATCACCGTCGGGCGCTCGCTGCCGGGCATCATGATCATCAACATCGGCGTGCTGTTCGGCCACCACGTGGGCGGCGTGCTGGGCGGCGTGCTGGCGGCGTTCGCCATTGCGATTCCCTCGATCGTGACGCTGTGCGTCGTGGCGCTCTTCTACGGCAGCGTGAAGGACAACGCCCACGTGCAGCGGATGCTCGTGGGCGTGCGCGCATCCGTGGTGCCCATCGTCATCGGCGCGGCGCTCAAGCTGCGCGAGGGCGCGCTCGTGGATAAGACCGCCATCGTCATCGCCGCGGTCGGCTTTGCGCTGTGCCTGAGCGGCCGGATCAATAATCTGCTGCTGGTGCTCGCCGCGGGCGTGGCGGGCCTGATCATTCAGGGAAGGAGGGCGACGCGGTGATCTTTCTGGAGCTCTTCCTGGCCTATGTGCGCGTGGGCTTTTCCAGCTTCGGCGGCCAGTCGATGATCCCCCTGGTGCGCGCGGAGATGGTCGCGCACGGCTGGCTGACGCCGGCGGAACTGGCCGACATCGTCGCCATCGCCGAGATGACGCCCGGCTCGTTCGGCATCAACTGCGCCACGTTCGTGGGCCTGCGCACCGCGGGCGTCGCGGGCGCGATCATCGCCTCTGTGGGCGCGATGTTCCCCTCCCTCACGCTGACGATGGTCGCCGCGTACTTCCTGGCGGCGTTCAAGGACAATCCGCTGGTGGAGCGCGGCATGTACGGCATCCGCGCGGTGTGCTTTGGCATGATCGTCTCGGTCGTCTTCTCGCTGGCGCCGGACAGCTACTTTCTGGGCGGGGCCATCTCCATTCCCGCGGTACTCATCGGCCTGGTGGCGCTCCTGCTCACCGTGTGGCGGCAGATGAGCATTCCCAAGGTCATCGGCATCTGCGCGGTGCTGGGCCTGCTGATCGGCTGATCTCATCCACACGACGGAAGGATCTGTTTGTATGCTGCCATGGATCATCGCCGCGCTGTGCGCCTACTTTGTCAAGGGCCTGTGCGGCTTTGCCAACACGCTGGTGTTTACGACCATTCTGAGTTTTTCCACCAGCAACGCGCTCATCTCCCCGATTGACCTGCTGCTGGGCTTCCCCACCAACGCGATCCTCGCCTGGCATGAGCGCGCCTCGCTGGACAGGCGCGTCTGGCTGCCGCTGGCGGCGCTCGTCGTGGCGGGCAGCATCCCGGGGGCGATCTTTCTAAAAAATGCGGATACGAATGCAGTCAAGGCCGTGTTCGGCGTCGTCATCGTGGCCGTCGGGCTGGAGATGCTGCTGCGCGAGCTGCGCCCGCGGCACGGGCGCGGATCCGGCCTGATCCTGACGCTCATCGGCCTGCTGTCGGGCCTGCTGTGCGGGCTGTACGGCGTGGGCGCGCTGCTGAGCGCGTACATCGGGCGCGTCACGCGCGACAGCCATGCGTTCAAGGCCAACATGTGCATGGTGTTCGTGGTGGAAAACGCGCTGCGGGCGGGCATGTACGCGGCCCTGGGCATCCTGACGGCGGACGTCGTGCGCAGCGCGCTGCCGCTGTTTCCCTTCATGCTGGCGGGGCTGCTGCTGGGCATGCGCAGCGGCAGTCTGCTCAACGAACGGACTGTCCGCCGGCTGGTCATCGTGGCGCTGATCATCTCCGGCGCGGCGCTGATCGTCAACAGTCTGTGAATCCAAGGAGGTGACGGCCTTGAAGCTGGCCATTGCCGAAGCTCCATGCAAGGTTTGAGGACGCTGCATGGAGGAATGAAAGGTCCTCAGGCTTTGCGCTTTTGATGGTTCATTGCGATGAAATCAAAGGAGCGAAGTCTCATGAATGACGAACGAAGAAAACTGACGTCCTATCTGGCGCTGCTCGGCACGCAGTCGTTTTCGGCGCTGGGCAGCGGCATGACCCGCTTTGCGCTGGTCATCTGGCTGTATCAGACGAGCGGCTCCGCGCTGGAAACCGCGCTGCTGTCCGTCTGCTCCTACGCTCCCTACGTGACGGCGAGCATCTTTGCCGGCGCGCTCAGCGATCGCTGGGACAAGCGGCGCGTGATGCTCGCGTGCGACCTGTGCGCCGCGGTCTGTACCGTCGTGACGCTGTGCCTGCTGCGGGCGGGGGCGCTGCGCCCCTGGCACCTGTACGCGCTCAACGCGGTCAACGGCCTGATGGGCACCATTCAGCAGCCCGCGTCCGACGTGGCCGCGACGCTGCTCGTGCCGCCCGCCTGGTATCAGCGCAGCAGCGGCCTGCGGTCCCTGTCGAATTCGCTCAACACGCTGCTGACGCACCACGTGACGGGCGTGCGGCCGAAGGCGAGCAGGAAATTCTCCGTGCTCATG
>CALVNS010000073.1 GCA_944349855.1 uncultured Eubacteriales bacterium | reverse complement strand
GCCCATGGGAAGCTCGACCAGGCCGGTGTTGACGATCTTGCCGCCCAGCGCGAAGACCTTGGTGCCCTTGGAGCGCTCGGTACCCATGGAGGCGAACCAGTCCGCGCCGTTGAGGATGATCTGACAGACGTTGGCGTACGTCTCGACGTTGTTGAGCACGGTGGGCTTGCCGAACAGGCCCTTGACCGCCGGGAACGGCGGACGGGGACGCGGTTCGCCGCGGCGGCCCTCGATGGACTCCATCAGCGCGGTCTCCTCGCCGCAGACGAAGGCGCCGGCGCCCAGGCGGATGTGCAGGTCGAACTTGAAGCCCGTGCCCAGGATGTTGTCGCCCAGCAGACCGTACTCGCGCGCCTGGTCGATGGCGATCTGCAGGCGCTGCACGGCGATGGGGTACTCCGCGCGCACGTAGACGTAGCCCTCGTCCGCGCCGATGGCATAGCCGGCGATGGCCATGGCCTCGATGATGGCGTGCGGATCGCCCTCGAGCACGCTGCGGTCCATGAACGCGCCGGGGTCGCCCTCGTCGGCGTTGCAGGCGACGTATTTCTTTTCGCCGGGCGAGTTGTACGCGAACTGCCACTTCGTGCCGGTGGGGAATCCGCCGCCGCCGCGGCCGCGCAGGCCGGAGCGCTTGATCTCGTCGATGACGGCCTCGCGGCTCATCTGGGTGAGGACCTTTTCCAGCGCCTTGTAGCCGTCCACGGCGATGTACTCGTCGATGTTCTCCGGATCGATGACGCCGCAGTTGCGCAGCGCGACGCGGTGCTGCTTTTTATAGAAGCCGATCTCATCCAGCGAGCGGTGGTGCGCCGCTTCGTCGGTGTGATCGACGTAGATCAGGTGCTGCACCTGGCGGCCCTTGATGAGGTGCTCCTCGATGATCTCCTCGACGTTTTCGGGTTTGACGCGGCTGTAGAACGTGCCGTCCGGATAGACGATGACCACGGGCCCCGCGGCGCACAGACCGAAGCAGCCCGTGCGCACGACCTTGATTTCCCTGTCGAGATTCTTTTCCTTGAGCTTTTGCTCAAACAGGCTGATCAGCTCATGCGAGCCGGAAGACGTGCAGCCGGTGCCGCCGCAGATCAGCACGTGTGCGCGATAGAAATCCATCGTGACTCCTCCTACAATTCAGGCGGGAGCGCCGCCCGCGTGATTACTGTTCCTCGACGGCGCCGATGGTGTACTCGTCCACCGGATGTCCGTTGACGATGTGCGCCGCGATGACGCGCCCGGCCTTTTCGCGCGTCATGTGCCCGTAGGTGACCTTGTCCTTCCGGGGCACGAAGACCTCGACGATGGGCTCCAGGCGGCACATGCCGATGCAGCCGGTCTGGGACACGGTGACGTGCTGCAACCCGCGCCTGTTGACCTCTTCAACAAAGGCGAGCATCACCGGGCGCGCGCCCGCGGCAATGCCGCAGGTCGCCATGCCGACGACGACGCGCGTGCCTTCCCGATCCTTGCGAACCCCAACCTGGCCCTTCGCGCGCTGGCGAATGGCCTCAAGCTCTGCGATGGTTTTCATGATGTAGCACCTCCGCTAATTTGTTCGAATCCTTCCTTCAAGTAATCGCGCATCCACGCGACGACGTCTGGCAGGTCCAGCGGCAGCCCGTCCAGCGCGGCGCGCACCTCGCGCGTATCAAATGTAAAGGATGCTTCGTCCGTCTCGTAGCGCAGCAGGTAGTCCGGGCGTTCCGGCGTGCCCAGCACCAGGGTGAGCATCGTACCCTGGATGTCGCCCATCGGCGGGCGGTCGATGTTGGAGCGTCCGAACGTGCCGCACACGCGCGTGCCCTCGCCCACCGTGGACGCGATGGAAAACGTGCCGCCGCTCCCCTCCGCATTGGCCTTGAACATCGGAATGCCCAGGCCCACCTTGCGCGTGGTGCGCGTGGTGGTAAAGGGGCTGGTCACGCGCGCCAGCAGATCCGCGTCCATGCCGCAGCCGTCGTCCACGATCTCGATGCGGATCAGATCCTCCCGCGCGCTGTCGCGGATGAGCACCTGTACGAGCGACGCGCCTGCCTTGACGCTGTTTTGCGTCAAGTCCAGAATGTGCAGCGACAGGTCGCGCATGCGATCAACTCCTGTACTTGTCCAAGATGCCGGGGATATCGTCGGGCACGAGGCGTCCGTACACCTCGTCGCCGATCATCATGACGGGCGCCAGACCACACGCGCCCAGGCAGCGGGTCGCGTTGAGCGTGAACTTGCCGTCCTTGGTCGTCTTACCGACCTCCACATCCAGCTCCTCGGCCAGGCGGTCGAGCACCTTCTGCGAGCCCTTGACGTAGCACGCCGTGCCCAGGCATACGCCAATCACGTGCTCGCCGTTGGGCTCCAGGGAGAACTGGGAGTAAAAGGTCGCCACGCCGTACACCTCGCTGAGCGTCACGCCCAGGCCCTCGGCGATGGTCTTCTGCACGTCTTCAGGCACATAGCCGAAGATGTTCTGCGCCGCCTGCAGGACAGGCATGAGCGCGCCCTGCTCGCCCTTGTGCTCGGCAATGGCCGCACGCAGCGCCGCATACTGTTCCGTCACGTTCTTGTCCGCCATGAAAAACATAACCTCCTTGAAATGCCTTGAGCGGGGGAATGTCCGAAACGCCGATTTTCATACAAATTCATTATATCATACTGTTCATCGGATTGCATCAAAAAAAGCGATGGTTCTTCACCATCCAACGCATACTTTTCCGATTTTCACAATTTTCTAACGAAAAATGCATCATCATTCCTCAATTTTCGCGTCATTTCGAGCCTTTTGTGCATGCTCCGCCCTCGCAATTGACGCAAAAATGGCAATTGTGTCACAGCCGGCGCATTCCAGCGCATGTCCCTCCTCCGGAATATCCTCTAGTCTGTGTGCATCAGATGCACACAAAACCATGTATCTCGAGAGGTCGATCGGCGGCGGAGGCGAACGGCGGGATATCTCCACCGCCGTGAAGCCCGCGCGCTCTGGGATGAAGCCCAGGTTGGTCAGGATGCCGTTGGCGCCGCGATTGATATGCGCGGGCACGGCCAGGCCGCCCATCGCGCGCGCGGCGCAGGCGACCTCCTCCAGGCCCGCCGAAATCGCGGAGAGGAGCAGCCGCTCCTCCTGCCCGACGACCTCGTCGCGCGCGTTCATCAGCAGCTGGCGGCCGAAGAAGGCGGGCGCGTTAGGGATCGCTGGCAGGCGCTCGTACACCCAGCTGTCAAAGGCCAGCGCCGCTTCGACCGTCGGGAAATAGCACAGCACGTGCACTTCCTCACGCGTGGTCACCTCCAGCGCCGGCAGCAGGGCGATGCCCCGCTCCCGGGCGGCCTCGCGCACGGCCGGGAGGTTGCGCGCCGTGTTGTGGTCGCTCACGGCGATGGCATCCAGCCCGTTCAGCCATGCCATGTTGACGAGGTTGTTGGGCGTCATGTCGTCGTCGGCGCAGGGCGACAGGCAGGAATGCATGTGCAGATCGACGTTGAGCTTCACGTGCGCTCCGCCTGCCCCACGCCCAGTGCGAACATCAGTCCGCTCAGCTCATAGGCGGTCTTGTCCGAGGCAAACACGGGCACCCCTTCCTCCTCCGCCTTTTGCAGCGTCGCCTCCTCCAGCGTAATCCCCTCCGGGATGATCACGCAGGCCATGTCCATGAGCATCGCCACGGCGATGACGTTCAGGTGCGTCTGTACGGTGATCCAGGCCATGCCGGCCTGGCCATGCGCGAGCACCCAGCTGAGCAGGTCGCAGCTGTAGCCGGTGGTCACCTCGCGCTGAAGCGGCGCGTCCGGCGTGAGCAGGCGCATGCCGGTCTTGTCCATCAGATCCTTGAGCGTCATATGGGTCTTCCTTTCTCAATCCGTTTTTGTGCGGGGAATTACTTGCGCGTGCGCTCGGACAGTTCCACCATCTGCTGGGCCATCACCTGCAGGCGGCTCTTGAGGCGGTAGATGCAGTCCATCTCGCCCGCATAGCCGTTGGCGATGTCCTCCGCAAGGGTGCGGCAGGTGGGCGAGCCGCACGAGCCGCAGTCATAGCCCGGCAATTCCTTGGCGATCTGCTCGATCCGCTCCATCTTGCGCATGGCCTCCACGATGTTATCGTCCAGCCGCATGCCGTTGGTCGGCTCAATCGGCAGCGTGTTATAGATCGGATATTTGTTGAGCGCGGACGCGTCCACGGCCGCCTCCGGGCGGGTATGCTCCATGCGCTCGGTCAGCTTGCGGATGGTGTTCTTGGCCACATAGCCGTTTTCGAACGTCAGCGGACCGCCGACGCATCCGCCCGTGCAGGCCTGTCCCTCAAAAAAGTCCAGGTCGTTCAGGCGGTTGTTCTCGATCTCCTCCAGCACGCGGATGACATTTTCGATGCCGTCGACCGCCATGCTGTTCTCGCTGTGAATGGCCGCCGCCTCGCCGCCGCTGTTGGCCCAGCCCACGCCGTAGGGCGTCGCGCCGCACAGGGACTCTTCCTCGCCGCCCTTGCGCAGCTGCGCCGCGAGCCGTCCGTAGATCTCCATGATCGAGATCGCGCCGTCCAGAGCCGACTTCTCATGGCCGATGGGCGAGCGAATGGCCGTCATCTTCGCCGGACAGGGCGTGATGAAGAAGCAGCCGACCTCCTCGGGCGCGACGCCATGCTGCTGGCAAAACTCCCGCTTGGCCATCAGCGCGGCAACCTCCATCGGCTGGCGGATGTCCACGACGTGATCGATCAAGTCCGGAAAGCGTGCCTGGATCAGCCGCACAATCGCCGGACATGCGGCGGAGATGAGCGGTTTGGGCACGTTTGGGCGCTTCAGTCGCTCGATCAGCGCGCGGGAGACGACGTCTGCACCGCGCGCGACTTCGAACACCGCGTCAAACCCCAGGCGTCGCAGGCCCGTGAGCGCGCGGTTGATGCTGCCCAGGCTCTTGAACTGCCCATACAGCGACGGTGCCGGCAGCGCGATCCTGTAGGGAAAGCGCCGGATGGAGTCGAACGGATCCGTCAGCGCCACCTTGGCGTGGTGGGGGCAGACGCGGATGCATTCGCCGCAGTCGATGCACAGCTCGTCGATGATGTGCGCGCGGCCGTCGCGCACGCGGATGGCCTCCGTCGGGCAGCGCTTGAGGCACGTGGTGCAGCCCATGCACCGCTCTTTTTCCAGCCGGACCGAATGATACGCTTTGTTCATGGCTCGTCCCTTTCCGCCCCCGCGCTTTAGCGCAGCTTGAATCCCATACAGATCGTCGTTCCCACGCCGACCTCGGATGCGATGGAAAAGTCGTCCGCGTTGCGCTTCATATTGGGCAGGCCCATGCCTGCGCCGAAGCCGAGGGTGCGCACGTCCTCCGGCGCGGTGGAATAGCCCTCCGTCATCGCCTTGTCGATGTCGGGAATGCCGGGCCCGCGGTCGCGCGAGGTCACGCGCACCCAGTTTTCGTCGACGGCCAGCTCCAGCCGGCCGCCCAGGCTGTGAATGATCAGGTTGAGCTCGACCTCGTAGGTCGCCACGGCCACCCGGCGCAGGATGCCCACGTCCACGCCCAGGCGCTTGAGCGTGCGCTTGATCGTCGCCGAGGCCTCGCCGGCCGTCTCAAACGCGCCGCGCTCGACGTCAAAGGTCTCCAGAATGCTCACATCTGCCATGGTTACCTCCTCGTGGATTCACATCCGACGATCCCGTGGGTATAGAGCAGCCCGCAGGCCACGTACATCGTGTGTCGCGTGGACAGCACCACGATGTCGCGCTCGCGCGCCATCTCGAGCATCTCCTCGTCCGGCCGCTTGCCGCGGCAGAATACGATGCAGCTCACGTCCAGCATCTCGGCCGTGCGGATGACGTGCGGATTGGTCAGCCCCGTCACCAGCACCGTCTGATCCTTGACGAACGCAAGCACGTCGCTCATCATGTCCGACCCACAGGCGGAGCGGATGTCGATGGCGGGGTTGTCCTCCGTCAGCATCTCCGCCGACAGGATTTCGGCGATCTCCCGTGTCTTCATGGCATACCGTCCCTTCGTATGTCAGGCCATTGCGGCCAGAATCGTCTGGTTAAACCAGACGTAGTTGCACACTACGTCTAAATAATTATACTTGATTTGCGACGCCATGGCTATAGCATCCGGTGAATTTTGCGATTTTACCGCGGAAATTGCGTTCTGCGTCGCCTCCAGCAGCGCGTGCAGCGCATCCGCGACGGCGTCTGCGCCCTGCGGTACCTGCTCGCGCAGCGCGCGGCGCACCGTCTCGCCGTGATCGTAGAGCGACTGCATGCGGTCCTGTACGGCCTGCGGCGTCATCTCCTGGCGGTCCAGGGCGAGCGAACACGCGCCGATCTCGCCCATGGCATCCTCGACGAAGGCAAAGGCCTCGCTCAGCGCCGCCTGTTGTCCTTGGGATGCGGTGATCCGCAGCTCCACCTGCTGCGCTCGCAGCGTGTAGACGTATGCGGGGATGTCCTGCGCCTCCAGGCGTGCGCGGATGGTCTCGGCGTCGTCCGGGTCCGTATAGACGGCGGCCAGCACGCGGAACTTGTCATCCTCCAGGATGTAGCCCGCTGCGCCGCGCCCAGTGTACAGCCGCGCCTCCGCACGCGCGGCGTCCAGGCCGGAATAGGCGCCCAGCTGGATCGCGTAAAACGTGCGCTCCGGCAGCGAAAATGTGTCGCTGACCTGTGTTTCGGGCGCGGCCGTCTGTACGGGCGTTTCGGTCGCTTCGGGTGCGGGCGTGGGCGTCTGCCGGAGGATCAGGCCCCGCACACCTGCCGTCAGGCCGTACAGCAGCGCCGTCAGGGCCACCAGGCCCAGCGCACGCCGCAGGCCACGCGCTGCCGGATACCGTCTGCTCTTCAGTCTTCTGCGCATGTTCTTTCCCTCCCCTTCGCGGTCGTCCGAACGTATGCGCGCGGAAAATTCTTTATGTCGTTCCTTGATTCGCCGCACATGCGATGGTAGAATAGAAAAAAAGCGATTGGGGAGGCCGTTATGCGCTATCAGCTCGACACCATTCCCGTATGGGATGCATATAAGGCGGGAGGCGAATGCCCCCTTTGCGCGCTGCGACAGCAAAACGAGGCCATGTACGTCGACAGCTTTCTGGGCGCATCTGTCATGGAGCCGGACACCCGCGTGGAGGTCAACGAAAAGGGGTTTTGCCCGGAGCACTTTCGCCAGATGTTCGCGCAGAAGAATCGCCTGGGCCTTGCGCTCATCACGCACACATACATGAAGGATGTCATCGCCTCCGTCGACGCCATCCTGGAGCGCGCTGCGCAGGGGGACGGCGGCGGCTTTCTGCGCCGACTTGGCGGCAAGCCGTCCGCCAAGGAGGACCCCGGCGCGGCCGTGCGCGCGCGCACGGGCAAGTGCGTGCTGTGCGAGCGGCTGGACTACACGATGCGTCGCTACGCCTACACACTCGTGCACCTGTTCACGCACGACCGGGAGTTTCAACGGGCCTTTCTCGACTCGCAGGGGCTGTGCCTGCAGGACACGGCGCTCGTGCTGGACATGGCGTGCGAGATGCTCTCGGGCAGGGAGCGCGCAGCGTTCTTCGCGGCCGTGCGCGACGTGCAGAAAAAAAACCTCGAGCGCGTGGAAAAGGAGCTGGAGTGGTTCACGCTCAAGTTCGACTACCGCAACCAGGACAAGCCCTGGGGCAACAGCCGCGACGCGCTCGAACGCGCGATCAACAAGCTGCAGGGGGCGTGCGTGCACGGCGGCGAGGCGTAAAAAAGCGCTTCACGGTTTTTCCGTGAAGCGCTTTGGTTGTATAAAGAAAACCACTCGCTAGGCGAGTGGTTCAAAAAAGCCTATGGCGGTGAAAATGATAAAAAAACTCCCT
>CALVNS010000072.1 GCA_944349855.1 uncultured Eubacteriales bacterium | reverse complement strand
TTGTCGCCTCGGTGCTCATTCCCTTTCAATCAGCATTTCGAAAACGGCTGAGCCACATGCAGCTGCGGGTCATGCTTGCGCTGTGCGACAAGGGGCCCAGCACGATGCCGGAGCTGGCCGATGCGCTGGCCGTGCCGCGCCAGCAGGCGACGCAGATTGTCGACCGCCTGCACGAGATGGGCATGGTCGAGCGCGTGCGCGAGGAGAGCGACCGGCGCGTGGTGCGCATCCGCTGGAGCGCGGAGGGCCACCGCTACTTCGATCCGATCTGCGCGCGGTTTTACGAGGACATGAGCGCCCGGGTGCGCACGCTGCCGCCGGGCGAGGCACAGGCGTTTTTGCAGGCCGTGCGGACGCTGGCCGAGCTGCTGCCCAGAATGGGCGCGGGAGGGGAGGACGCGGCACAATGAGTGAAAAGGACATGCTCCACATCGGGCTGGATGTGGGCTCCACGACGATCAAGTGCGTCGTGCTCGACGCGCGCGAGCAGATCGTCTATTCTTCCTATGAACGCCACTTTGCGCGCATCACGCAAAAGACGCTTGAACTGTTGGAGACGCTTGAGCGCGAGGTCGTGCACGGCGAGCCCGTGACGCTGACGATCTCGGGCTCCGCGGGGATGGGCATGGCGCAGGGCGCAAACATCCCCTTTCTGCAGGAGGTCTATGCGACCAAGTTGGCCGCCGACCGCTGGCTGCCGGGTACGGACGTCATCATCGAGTTGGGTGGGGAGGATGCGAAGATCCTGTTCCTGCAGGGCATGATGGAGGTGCGCATGAACGGCTCGTGCGCCGGCGGCACGGGCGCGTTCATCGACCAGATGGCCACGCTGCTGGATGTGACGCCTGCGCGCATGGATGAACTGGCCGAGAAGGCCACGCGCACATACACCATCGCCTCGCGCTGCGGCGTGTTCGCCAAGACGGACATCCAGCCGCTGCTCAACCAGGGCGCGGCGCACGAGGACATCGCCCGCTCGATCTTCGTGGCCGTGGTCAATCAGACGATTGCGGGCCTGGCGCAGGGCCGGCCCATCGAGGGCAACGTCGTATACCTGGGCGGGCCGCTGACATTCCTGCCGCAGCTGCGCGCGTGCTTTGACAAGGCCCTGGGTATCAATGGGCTCAGCCCGCAGAACGCGCTGTACTACGTCGCGCTCGGCGCGGCCAGCCATCGCGAGACGCCCGTGCGCCTCGGGGAGGCCATGGAGCGCCTGAAGGCGTTCCACGCGGGTGAGAGCTACAACGCGTTGCCGCCGCTGTTTGCATCCGAGGCGGAGTACGAGGCGTTTGCCGCGCGCCACGCGAAGGACGCCGTGCCGATCCTCGATCCCTCGGCCTATGAGGGCGATGTGTTCCTGGGCATCGACGCGGGTTCCACGACGCTCAAGTGCGCGGTGACGGACGGAGACGGCCGCCTGCTGCTGACGAGCTACCGCTCCAACAGCGGCGATCCCGTGCCGCTGATCCGCGAGTTCCTGCTCAAGCTGCTGGAGGAATACCCGCGCCTGCACGTGCGCCGCGCCGCGGTCACCGGCTACGGCGAGGAGCTGATCCAGCACGCGTTCGGCATCGACGACGGCCTGGTCGAGACGGTCGCGCACTTCACGGCCGCCAAGGCGTTCATGCCCGACGTCGACTTCGTCATCGACATCGGCGGGCAGGACATCAAGTGCTTCAAGGTGCACGGCGGCGTGATCGACAACATCTTTCTCAATGAGGCGTGCTCGTCCGGCTGCGGCTCGTTCCTGCAGACGTTCGCCAGCGCGCTGGGCTACTCGATCGCAGACTTCGCGCGCCTGGGCCTGAAGAGCAAGCGCCCCGTGGACCTGGGCTCGCGCTGCACGGTGTTCAGGAACTCCTCCGTCAAACAGGCTCAGAAGGATGGCGCCGAGGTGGAGGACATCTCCGCAGGCCTTTCCATCTCCGTGGTCAAGAACGCGCTGTACAAGGTCATTCGCGCGACCAGCGCCGAGCAGCTTGGCCGGCGCATCGTCGTGCAGGGCGGCACGTTCCTCAACGATGCGGTGCTGCGCGCGTTTGAGCAGGAGCTGGGCGTGGATGTCGTGCGCCCCGACATCGCGGGGCTCATGGGCGCGTATGGCGCGGCGCTGCACGCGCGCACGATGTACGCGCTCAAGGGCGGCAAGACGTCGCTGTGCACGCTGCAGGAGCTGCATGCGTTCGCGCACGAATCGCGCAACGTGCAGTGCGGCCTGTGCGAAAACCACTGCCGCCTGACGGTGCACACCTTCCCCGGCGGACGGCGCTACATCGCGGGCAACCGCTGCGACCGGCCGACGACGGGCAAGGCGCAGGACCTGTCCGAGCTCAACCTGTATGCCTACAAGCGCGAACGGCTGACCTCCCTGTGCCCCACGGCGGACGCCAAGCCGGACGGCCGGCCGCGCATCGGCATGCCGATGGGCCTGAACGTGTACGAGATGCTGCCGTTCTGGCATGCGTTTTTCGACCGGCTCGGCTTTGAGCTGGTCACCTCGCCGCTGTCCAGCCGCAAGCTGTACGTCTCCGGCCAGGCGACGATCCCCTCCGACACGGTGTGCTTCCCGGCCAAGCTGATGCACGGGCACGTGCAGGCGCTGCTGGACGCAGGCGTGGATACGATCTTCTATCCCTGCATGTCCTATAACTTTGACGAAAAGCTGGGCGACAACCACTACAACTGCCCCGTCGTCGCCTACTACCCCGAGGTGCTCGGCGCGAACATGCCGCGCCTTGCCGGCGTCACGTTCATCAAGGACTATGTGGGCGTGCACCGCCGCCACGACTTCCCGCGCAAGATGACCGAGATACTGCAAAAGTACTTCCCGCACGTGAAGCTGCGCGACGTGCGCGCCGCATCGGATGCGGCCTATGCGGCCTATGACGCCTACATGCGCGACATCCGCGAGCGCGGCGAGCGGATCGTGCGGCGCGCGCGGGCAGAGGGCAGGCCCATCGTCGTGCTTGCCGGACGGCCCTATCACGTGGACCCCGAGATCAACCACGGCATCGACCGGCTGATCGCGGGCTTCGGCGTGGCGGTCGTCACGGAGGACGCGCTCTCGCACTACATGAAGAAGGCGCCCACGGGCGTGCTCAACCAATGGACGTACCACGCGCGCCTGTACGCCGCGGCGCGCTACATCGCCGGGCAGCCGGACATGAACCTCGTGCAGCTCGTGTCATTCGGCTGCGGCGTGGACGCCATCACGACCGACGAGGTGCGCGAGATCCTGGAGGGCGAGGGCAAGATCTACACGCAGATCAAGATCGACGAGATCACCAACCTGGGCGCCGTCAAGATTCGACTGCGCAGCCTGTTTGCGGCGATCGAACAGCAGGAACTGGCCAAGGGGAGGAAGGACGCATGAGCCATACCAGCGGACATACGGTCTATACGAAGAAGATGCATGAGGAGGGCTACACCATCCTCATCCCGAACATGGCGGAGATCCACTTCGAGCTCGTGCGCAACGTCTTTGAGCTCTATGGGCACAAGACCGTGCTGCTCAAGAACAGCGGCCCCAACGTCGTGCAGGAGGGCCTCAAGTACGTGCACAACGACACGTGCTATCCGGCGCTGCTCGTCATCGGGCAGATGATGGACGCGCTGCACTCGGGCAAGTACGACCTGCACAGGACCGCGCTGATCATCACGCAGACGGGCGGCGGCTGCCGCGCGAGCAACTACATTCACCTGCTGCGCAAGGCCCTGAAGAAGGCCGGGATGGAATACATCCCCGTCATCTCGCTCAACCTGTCCGGCCTGGAGCACGCCAGCGGCTTCAAGCTGTCCATCCCGCTGCTGCGGCGCGCGATTGCGGCGCTCGTCTACGGCGACTGCCTGATGCACCTGGCCAATCAGACGCGGCCCTACGAGCTGCATGCGGGCGAGACGGACGCGCTGGTCAAAAAGTGGATCCAGGAGCTGACGGCGCAGTTCGCCAGGGGGCGCGGCATGCGCACGGGCCCCATGCGCAGGAACCTGGAGCGCATCGCCGACGAGTTCGACGCCATCGAGCGCTCGCACGAGAAGAAGACGCGCGTGGGCATCGTTGGCGAGATCTACGTCAAGTACGCGAGCCTGGGCAACAACGACCTGGAGGCGTTCCTGCGCGAGCAGGACTGCGAGTACATGGTGCCGGGCATCATGGGCTTTGCGCTGTTCAAGACGGACAACCGCCTGGAGGACATCCGCCTCTACGGTGGCAATCCGCTCAAGTACGCAGTATGTACACTGCTCAAGGGCTTCCTCACGCGCATGGAGACGATCCTGATCGAGGCGATCCGCAAGCATCCGTCCTTCGTCGCGCCCTCGTCGTTTGAGCACACGAAGAGCCTGGTGAAGAACGTCATCGGCTACGGCAGCAAGATGGGCGAGGGCTGGCTGCTCACCGCCGAGATGATCGAGCTGACGGAAAACGGCTATGCCAACATCGTGTGCACCCAGCCGTTCGGCTGCCTGCCCAACCACATCTGCGGCAAGGGCATGATCCGCCGCATCCGCGAGCTGTACCCGCAGGCGAACATCGTGCCCATCGACTACGACCCCAGCGCCACGCGCGTCAACCAGGAGAACCGCATCCGCCTCATGCTCTGCGTCGCACGCGGGGAGGAGGCGCCTGCCGCCCACGCCGAGCCCGCCATGGCTGCGGGCGAAGCGCAATAACGCAACGCAAACGCCGCCGTGCCCGATCGGGCGCGGCGGCGTTGTCTATGTCAGAAGGTCTCCGGCGCGAGCGCATGCAGCACGCGCTCTGCGGCGCGCAGGCCGTCCACGGCGGCGGAGGTGATGCCGCCCGCGTATCCCGCGCTCTCGCCCGCCGGCTCGCGCCCGGGCAGCCCCACCGACTGGCCGTCCTCGCCGCGCAGAATGCGCACCGGCGAGGAGGAGCGCGTCTCGGGCCCGATCAGCACGGCGTCGGGCATCGCAAAGCCATGCAGCCGCCGGTCCAGCAGCGGGATCGCCTCGCGCATCGCCTCCGTCACAAAGCCGGGCAGGCAGGCGCGCAGGTCGCCGGGCGTGACGCCGGGCCGGTAGGTCGGGCGGACGGCTCCGAGCGCGGCGCTCTCCCGCCCGAGCAGGAAGTCCTCCACCCGCTGCGCGGGCGCGCGGTAGTCGCCCCCGCCCGCGCGGAACGCGCGCCGCTCCCACTCGCGCTGCAGCTGCATGCCCGCCAGGGGATGATCGCCGGGAAAGTCCGCGGGCGATATGCCCACGAGCAGCGCGCTGTTGGCGTTCTCACCGTCCCGCGCAAAGGCGCTCATGCCGTTGGTCACGACGCCGCCCGCCTCGCTCGTCGCCGCGACGACCTCGCCGCCGGGGCACATGCAGAAGGTGTATACGTCGCGCCCGGAGGGCAGGTGCACGGCGAGCTTGTAGTCCGCCGCGCCCAGCGCCGGATGCCCGGCGAACGCGCCGTACTGCGCGCGGTCGATCACCCGCTGGGGATGCTCGATGCGTGCGCCCAGCGAAAAGGGCTTGGGCTGCAGGGGCACGCCCAGGTCCAGAAGCATCTCGAACGTGTCGCGCGCGCTGTGGCCGATGGCCAGCACGACGGCCCGCGCCGCCTCCTCGCGCATGCCCTCCGGCGTCTCGTAGGCCACGGCCGCGACGCGGCCGCCGCGCACGTGCAGCGCGCACAGGCGCGCGCGGAACCGCACCTCGCCGCCCAGGCGCACGATCTCCTCCCGGATGCCGCGAACGACCGCGGCGAGCCTGTCCGTGCCGATGTGCGGCTTTTGCTGATAGAGGATCTCCTCCGGCGCGCCGTGCGAAACGAAGACGTCCAGCACCGTGCGGCAGCGCGGGTCCTTGATGCCGGTCGTCAGCTTGCCGTCGGAGAACGTGCCCGCGCCGCCCTCGCCGAACTGTACGTTGCTCTGCGGGCTGAACGCGCCGCCGGCGAAGAACGCCTGTACGCGCTGCGTGCGCGTCTGGACGTCCTCGCCGCGCTCAAGCAGCAGCGGGCAGGCTCCGGCGCGCGCGAGCGCCAGCGCGGCAAACAGGCCGGCGGGTCCGGCGCCCACGACGACGGGACGCGGCTGCGGGGCGCTGGCGAGACGGCGCGAAGGCACGGCCTTGGCCGGCGCAAGCAGGCTGGCCTGCACGCCGGACGGCAGGCGGCGCAGCACGCGCTGCTCGTCCGCGCGCAGCGCCACGTCCAGCGTGAGCACGAAGTGGACGTCGCGCTTGTCGCGCGCGTCGACGCTCTTTTTGGCGACGCGAGCGCTCAGAACGCTCTGAACGGGCAGGTTCAGCCTATGCGCGGCGAGCGCGACCAGCCCGTCTGGCGCAAGGTCGAGCGGGGCTTTGACGTTGGCGATGCGAATCATGGCATGTCCTTTCGAAAGCAGCGGTCGTTCAAACGGTCAGGGCTGTGCGGCGGCCCGCCCGGCGAGCAGGCCGGTCGCCCATGCAAAGTGCAGGTTGAACCCGCCGCAACGGCCATCCACGTCGAGCGTCTCGCCGGTGATGTACAGCCCGGGGACCAGGCGGGAGGCCAGCGTCGCGGGTTCGACCTCGTCCGTGGAGATGCCTCCAGCGGTGACCTGCGCGCTGTCAAAGCCCTGTACGCCCGTAACGGGAAACGCCATGCCGAACAGCGTATGCAGCAGCGCCCGGCGCTCCTTCTCGCCAAGCGCGCCGCAGCGGGCATCCGGCGCGACGTCCGCGTCGGCCAGGACGGCCTCACCCAGGCGGCGGTGCAGTACGCCGGTCCAGAGCGCAGAGGCGGGTTCCTCGGCAAACGCATCCAGCCGCGCGGAGAGAAACAGCGCGCGCGCCTCCGGCGGCAGCTCGGGCAGCAGGTTGAGACGTACACAAACGGCGCGGCCCTTGCCAATCAGGCGCGCGGCCAGGCCGGACAGCTGAAAGATCGGATAGCCGGACAGCCCATAGTCAGTGAACAGCACTTCGCCCTCCTCCAAGGAGACGGCGGCGCCGTCCGCGTACAGCGTCGCCTCAGCCTGCGCGCGGATGCCCTTGAGGCTGCGCAGCGCCCGGTGGCGGCAGCGCAGCTGCGTGAGTGCGGGATAGAGGGGCGTGACGGTGTGGCCCAGTGGCGTGAGCAGCGCATACGCGGCGCCGTCCGAGCCAAAGTGCGGCGCGGCCTTGCCGCCGCACGCGCACACGACGCGCTCTGCGCGCAGATACGAGCCGTCCTCGAGTGAGACGGAGAAGCCTCCCTTGCGCGAGGGCGAGATCGAGACGGCGCGCGCGCCGGTGCGCACGGTTACATTCGTCCCGGCAATGCCGCGGCGCAGCACGTCGAGCACGGCGGAGGCCTGCCCGCTGCGCGGATAGACGCGGCCCTCCTCCTCCGTGCGCGTCATCAGGCCCAGGGAGGAGAAGAACGAGAGCACGTCGCGTAGCGGCGCGGCTGCGAGCACCTCGCGCACGAATGCGATGTCGCCGTGATAGTCCGCAGGCGAGAGGCGCGCGTTGGTCAGGTTGCAGCGCCCGTTGCCCGTGGCCAGCAGCTTGCGGCCGACGCGCTCGCCGCGCTCGAGCAGCGTGACGCGCGCGCCTGCGCGCGCCGCGGAGACGGCGGCGGTGAGGCCGCTGGCCCCACCGCCGAGAATCAGGACGTTTTGCATGGATCAATCCCTCAGAAGATCGGCTTCCTCGCCGGTCTGCCGGTTGTACGGCTGAATCGCCAGGGAGAAGGAGACCGGCTCCTTCAGGTACAGGCGATCCCGCTCCAGCGGCTCCGGACCGCAGGAGTTGGAACCCAGCGGGCCCATGCGCGCATCCAGCGAGAGGACGGTCAGGTCCGCCTCGGAAAGCTCGTAGTCGTGCTCGGCCGCGGTCAGGGCCGCATCGGTGTAGTGATGCGCAGTGAAGGAAAAGCCGTCGCCGCACACGAGCAGGCCCTGGCCCACGTCGTCCGTGAGCGACACCCAGCGCGTATCCGCGTGCGCGCCGTTCTCCTGCGGGCGCACGTAGGGCTCATGCAGGTCGGACACGCTGCTGCGCCAGATGCCCATGCGCGCGCTCTCCTTCTTGTCGGGATAGCTCTCGTGCGGCCCGCGGCCGTACCAGCCGGCGCGGCACAGGTCATGAGAGAGCGTGAGCTGCAGGCCCAGGCGCGGCAGATAGGGCAGCTCGCGCAGCGGCTCGAACGTCGTATCCACCAGCAGGCGACCGCCGGGCAGAACCGTGTAGTTCACGCGCGCGCGCACGACGGGCCGCAGGGACTTGGCCGCGAGCACCAGAGAGGACTCGATAAACACCGCGCTGCCCGAATCGGAGACATCGAAGCGCTCTACGCGCGTGAGCAGGCGGTCCAGCCCCTCCTTGCGCCAGGCGGCGGCGACATTCTTTCCGAAGCCCTGATCGTTGTCGGTCGGCGCGCGCCACAGGTTCACGCGCAGCGGTTCGAGCAGCATCTCGGTGCCGTCGGCCTCGATGGAGCACAGCGCGCCCGCATGTGCGTCAAAGCCGTAGCG
>CALVNS010000071.1 GCA_944349855.1 uncultured Eubacteriales bacterium | reverse complement strand
CCTCCAGCGCATCCAGTTCGACCTGCGCGCTGTGCGCAGAGGTGATTTCAAGCGTCACGGCGGGCGCATCCAGCCCGCAGGCCGTCACGTCCGCATCCGTCGCATCATAGGCGACGGTGCCCAGGTAGGACACGTTCAGGGCGCTGCTCAGCCAGGACTCCGCCCCGTCCGCGTCCACGACCGCCAGGCCGCCTTCTTCTGTTGGCTCAAACCACGTAAAGGACGCCGAATACGCCTGCGGCCAGCCATCCTCCAGATGCACGAGCGTGCGCTGCGCCTCTGCGGCCGTCAGCTCCACGCGCGTGACGCTGTCCGCCGAGATGGTGGGAAACGCCTCGTCCTGGATCATCTCGTAGCGGGTGCGCATAAAGGGCGACACGTCCGAGGAGGCGATCGTGTACACCGTCTCGCTGCCGTCGAGCCGCGCATAATACAGGCCCGTCACGGCGTTCTCATCGCCGACGAACAGCGTCGTCTCCTCGCCCGCCCCGTCGGTGGCGGAGACGGTCAGCTGCGGCTCGTCCAGGCCGTACTCGGCCAGATCGCCCGACACGCTGCGCGCAGAGGTGATCTGCTCGAGCGCGGAGGCCATCTGCTCGGGATAGGTGGCATCCAGCGGGAAGTCCGGGTCATCCCCGTCGACCCACGTGTCGCCGTCACGCCGCATCGAGACGCGCTCTCCCTCGAACGCGACATCGATGCGCTGCACATCCTCCAGCGCAAGGACGGTCTCGTCGGCGTCCGTCTCCGCCTCCTGCGCCGTCTCCTGCCTTTCGTTATAGCGCGAGAGCGCCATGCTGCCGGCACACAGGACGGCCAGCAGCAGGCAGAGCGCAATCAGCCGTTTTCCCTTGCTCATTTATCTCTTCCTCCTGCGCACGCATACGACCACGCCGGCCGCCACCACCGCCAGAGGAAGCACAACGGCAATACACGCGCTGATCAGGCTTGCCTCTCCGCTGGGGATGGTCAAATACTGCGCCATCAGGCTCTTGGAGCGGATGGAGATGTTGTTCTCCCGCTCGCACATCCAGTTCAGCGCGTTGAGGAACAGGTCCTGGTTGCCGCCGCCGACCATGGCGTTCACGTCCTGCATGAGCATCTGCGAGGTGGAGAACCAGACCATGCGCGTCTGGCCGTCCGCAACATCCTCCGTGACGGCCACGCCCACGCTGAACGGGCCGGAGGCATCGCCATCCTCGCGCTCAAGCGTCGTGGCGGTGTAGGGATCGGCCTTGGCGTAGGCGCCGTCGGTCGTCGTCAGCAGGTCGGAGATCTCCAGCGAGCTGCGGTAGGCCTCCAGGCGCGCGATGCCGTGCGCCATGGGCATGAGCGCATACAGCCGCGCCTCGGTGAGCGGATCGGTGATCTCGTGACTCTCGATCTCGGGCAGCAGGTAGTGCGGATAGCCGCCCAGGCAGTAGTTCATGTCCGACTCGAAGATGACGCCCGTCTGCGCGGTCAGGCCGTAGTTCTCTGTCACGCGCGCGAGGTTGGGCAGCGCGGCGGACGCATAGTCCGTGATGAGCAACAGCCTGCCGCCGCCCTCCATGTAGTCGATGATGCGGTCGGCCTCAGCCTCGCTCAGGTCTGAAGCGGGCGCATAGAGGAGCAGGCAATCCGCGTCCTCTGGCACGGCCTCCTGGGCGAGCAGGTTCAGCTCCTCCAGCTCGACGTTCTCGCCCTCGATCGCCTCCGAGAGCCAGTCCTCCATCTCCGGCTCGCCGTGGCCGGTCAGCGCATAGACGACGGGCAGGTCGTCGCTCACGACATAGTCGATGGCGGTCGTCAACGCATTTTCCGCGTCAAAGGAGACGTCATAGCTGCCGGTATAATAATAGGAGGAATAGTCTGTCACGTACAGTTCGTTGTAGTCCACGACGGTGGAGCGCTTCTCGCTCTGGACGACGACGCTGTTGGCGTTCGTAATCGCGCTTCCATAGGCCTCCAGGCGCGAGGGATAGAGCACCGGGTCGAGCGTCTCCACCTTCACGTGGTCGCTCAGCGCGGCATAGCGCTCGAGCGTCTCCAGGATGAGGCTGTCCTCGCCGCCACTTTGCGCAACGAGGGTGAGCGTCACGTCCATGTCGAGCGCGCCGACGATGGACTCCGTCTGCTCGCCCAGCGAGTAGAGGCCCTCTTCCGTCATGTCGATCTTGGTGTACGTCGCCGGAATCTGGCGCACAAACAGGTTGAGCGCAACGACCACCGCCGTCACGACGGCGGACACGACCACGCTGTAGCCGCCGCTGCGGAACGCGCGCGTCTTCCAAAGGCCCTTCTTGCGGGCGGCACGCGTCCTCTTTGTCTGTTGATCCTTCACGTTCGTCTCCCCCTTCCTCAGCTCCAGCGCCTCTTCTCAACGGACTGCACGCTGAAGAAGAGGAAGAGCACGGTCACGGACACAAAGTAGACGACGGCCGTGAGGTCGAACACGCCGTTCAAGAAGTTGCTCAGCTGGTCGAAAACCGCAAGCGCGCTCAGGATCTGCGCGAACGCGCCCTCGAGTACGGTGGGATTGACCATGTATACGCCCACGAGCGGCACCTCGCACAGCAGGCCGGCCAGCAGCGCGGTGGAGAGGCTGCCCGTCATCAGGCGCACCACGATGCCCACCGCCAGCGACACGACCGTCAACGCCACCAGTGAGGCGACGGCCGTGGTCGTCAGCAGCTGCGTGATGCCGCTCATCAGGAAACAGAGGATCAGCGCCGCAAAGCTTGCGACCGCTGCGATCAACTGGCTGTCGGTCACCGAGGACATGAACAGGCCGATCGCGATCAGGCAGCAGCCCAGCAGGAAGAAGCCCACGATCGCGCTGTAAGCCGTGCCCAGGGACAGCGCGCCGTAGCGTGAGAGCAGGAGCGGATAGAGCGATATCACCGCCATCGGAATGGCCAGCAGCGTCACCATCGCCAGGTACTTGCCCAGCACCACGTCTGTCAGGCGCAGCGGCAGCGAATAGATCAGCTGATCGGTCTTCTGCCGGCGCTCTTCGGCCAGCACGCGCATCGTCAGAATCGGCACGACGATGACGTACAGGATCGTCGAGCTGTCGATGACGTATTCGAACATCGGATACATGTACTTGAGGTTGTATGCCGTCGTGTAGATGCCGATGAACAGCAGCACCGCCGCGATGAACGCATAGCCGATCATGCCGGTGAAGTAGGATTTGAGCTCACGCTTATAGATTGCGCCCATCGTCCTGTGCCTCCTTTTCCTGCATCGCCTGCGGCGCATCCGCCGCCTCTTCAGGCGCGTTCTGCGCTGCCTGCGGGGCATCCTGTGTCATCTGCAGGAAGACCTCTTCCAGCGTCATGCGCTCCGCCGACATCGAAAGGATCGGCAGCCTGGCCTGCGCCAATGCGTAGAAGACGGCCTCGCGGGGATCTTTCTCGCCCGCCCATTCGAGCGCCAGATCCAGGCATCCCTCCTCCGCGCGCGAGGGCTCCACGCGCTCCAGCCGCACACCCGCGCCCGCCAGCGCCGCCTCGACCGCCGGCCTTTCGCCACGCACGGTGAGCGCAAGCGCACGCCCGTGCAGCGCACGCTCTTCCAGCTCCTGCGGCGTGCCGCTGGCGACCAGGCGTCCGTGGGAGATGATCAGGATGTCGTCGCACACGGCGCTGATCTCCTGCATGATGTGGCTGGAGAGCAGCACGGTGTGCTCGCGACCGAGGGACTTGATCAGGTCGCGGATTTCGATGATCTGCTTGGGATCCAGACCGACGGTCGGCTCGTCAAGCACGATGAACTTCGGCTCGCCCAGGATGGCCTGCGCCAGCCCGACCCGCTGCCGGTAGCCCTTGGAGAGGTTGCGGATGAGGCGCGGTGCGACATCGGCAATGGCGGTACGCTCCATCGCCGCCTCGACGCGCGCCCTGCGCTCGCGTGACGGAATGCGCTTGGCCTCGGCGACGAAGCGCAGGTAATCCCGAACGGTCATGTCGCCGTAGACGGGCGGCTGCTCGGGCAGGTAACCCAGACGCCGCTTGGCCTCCATGGGCTCTTCGAAGATGTCGTGCCCGTCGATCGTGACCGTTCCGGACGTCGCCGCCAGACAGCCGGTCATGATGTTCATGGTGGTGGATTTGCCCGCGCCGTTGGGGCCGAGGAAGCCGTAGATCTTCCCCGGCTCGATGCGAAACGACAGATCCTCCACGGCCACATGCTGCCCATAGCGCTTGGTCAGATGTGAAACCTCGATCAAGTCAATCCCTCCCAGTCCATTGTCAAGGTCATTATAGCAGCGCAATATGTTGGCTTTTCGGCGGGAAGCGGACGGTTTTACGTCAAGAGTTTGGCGCAAATGTGTCAACGCCGCACAAGAAAGAGGGTCGCTACGCACGACCCTCTCAGGCTGTTCATGCTTTGTCCACGTCCTGCGGCGATAGCACGCCGACAACCTTGCCGTTGCAGCGGATGCTCTCGTCCATGGGGATGGGCGCATAGGCGGGGTTGAGCGAGAGCAGCACGCCCCTGCCCAGCTTTTTGACATAGCCGTTTCCGTCGAGCGTAAAGACGCCGATCTCTCCATAGCGCGGCTGCTCGCCGGAGACGACGAGGATGTCGCCGTCATGATAGACCGGCTCCATGCTGTCACCGCGCACCGGCACGCCAAACGCCGCGCCATGCGGCAGCGCCTGCGCGTTGACGTAGACGGTGTGAAAGCATTCCGGCCCCAGATAGACGCCCGCGCCTGCCGCAGCCGGCTGATCGCTCACGCGAAAGGCGATCTGCCCTTCGGACGCGGCCTCCGAGGCACGCCCCGCGCGCGCAGGCTGCATGCGTCCGGCAGCTCGTGCCGCTTCCTCGCGCAGGCGGCGCGTCTCCTCCTCCAGCGTCAGGTCGGCCATGCGCCGGCCATGTGCGTCCAGCGCGCGGTAGCGCTGCAGCATGCGCACCTCGGCCAGCGTAAACGTCTCAGCCTCCAGGCCCAGAAAGGCGGCCGCATTCACACGGTACAGGCGCATCAGCGCCGTCAGTGCGCCGACATCCGGCTGCGAGCGCGCGTTTTCCCAGCCGCCAAGCGTCTGCTGCGGGCGTCCGATGGCTCTGGCGGCCTGCGCCTGCGTCAGTCCCGCCGCGCTTCGCGCCTCCCGGAGCCGGACGGCCAATTCCCGACCGGTCATGTTCCCACCTCCCAACATGCATTATACATGATTCTCTGCATTTCTTCAAGAAGAATACTTAAAATTCAAGTAATTTCGAGCTTGACTTATTAAATTTTAAGTGTTATACTGTCCGCAAGCTTAAAAAATAAGACCCGCGTACGCGACGTGCTGCACAGCGGTCTGAGGAGGAATGTTCATGTCGTCCTTTATCGCCCTGATTCCCATCGTGCTCTTTCTGAGCCTCATCCTCTACGCCGTGATCGATTCCGACCGCGTCGACCAGGCGCAGCAGCGTGCGCTCGACCGCTGGGAGGCCGAGGAGGCGTCTGTGCGGAGCACCTCTCGCACGCCGCGCCGCCGCAGGGCCGCCTGACGGCAAATCAAAAGCGGGGTTTCGGTTCACTCGAAACCCCGCTTTTTGCGTTCTGAGCCGTTTACTCGACCCCTTCCACGCGAATGACGCTCTCCACGCGCGTGCGCCCGGAGCGGTTCACTTCCTCCAAGGCAGACATGACCGCCTGCTCGTGCGCGCGGTGCGTCACAAACACGATCTGCACGCGCCCATCCGCGTCGGGCGCGCCCTTTTGAACCATCGAGGCGATGCCCACGCCGTGCCCAGCCATGCAGCCGGCCACGTGCGCGAGCACGCCGGGCTTGTCCGTCGCGCGCGTGCGGATGAAGTAGACGCTCGACCAATCCTCCTCGATGTGCACGCCGTCTGCGGCGTCAAAGAATGCCGGCAGCGCGTGGCGCTGCGCGCCCGCGGCCTTGATCAGGTCCGACACGAGGGCGCTTGCAGTCGGCATGTCGCCTGCGCCGCGCCCGTAGAACATCAGCTCGCCGCATGCGTGTCCGCGCAGGAACACTGCATTGAACGCATCCGACACGTTTGCAAGCGGATGCGTAGAGGGCACGAACGTCGGGTGCACGCGTGCCTCGACGGCATCCCCGTTGCGCTTGGCGACGGCCAGCAGCTTGAGCGTGAGGCCCATCTCCTGCCCGCAGGCGATGTCGATGGGCGACACGCGGGTGATGCCCTCGCGATAGACCGACTCGACCGGCACGTGCGTATAAAACGCAAGCGAAGCGAGGATGGACAGCTTGTAGGCGGCGTCGTAGCCCTCTACGTCGGCGGTCGGGTCGGGCTCGGCCAGGCCCAGACGCTGCGCGTCCTGCAGCACATCCTCAAAGCGGCTGCCCTCGCGCGTCATGCGCGTGAGGATATAGTTGGTCGTGCCGTTGATGATGCCCATGAGCCGCTCGACGCGATTGGCCTGCAGAGAGTCCGTCATCGCACGGATCACCGGGATCGCGCCACAGACGCTGGCCTCAAAGTACAGCCCGGCGCCGCCACGCTGCGCTGCCGCGTTCAGCCGCGCCCAGTGAGTCGACAGCGCCATCTTGTTGGCGGTGACGACGGATTTGCCCGCCAGCAGCGCGCGCTCAATGTAGTCCGCTGCGGGCTGTTCGCCGCCCATGAACTCCATGACGATCTGCACATCCGGATCGTCCAGCACGTCCTCAGGCCGGTCGGTCAGCACGCCCTGCGGCACCTCCACCCCACGCTGTCTGTGTACGTCGCGCACGAGCACACGGCGCACTTCGAAGGAGATCCCCTCGCGCCGAGCCGTCTCCCCGCGCATCTCCTCCAGCAGCCGCCACACGCCCTCGCCGATGTTGCCAAAGCCCAGAAAGCCGATCTCCACCTGTCTCATCCGTCCTCTTCCCCCTTGATTACTGCGCCTGATTGCGCACATAAATTCTGTAGATGCCCTTGAGCGTGAGCGTCGCGTCGATCACGTCGATTACGTCCGACTCGGCGGCGACGATGCGCGCCATGCCGCCCGTGGCGATGACGCGCGCCTGCGGGCAGCCCATCTCCCGGCGCATCGTGCGCACGATGTGCTCCACAGAGCCCACATACCCGTGGATGACGCCCGCCTGGATGTTCGTGACGGTCGTGCGCGCGATGATGCTCGGCGGGCAGACGAGCTCGATGCGCGGCAACTTGGCCGTGCCAGTGTAGAGCGCCTCGGCGGACATCTTGATGCCCGGGGCGATCGCGCCGCCCAGAAACTCTCCCTTCTCGGAGATGGCGCCGTAGTTTGTCGCGGAGCCGAAGTCGATGACGATGCACGGCCCGCCGTATATCTCCGCCGCCGCCACCGCGTTGGCGATGCGGTCGCTGCCCAGCTCGCGCGGGTTCTCATAGCGGATGTTCAGCCCCGTCTTCACCCCGGGTACGAGGAACCGCGGCTCCACGCCGATGTAGCTGCGGCACATGTGCTCGATGGTAAAGTTGACCGTCGGCACCACAGAGGAGATCATGATCCCCGTCACGTCCGGGAGGGCAAAGCCGTCGTGGCGCATCAGCCCTTCGAACATGAGCCCATACTCATCCGCCGTGTACATGTGGTTTGTAGAGATGCGCCAGGAGCCGCGCATTTCACCCTCGTCGAAGAGCGCGGCCTTGATGTTCGTATTGCCGATATCCAGTGTCAGGATCATATTCTCATCCTCCGTTATCGATGGGGTCAGCGCGCCGCGCCGCGGCGCAGGGCTCTGCGCACGGCCAGCACGACCGGCGGCGTGAGCAGCGTCGAAGCGATCGCCTCCGCCGTGCCGTTCGTCAGCGCGACGGCCCACAGCAGCGGCCCGGCCACCGCAGGATCCATGCCGTGATCGCCCGCCCAGCCCAGCAGGCAGGCGACGTAGATCATGCCCAGCACGCCCGCCGTATTGACCAGCGACCCGCACAGCGCGCCCGCGGCAACAGCGGCATGCGCCGCGCCCTTGCGCGCGCCCAGCAGGCGCAGCGCGCCGCGATAGACGCCCCAGGCGGCTAGCGGGATGATCACGCGCGGGAGCACCGAGACCAACGGGTTCCAGAAAAAAGGATCAAAGATGCCGGACGGCGACGTCACCGCGCGAAACAGGCTGACGCAGCCGAACAGCACGCCCAGCAGCATGCCCGTGGGCAGTCCGCACGTCATCAGACCGATGAGCACGGGCAGGTGCACGATCGTGACGGAGATCGTGCCGATTGGGATGAAGCCCAGCGGCGTATAGCTGAGCAGCAGCAACAGCGCCACAAGCAGCGCAGCCGTCGTGAGCGATGCGACGGAAATACGATGGGGCTGACCATACATGTGTCTTTTCCTCCGTTCAAGTTCACTCAGGATACCCGACGTTCTGAGGCAGGAAGCCAGCGCGTCCCCTGCGTCCACACCCTTTTTCGGGTTGCAGCGCGGGACGTCTATCATCATAGACAAATAGAGGCAATCTGTCAAGCCGAAAGCCGGAATTCCACAGCTGGAAAGGGCATGGCAGATGTAATGAACACATCCACCAGCGAAGCTGGTGGTTGTCACTATGCGGGCATAGCCCTTTGTTCCTCGCGGACGCGTGCAA
>CALVNS010000070.1 GCA_944349855.1 uncultured Eubacteriales bacterium | reverse complement strand
TTGGTGGGGCGGGGCCGCACCGCCGACGCGGCGGGCGCCGGGGGCGAGAGGGCCGGGGCGTACCCATTGATCCCATCTCATCAGGAGGTCGAACCATGATCCATGCTTCCTTTGACGGCGGCGCGCGCGAGGCCGTCGCCAGCGATGTCTTTCAATACGACACCGGCCAGACCCTCGCCCTCTCCGGCCTGCCCGGCGACCTGGAGGCCGCCGCCGTGGAGGTCCACTACGGGTTCGACGGCGACGAGCAGGCCGAAACCCGCGCCGCGCGCTACGACCGCCGCGCCGCCCTCTGGCTGGCGGATGTGCCCGACGTCTACCTGCGCCGCGCCTGCACCGTGCGCGCGCACGTCTATGCCATCCGCTCGCAGTCCCAGGCGCGCACGCTCTACCGCGTCTCCTTTACGCCCATCGCGCGCCCTGCGCCCTCCACCGAGGTCACCCCCGCCCAGCAGGACGCCTGGGCCGAGCTGGTCGTGCAGGTCAACGCCGCCGTCGCAGGCGCGGACGCCGCCGCCTCGCGCGCCAACGCCGCCGCCGCCTCGCTGCAGGCACAGACCGGGGACTGGGAGGCGCGGCTGCAGGCCGTGGAGGCGAAGGTCCCGGGCAACATGGTGCGGGAGGTCGCGCGCATGAGGCTGAGCGTGCCGGCAGAGGGCTGGACGCAGGGCGAAACGGGCATGTGGGAAAAGACGATGAGCGCGGCGGGGACGATCGAAGACAGCCAGACGCAGCGCGTGCGCTACGGCGTGGCGGGCAGCCAGATCGGCAAGGTGATGCTGGCCGGCTGCCGCGTGGACGGGGACGGCACGCTGACGCTGATCTGCCTGACGCAGCCGCAGGCGGCCTTTGAGCTGGACGTGAGCGTCGAAGAGGTCGTGGCGGCGAGCATCTGAGAGCGGGGGAAGACGACATGACGATGTGCTACTCCACGGGCGGCGGCGCGCTGGTCACGGCCTGCACGGCCCCGACGCAGCTGACGCTTGGCGCAAACGACGTGGGCTTTTCCCAGAGCGTGACGCTCTCCTGGACCGGCGCGCAGGGCGGCGCGGGCAACCCGATCGCGGGCTACGAGGTCTACCGGGACGGCGCGCTTTTGCAGACCGTGCAGGCGGCGAGCCTGGACGTGCAATCGCCCGCGCAGAACGGGAGCTATGTATTCACGGTGCGGACAAAGGGCGCGATCCCGGGCTTTGATTCGCCCATGTCTTCGGCTTCGGCGGTGCTGACGAGCCGGGTGACCGCCTGCGCCGCGCCCGCAAACGTGCGCCTGTCGGCCTACGACGTGAAGCTGGGCGGAACGGCGACGCTCTCGTGGGACGCCGCGGCGGGCGGCGCGAACAACCCGGTCGCGGGCTACGAGATCCTGCGGGGCGGCGCGGCGTTTACGACCGTCGCGGCGGGCGTGACCTCGCTGATCGTCACGGCCCCGGCCGCGGACGGCGCGGGCTATGCGTTCACCGTCAGGGCGCTGGGCACGGTCGCGGGGCTGGACTCGGCGGCATCCGCTGCCGCGACGCTCACCGCGCACGCGCCGCAATACACGGATACCTTCATCACGCAGAGCGGGGGCTACACAATCCCGTGGTGGGCCGAATCCCTGCGCGTGTGCTGCATCGGCGGGGGCGGCGGGCGCGGCGCGCCGGGCTACAACTATGGCACGACGTACCCCGGCGGCGGCTTTGGCGGCGGCGGCACCGGCGAAAAGGCGGAGCTTACGCTGGGCGCCGGACAGTTCACGCCGGGCGAGACGGTGCAGGTCACGGTGGGCGGCGGGGGCATTGCCGCACCCACCTCGTTTGAGGCCGGACGCGCGGGCGGGGCGACCTCGTTCGGCGCGCTGCTGACGGCGCGCGGAGGATTGGGCGGCAGCCCGGGCGACGCGTCATCCAACTCCTCGGCCCCAAACGGCGGCGCGGGCGGCGCGGGCGGCATCGGCGGCGCGGGCGGCGGCTGGAGCCGCTACGGCCCCAACAGCGGAAACATCGGCAGCCAGGGCGCCAACGGAGAGAGCTGGAGCCTGCCCGCAAGCGACGCGGCCTACTATCCATTTTCCGACCCATCGACCGGACGCAGGCTGGGGACGGGCGGCGCGGGCGGCACGGGCGTGAACACCGGAAACGCCCAGACCGGCAACACATCGCTGCAGGGAACGCGCTATGGCTCGGGCGGCGGCAACAACAACGACGGCAACGGAACGGACGGCCTGATCGCCGTGCGCGTGGGAAGATACCTGTGAGGAGGGAAAATCCATGTTTGAGGTCAAGGGAAGGCGCATCCGGCTCACGCGCGGCGACACGGCGGAGCTGATCATCGCGGCCACGGGCGCGGCATTCACCGCGGAGGACCGCGCGGTCTTCACGCTCAAGCGCGAGGCGCGCGCGGGGGAGGCGCTGGTGCGCCTGACGGCCGCGCCGGACGCGGACGGGCGCTGCGCGTTCGCGCTGCAAAGCGGCGACACCGGCGCGCTGGAGCCGGGCGCGTACTGGTGGGACGTGCGCTTCGTGCTGGGCGCGAAGCTGGACGGGGCGGGCGACGTGACGGACGGGACCGCGGTGATCACGCCGTTTCCGCCCCAGCCGTTTGAGCTGCTGGAGGCCGTGGGCGACGTATAAGGGAGGGGAACGCATGGATGTGACGGGACGCGCGCCGCTCATCGACGCGCAGGTGACGGCCCGGCCGCAGGCGGTGTCCGAGGCGGACGCGCGCACGGCGCAGTGGGTGCTCGCCTCCGCGCGGCTGGCGCGCGAGGCGGCGGCGCAGGTGGCGGGCCTGACGGTCCGGGCGGTGACGCTGCCATCGGGCGCGCAGGCCACGGCGCAGGCGGCGCACGACGCGCAGGGCATCGCGCTGACGATCGGCGTGCCGGCCGGCGCGGATGGGCAGGACGGGCAGGACGGCCTGGACGCGCCGCAGATCGACGACGCGCAGGCGAGCGCGGACCATCCCTGGAGCGGGCAGAAGGTGCAGCAGGAGCTGGACGCGCTGACCGCCGCGGACGTGGGCGCGCTGGCGGTATCCGGCAGTGGGGCGCTCGTGCAGACGGGCCGCGTGGAGCTGAGCGTCCCGGCGGACGGCTGGACGCAGAACGCGCAGGGCTGGTATGAGAAGGCGGTCGCGTGCGCGGGCACGGTCGCGGACAGCCAGACGCAGCGCGTGGACGCGGCGGTGCAGGGCGCGCAGATCGGAAACGTGCTGCTGGCGGGCCTGCGCGTGGACGCCAACGACACGCTGACGCTGGTATGCCTTGCGCAGCCGGCGGAGACGTTCACGCTGCTGGCGCTGCTCTCGGAGGTGGTGTGAGTGGCGACGTTCTGCCGCGTGCTGAACGGCGGCGCGCTGGTCACGGCCTGCACGGCCCCGACGCAGCTGACGCTCGGCGCGAATGACGTGGGATTTGATGAGACGGTGACGCTCTCGTGGAGCGGCGCGCAGGGCGGCGCGGGCAACCCGATTGCGGGCTACGAGGTCTACCGGGACGGCATGTCGCTGGGAACCGTGACACAGGCGAGCCTGGACGTGCAGTCGCCCGCGCAGAACGGGAGCTACACCTTCACGGTGCGGACAAAGGGCGCGATCCCGGGCTTTGATTCGCCCATGTCTTCGGCCTCGGCGGTGCTGACGAGCGTCGTGACCGCCTGCGCCGCGCCCGCAAACGTGCGCCTGTCGGCCTACGACGTGAAGCTGGGCGGAACGGCGACGCTCTCGTGGAATGCCGCGGCGGGCGGCGCGAACAACCCGGTCGCGGGCTACGCCATCTACCGGGACGGCGCGGCCTTCACAACCGTCGCGGCGGGCGTGACCACGCTGATCGTCACGGCCCCGGCCACGGACGGCGCGGGCTACGCGTTCACCGTCAGGGCGCTGGGCACGGTCGCGGGGTTTGACTCGGCGGCGTCCGCCGCCGCGACGCTCACCGCCCACGCGGCGCAGCATGTGGACAGCTACTTCACGTCCAGCGGCACGTACACCGTGCCCGCATGGGCTGAGCGCGTGGACGTGACGTGCATTGGCGCGGGCGCGAGCGGCACAAACGGTGGATTCAGCCAGGCGGGCGAGACGGGCTGTCCGGGCGGCGGCGGCGGCAGCGGATACATCGGGCATGCGTTTGGCGTCGCGGTCGCCCCGGGCGCACAGGTGGCCGTCACCGTTGGCGCGGGCGGCGGCGTGCCGTCCGGGTATTTCGCCGTGGGGAATGCGGGCGGCACGTCAGCATTCGGCGCCGCGCTCGCCGCGGGCGGCGGCAACGGCGGGCCCACGCAGGGCAGCGCCAACAGCAGCACTTCCTATGCCGCGGGCGGCAACGGCGGGTTTGGCGGCGGCGGCGGCGCGCAGTCCGGCGGACAGGGCTGCGGCGCGGGCGGAAACGGCGTCAGCTGGACGGCAGGCAGCACATACGGCGGCGGGAGAAGCGCAGGGAATCCCTCGCTCATTGCCATCTATGCGTTCGTCGGCGGCGGCGGGGCAATGAATGGCAGCGATGGCACGACGCGGGCGGCCAGCGCCGATGTGGTCAACGCCGGGGTGATGACCGCCATCGAACAGACCTACGCATTTCAGGACGTCTCGACGGCGCGCTATCTGGGCCCGGGCGGCCGGGGAGGAAGCGGCAACGGCGGGTTTGGCGGCTACGGCGGAGACGGCAGCGGACGCAGCGGCACGGCCTATGGAACGGGCGGCGCAGGCGGCGGCGTATTGGGCAATGGAGCCGCAGGAATCTCCGGCCTGGTGGCAGTACGAGCATGGCGTTATCTATAAGGAGCGTGACAGGACATGTATTATGTGATCAGAGACGGCCAGGTGGTCAACACCATCGAGCTGTACGGCATGGCCCGGGAGGCGTACGAGCGGCTGGAAGCTGTGAGGCTTGTGCAGGACAGGGACGCGCCGGGGGTGCGCATCGGGGACGCCTATGACGAAGCGACGGGGACATTCCTGCGCGACGGCGTGAGCCTTGCCGGGCAGACCGCCCGGACGATGCGGGACAACCTGCTCAGGGCCTGCGACCACCGGATGATGCCGGACTATCCGTGCGGCGAGGCGTCGCGCGCGGCGTGGGCGGCGTACCGGCAGGCGCTGCGGGACGTGCCCCAGCAGGAGGGATTCCCGGACGCCATTGAGTGGCCGCAGGCCCCCGACGGGGCGGACGCCGGCGGCGCGTCGCTGCTCATGCAGGTGGACGCGCAGGGGCGGGCAGTGGACGCCGCGAAGGTCGCCGCGCGCATGACGGTCGCGGCGAACGCGGACGCGCTGCGCACGGCGGAGGTCGAGGCCGTGAAGCCGCTGTTTGACGCCTGGGCGGCGGGCGTGGCCTACGAGGCCGGGCGCGACATCGTGCGCTACGGCGAGGGCGACGCGCTCTACCTCTGCCGCACGTCGCACACGTCGCAGGCGGACTGGGCCCCGGGCACGGCGGCGGCCTCGCTGTGGACGCGCATCGACGCGGCGCACGCGGGCACGGCGGACGATCCCATCCCCTACGAGGGAAACATGGCGCTGGAGAATGGCAAGCACTACAGTCAGGACGGCGTGGTGTACCGGTGCACGCGGGACACGGGCAATCCGGTGTTCCAGGCGCTCAGCGAGTTGGTCGGACTATACGTGGAGGCCATTTGACCAAGGGAGGCGGGCGCATGATCCAAACGAAGGACGCGATCGCCCGGGCGCGGGCGCTGCTGGGCACGCCCTACGCGCAGCTGGACTGCATCAACCTCATCAAGCAGGTCATTCGCGACTGCCCGGGCGGCGAGGCGGCCTATACGACGGCGGGGACGAACGCGCTGTGGAACAGCTACGGCGCGTCGGCCAAATACCGCGACCTGGTGTGGCGGCAGGAGGGGACGGCGGGCGCGCGGGCGGGGATGCTGGCGTTCAAGCGCAGCGGGGCGGACGTGCACCACGTGGGCCTGGTGACGCAGGCGGGCACGGTGGTGCACGCATCCAGCGCGGCGGGCGAGACGGTGGAGACGGCGCTGGACGGGACGTGGGATCTGCTGGCCGCGCACCGGTATATCGAGGTCGCTCCGGCGCAAAGCGAAGAAGAAGGGGAGATGGACGTGAAATGGGTCGGTATCGTGGACACGCAGGACGGGCCGCTCAACCTGCGCGACAGGCCCGGCCTGGACGGGGAGCGGATCGGCCAGATCCCCAAGGGCGCGCGGGTCGACGTGCTGTGGGATGCGGGCGGCGGCTGGCTGCGGGTCCGATACGGCGGCCTGGAAGGCTACGCGAGCGGGGCATATCTGGAGCGGATCGGCGAACAGGCGGGATACACGACGCTGGAGGATGCGCAGGGCAACCGGGTGACGCTCCTGGGCGCGTGGCGCGCGGCCGGGGCGGCGGACGCAGGCAAAACGAACGCAATCGAAACGGAGGAAACGGCATGTGGGACAGAGTGACGAAGGGCGTTGCGGCCTGCGCGGGCGCGGCGATGGGCCTGTGGTGCGCGCTGCCGGCGGCGGTGCAGACGCTGGCGGTGTTCATGGCGGCCGACTACGCCACGGGGCTGATCTGCGCGTGGCGCGGGGTGTCGCAAAAGAGCGAGCGCGGGACGCTGTCGAGCAAGGCGGGGTTTGACGGCCTGCTGCGCAAGGGGATGATGGCGCTGGTGGTGCTGATCGCCTGGCAGCTGGACCGGGCGCTCAGCTCCAACGCGCTGCACAACGCGGCGGTGTGCTTTTACATCGCCAACGAGGGGATCTCGATCCTGGAGAACACGGCGCTGCTGGGCGTGCCCTGGCCCAAGCGGCTGCGCGAGGCGCTGGACGTGATCGGGGAGCGGGGCGAGGGCGAGGCATAGCCGCCCCGGCGCTGCCCGCTGAAAAAAGGCCTGAAAAAAGGCCTGAAAAAAAGGCCCTGAAGAAGGGCCTTGAAAAAGAGAACCTTGAAAAAAGAGAGCCTTGAAAAGGAGGGCCTGAAAAAGAGGGCCTGAAAAGGGCCCGGGACGGCGCGCCTCAGCCCGCGCGCTCGCCCTTGCGCCGCGCGAAGATCATGCGCCCGGCGGAGGTCTGCAGCACGGTCGTCACGGTGACGGCCTGCGTCTCGCCCACGCAGCGCCGGCCGTTCTCCACGACGATCATCGTGCCGTCGTCCATGTAGCCCACGCCCTGCCCGGGCTCCTTGCCCTCGCGCACGACGTGCACGGTCAGCTCCTCGCCGGGCAGCACCGCCGGGCGCAGCGCGCCCGCCAGCTCGTTGACGTTGAGCACGCGCATGCCCGACAGCGAGGCGACCTTGTTGAGGTTGTAGTCCGTGGTCACGACCACGCCGCCCATGCGCTGGGCCAGGCGCAGCAGCTTGACGTCCACCTCCTGCGCGTCGGGCACATCCGCGTCGGTGATCTCCACGCGCACGCCGGGCAGCTTTTGCAGCTGGGCGAGCACGTCCAGCCCGCGCCTTCCGCGCGCCCGGCGCAGCGCGTCGCCCGAATCGGCAATGTGGCGCAGCTCCGAGAGCACAAACTGCGGCGCGACCAGCGTGCCCTCCACAAAGCCCGTGCGGCAGATGTCGCAGATGCGCCCGTCGATGATGGCGCTGGTGTCCAGCAGCTTCGGCCGCGCGCCCGAGGCCGCCTCCCGCGGGGCCGCCCGCTCCTGCATGCGCGCCACCAGCGCGCTCAGCAGCGGCCACTCCCTGTAGCGCCGCGCGCCGAACGACGCGCCCAGATAGCCCATCACCACATACACCAGCGCCGTCAGCGCCGTGAACAGCTCCCGCGGCTGGCCCGCGCGCAGCAGCTGCGTGGTCAGCAGCGCCACGATCAGCCCCGCGATCAGCCCCGCCACCGCGCACACCACCTGCTGCGCCGGCGCGGCGCACAGCGCCCGCTCCGCCCGGCGCACGTAGCGCTGCGCCACGCGCAGAATCGGCCCGGACAGCGCCGCGCACGCCAGCGCCCCCGCGCCGCCCAGCAGCGCATACAGCGCCGGACGCGCGCTGTGCGCGGGCGCGCTGGCCGCGCCGTCGGCCGCCAGCGCCTCCCACGCCGCCAGCACCGTCGCCGCCACGCCCGCGCCGATCAGCGCCCCCATGGCCGCGCACAGCCCAATCAACAGCCGTCTTACGCCCTGTCCCTTCACCGGTACCCTCCTTTTGATTCGATCCTCAGCCCAGCAGCAGCTGCAGCGCCTCCTGCAGCGTGCGCGCGCCGTACACGCGCAGGCCCTGCGGCGCCCTCACGCCCGCCAGGCCCGCGCGCGGCACCACGCAGCCCTCAAAGCCCAGCCGCTGGCACTCGCTCAGCCGCCGCTCCAGCTGCGACACCGCGCGCACCTCGCCCGCCAGGCCCACCTCGCCCACCGCCGCAAACCCCTGCGGCACGCTCTGCCCGCGCAGGCTCGAGGCCACCGCGCACAGCACCGCCAGGTCCGCCGCGGGCTCGGTCAGCTCCAGCCCGCCCGCCACATTCACATACACGTCCTGATCGAACGTGGACAGCCCCGCGCGCTTGTCCAGCACCGCCAGCAGCAGCGCCAGCCGCCCCGCATCCAGCCCCGCCGCCGTGCGCCGCGGGCTGGCAAACGCCGTGCGCGCCGTCAGCGCCTGCACGTCCACCAGCATCGGCCGCGTGCCCTCCAGCGCGCACAGCACGCACGAGCCCGGCATGT
>CALVNS010000069.1 GCA_944349855.1 uncultured Eubacteriales bacterium | reverse complement strand
GCGCGGTCTGAGCCGCGCGCTGCTGGACACGGGGCTCAAGGAGCGGTTCTTCCGCGCGTTCGTCATGAGCGCCATGTGGGTGCGGGAGAAGGAGTTCGGCGTGCGCGCCGCCGCGGCGGCGTTCGGGGCCCAGGTGCGCGCGCTCGCGCTTGAGGGCGTCGATCCCGCACGCCTGCGGGGGAAAAACCGGCGCGCATATGGCCTGATTCGGCTGCACCTGTTCCCGGCCTGGTACGTGGCGCATCACTTCTTCAAAAAGCGAGGAGGTCGCACGTGATGGACGTGATCCTGTACAACCACGGCGGCTGTCAAAACCGCGGCTGCGAGGCGATTGTGCGCTCGACGTCCGCGCTGCTCAGGGCGCGCGATCCCGGCGCGCGCGTGACGCTGTGCTCGCTCGCGCCGCAGGAGGATGGCGCGCTCGCGCCGGACAGCGTGGCGCGCGTCATCGCCCACGGCGTGCGTCCGCTGAGCTGGGACCGCGCGGTGAACGCCGTGCGCTCGCGTATGGGCGCGCCGCGGGAAGAGCAGATCGCGCGCAACAACATGCCCTTCCTGCGCGCGGCCCGGCGCGCGCAGCTGTGCGTCTCCATCGGCGGGGATACGTACTGCTACGGGCGGCCGGAGCTGCTGCTGGCGGTCAACGCGCGGCTGCGCGCGCAGGGTACGCCCACGGCGCTGTGGGGCTGCTCGGTGGAGCCGGAGCTGCTGCGGGGCGAGATCCTGGACGACATGCGCGGCTACCGCACGATCGTCTGCCGCGAGTCGATCACGTTTGAGGCAATGCGCGCGGCGGGCCTGCCCGCGGTGCTGGGCGTGGACCCGGCGTTTTTCCTGCCGCAGGAGCAGCTGCCGCTGCCGGCGGGTTGGCGGGAGGGGGACACGGTCGGCGTGAACGTCAGCCCGCTGATCCTGCGCTGCGCCGAGGACGGCGCAGCGGTACTGGATTCCTTCCGCGCGCTGATCGAGCGCATCCTGCGCGATACGTCCAGCGCCGTGTGCCTTGTGCCGCATGTCACCTGGGCGCACGACGACGACCGTGAGGCGCTGCGCCGGCTCAAGGAGGCGTTTGCCGGCGAGCCGCGCGTCTTCCTGTTGCCGGACGGCCTGAACGCCTGCCAGACCAAGGGCTACATTGCCAGGCTGCGCCTGTTCGTCGGCGCGCGCACGCATGCGACGATCGCGGCCTATTCCAGCGGCGTGCCGACGCTGACGATCGGCTATTCGGTCAAGGCGCGCGGCATCGCGCGCGATCTGTATGGCGAGGAGGCGGGGCACCTGCTGCCCGTGCAGGAGCTGCGCCGCGAGCAGCAGCTGCTGAGCGCATACGAGGCACTGGAGGCGGGCGCGGCGCGGGAGCGCACCTACCTGGCTGGCCGTCTGCCCGCCTACACCGCCTGCAAGAATGAAATGATGGACGCGCTCGTGCGCGCCGGGAGATCGAGACGATGAACGTAAACAAGCAATACCGCCTGGGCGCGGTACTCTCCTATGCGGTGATCGCGCTCAATATCGCCAGCGGCCTGTTCTTCACCCCGTACATCATGCAGGTGCTTGGACGCGATCAGGCGGGCCTGTATCAGGTGCTGGGCAACTTTGTCTCCTACATCAGCGTGATGGATTTCGGCCTGGGCAACGCGATCATCCGCTATGTCTCAAAGTTCCGCGCCGAGGGCAAACAGCGCAGGATGGAGGGCTTCCTGGGTATGGCGATGACGCTGTACCTGGCCATCGGTGCGGTGGTGCTCGTGGCCGGCGGCGTGTGCTACGCCTTCCTGCCCGACATCTTCCCCAACTTTACACCTGAAAACATGGCGCTCGCGCGGCCGATGTTCCTGCTGCTGGTGGCGAACATGACGCTCTCGCTGGTGATGAACGTCTTCCCGGGCGTGCTGTCGGGCTACGAGCGCTTCGTGCTGCTGCGCACGCTGTCCCTGGCGCGCATCGCGCTGCGCATCGTCATCCTGCTGGTGATGCTGCCCCTGGGCGCAAACGTGCTGCACATGGTCATCCTCGACACGTCGCTCAACGCGGCCTTCGCGCTCATTCAGTTCGGCTATGCGTTCGTCAAACTCAAGGTGCGTATCCGCTTTTTCGAGTTTGACAGGCCGCTGCTGCGCGAGATCACGACGTATTCCGCATTCATCTTTTTGAACATGCTCATGGAGCAGATGTACTGGAAGGTCGACTCGACGATCATCGGCATCCTGTACACGACGACCATCGCGACGATCACCACGACCGGCACGATGATCGCCGAGTACTTCATGCAGTTCTCCAGCTCGCTGTCGGGCCTCTTCCTGCCCAAGGCCACGCAGATGGTCGTGCGCGGGGCGACGATGGAGGAACTGACCGACCTGATGATCCGCGTGGGGCGCGTGCAGCTGATGATCATCGGCCTGCTGGTGGTGGGCTTTTTGAGCGTGGGCCATCAGTTCCTGACCTGCTGGGTCGGCGAGGCGATGGGCGCAGATGTCGACCAGTGCTATGCCATCGCGTCGATGCTGATTCTGGCGCTGACGATCCCGCTGTTTCAGAATACGGGCATTTCCATTGTGCAGGCGATGAACAAGCACGCGTTCCGCTCAGTGGTGCTGGTTGCAATCGCGGCGCTGAATGTGGGCGTGTCCATCGTTCTGGCGCGGCTGTATGGCCCGGTGGGCGCTGCGGCGGGCACGGTGCTCTCGCTGCTGATCGGCAACGTGTGCATCATCAATTGGTATTACCAAAGGATCATTGGCCTGAACATCCCGCGCTTTTTCCGCCAGACGCTGCACGGCATCCTGCCGGCGCTGCTGCTTGCGGGCGTCGTGGGCGCGCTGACGCTGTTCATGCCCACGGGTGGCTGGCTGAGCTTGGGCGCGCGCGTAGCGGTGATCTGCGCGGCCTATGCGCCGCTGATGTACTTCGTGGGCATGAATGCGAGTGAGCGTGCGGCCGTGCTGCGGTTGGCGAGGAGGTTGCGCCGATGAGAAAGGCCGTCCTGAAGGACAAAAGCCGCTGCTGCGGCTGCGGCGCGTGTGCCGCGATCTGCCCACATGACGCCATCTCCATGGCGCCGGATGCGGAGGGCTTTCTCTATCCCCGGATTGATCCTGCGCGCTGCGTCGACTGCGGGATGTGCGAGCGCCGTTGCCCGGCGACGCAGGCCGCAGCGCGCGGCGAAAAGCCCGCGTATGCTGCGCATGTGCGCGACGAGGCGGTGCGCGAGCGCAGCTCCAGCGGCGGCGTGTTCACGCAGCTGGCGCGCGAGGTGCTTTCACGGGGCGGCGTGGTGTTCGGCGCGGCGATGGATGAGGAGCTGCGCGTTAGCCACGTGGGCGCGATGGACGAGACGGGGCTTGCGGCGCTGCGCGGCTCCAAGTACGTGCAAAGCGACGTCGAGGACGCCTACCGGCAGGCGGAGCGCCTGCTGGACGCGGGCCTGCCGGTGCTGTTCACGGGCACGCCCTGCCAGGTGGCGGGGCTGTATGCGGCGCTGGGCGGAGACCGCGAGGGCCTGCTCACGGCGGATCTCGTCTGTCACGGTGCGCCCTCGCCGGCGGTCTTTGCCTCCTATGTGCAGATGCTGCAGGCGGAGCGCGGCCAGCGGGTGGAGCGCTATGCCTTCCGCGACAAGCGCAGGGGATGGAAGGACTTCTGCGTCGTGGCCACGTTTGCAGACGGCGCGGAGTATGCCGCCGGGCAGAAGGAAGATCTCTTCATGCGCGGCTTCCTGGCCGACCTGTACCTGCGCCCCTCCTGTCATCACTGCCCCTATGTCGGCCAGCGCCGCCCCGCCGATCTGACGTTGGGGGATATGTGGGGCGCGCAGGTCATCTGCCCGGACCTGGACGACGACCGGGGGCTGTCCCTCGTGTTTGTCAACAGTGAAAAGGGTGAGCGGGCGTTTGCGGAGATGGCGGATGCGCTCGTCCTGCGCCGGACCGATCCCGCCCGGAACGTGCCCTTCTGTCCGCCGCTCGTGCGCTCCTATCCGCCGCACCCGGCGCGCGCGCAGTTCTTCCGCGCGTTTGCCAAAGAGGGATTTTCGCGCGCGCGCGTGGAGGCGCTGCTGGCGCCGCCGGGACGGCTCACGCGCTGGGGCAGGCGGCTGCGGCGGATGGCGGCCCAAGCGGTGAAGCGATGATGCGCGTGCTTGTGACGCTGCTGTGCGCGGGCGTGAGCGGCCTGCTGCTGCTGCGCTTTCCGTGGCTGCTGCCGTGCGTGCTGGCGGCGCTTGCGCTGGGCGCGCTGATCCTGACCTGGTCGCGGCGCGTGCGCATCTCGCCGCGCGACGACGTGCATCGGCTGCTGCGGCGCTATGGCCGGCGTCCGACGGACTTTGAGCACTACGTGGCGGAGATTTACCGGCGCATGGGCTACCGCGTGCGGGTGACAAGGCGCACGGGCGACAGCGGACGCGACATCGAGATGCGCCGAGATGGCCGGCTGTACGTCGTGGAGGTCAAGCTCTACAGCCCGGGCGAGCGCGTGGGCCGGGAAAAGCTGCAAAAATTACAGGGCGCGATGATCGACGCGGACGCGCACGGCGCGGTATTTGTCACGACCAGCGGCTTTACGCGCACGGCGGTGGACTATGCCGCGCGCAACGGCATTGAGCTGGTCGACGGCGCGGCTTTGGAGGAGCTGATCCGCGCGGTACTCAGCGCGTGAGGAAGGGAATGCGGCGGTGAGCGGACGGCTCTTTTGGATCCTGGCGGGACTTTGGGCGCTCGTCGCCGCGCTGCATGCCCGGGATGGACGCAGCGCCGTCGTGATCGGATACGATGTGTGCGCTGCGCTGCTATTCGCCGCCTTTGGCGCCGCGCTGTGCCGGCGCGCATCGCAGGGCAGGTCGGCGGGCAAGGGCATGATGGCGGCGTTACTCGCGGCCGCCGTCGCACTCGTCGTGCTCTTTGGGGCGCTGGCCCGGATGCTTCCGTCCGGGTGAGCCGAATTTCAGAAACATCAAAAAAAGGGCCTCCCGCATCGCGGGAGGCCCCTGTGTCTCATGCACGCTTCCAGCGCGTGCCCTCCTTGGTGTCGATCAGCTCGATGCCGCGGGCCTTGAGCTCGTCGCGGATCCGGTCGGCCAGGGCGAAGTCGCGGGCCTTCTTGGCCTGCGCGCGCTGGGCGACCAGCGCGTCGATCTCCGGGTCGGACTCCTGCGCCTGCCGCTGCGAAAGCGCGCGCGCGCCCTCGATCAGGTTCAGGGAGAGCACGCGGTCAAAGTCCGCCAGCAGCGCGAGCTTCTCCGCAGCCGCAATGTCCGCCTTGAGCACGTCGTAGAGCGCCGTGACGGCCAGCGAGGTGTTCAGGTCGTTGTCCAGCGCGTCGCAGAACGCCCGGCGCAGCGCGGCGCCCGCCTCGCTTTCGGATGCCTGTGTGCCCAGCGCGGGCAGCAGCTGCGCAATGCGCGCGAGCAGCTTCTGGTAGGCCGCGGCGGCGTTGTCAAGGTTCTCCCAGGAGAAGACGAGGCCCTTGCGGTAGTGCGACTGCAGGCAGAACAGCCGGTAGACCAGCGGATCGTAGCCCTTTTCCTCCAGCAGTGAAACCGTCAGGAACTCGCCCTTGGACTTGGACATCTTGCCCGTGGACGTGTTCAGGTGATGCACGTGGAACCAGTACCTGCACCAGGGATGGCCCAGGTACGCCTCGGACTGGGCGATCTCGTTGGTGTGGTGCGGGAAGGCGTTGTCGATGCCGCCGCAGTGCAGGTCGAGGTATTCGCCCAGGTACTTCATCGAGATGCCGGAGCACTCGATGTGCCAGCCGGGATAGCCGGTGCCCCAGGGCGAATCCCATTTGAGCTCCTGATCCTGGAACTTGCTCTTGGTGAACCACAGCACGAAGTCGGCCTTGTTGCGCTTGTTCTGGTCCTCCTCGACGCTCTCGCGCACGCCCACGGCCAGGTCCTCCTCGTCGTGGTCGTTGAAGATATAGTAGCGCTCGAGCTTGGACGTGTCAAAGTACACGTTGCCGCCTGCAATATAGGCGTAGCCCTTTTCCAGCAGGCGCTCGATGATGCGGATGTACTCGCCGATGCAGCCGGTGGCGGGCTGCACGACGTCGGGCCTTTTGATGTTCAGCTTGGCGCAGTCGGCGAAAAAGGCGTCGGTGTAAAAGCGCGCGATCTCCATGACCGTCTTCTTCTCGCGCCGCGCGCCCTTGAGCATCTTGTCCTCGCCCGTGTCCGCGTCGGAGGACAGGTGCCCTACATCCGTGATGTTCATCACGCGCTTGACGTCATAGCCCGCATAGCGCAGGTACTTTTCCAGCACATCCTCCATGATATAGCTGCGCAGGTTGCCGATGTGCGCGAAGTGATAGACCGTCGGTCCGCAGGTGTACATGCTGACCTTGCCGGCCTCGTGGGGGATGAATTCCTCCCGCAGGCGGGTGGCGGAGTTGTAGAGCTTCATGACGGCATCGCCCTCTCTTTCAGACAAAAAATAAAACGCCCCATGCCCGAAGGCACAAGAGGCGGCGCGCGCGGTTCCACTCTTGCGTTTTGCTCAGCCCGGCGGATGCCGGATGCCGGATATCGGCGGCGCCGGAGGGCGTTACCCCTCGCACTCCCGGGCGCAGGCGAAGCGGCATCGCCGGGGCGCGCTCACAGCCGACGGCGCGCCCTCTCTTTGCGGCGGATGGAAGCCGGATCGCTCCCGTTCATCGTGTACGCTTCATCCTACCACGTACGGCCGCGGATGTCAAGCATATCCCTTCGGGGACGCGCATACGGTGGAGCGTGCAACTGCATCAGGGGAGGGACATGCGGATGGAATGGAAGATAGAGCGCGCGAGCGTCGAAGGGCAACGTCTGGCGGCGGACATTCGCCTGCAGACGGTCATCGACGGGGAGGCGGCGCTTCCGGGCAGCCTGCGCGACGCGGCGACAGTGCTCAGCGTGCAGGCGCGCGCCATGCCCGGCGCCGGCGAGACGCAGGGAGACAAGGTCATCCTGACGGGACAGGTGCTGTTTGACGTGCTGTACGCGCAGGGCGACCTGACGCGCGTGCAGTGCATTGAGACGGCGTGCGACTTTCGCCAGATCGCCGACGCACCGGGCGTCACGCCGCGCATGGCGCTGACGTGGGACGTGTGCGTGGAGGACGCGCAGGCGCGTGCCAGCGGCGGCCGGCTGATGCTGACGGCGGCGCTGTCGCTATACGCGATCGTGACGGCGGATGCGGCCATCGAGGCGGTGACGGGCGTGACCGGCGACGCTTCGCTGCGCACGCGCTGCTGCCAGGCACGGCTTCAGCGCACGACGGGCCGGGGCGAGGCGCGCGCGCTCGTGCGAGAGGAGTTTGAACTGCCCGCAGCCCTGGGCGTGCAGGATACGCTGTACGCGGCGGCCGACGCGCGCGTGGACGAGGTCGTCGGTGGCGAGGGCCGCGTGACGGTCTCGGGCACGGTGGAACTGACGGTCTGTCATGCGGGCGGCGAGAACCGGCCGCTGGTGATCACGCGCCACAGCGCGCCCTTTGAGCAGAGCGTGGCGCTGGAATCGGGCGAGGACGACGCGGTCAGCGCGAGCGTGCGCGTGCTGGACGTGATGGCCGACTCCATGGAGGCTGGCGAGGACGCGCGCGTGCTGCGCACGGAGGTCGAGTTGCTCGTGCGCGCACAGGCGACGCAGGCCGCGCAGCGCGAGCTGCTGTGCGACGTGTATACGATCTCCGGCGACCTGGCTGAGCCAAGGCGGCGTGAGGAGCTCTTGATTGCGGATGGGGCGGGCGAGCGCGCGCGGGAGAGCGGCAAGCTCGTGCTCGCCCTGCCGGACGACGCGCCGCCCGTGGGCACGATGCTCGCGGCGTTCGTCCAGCCAGCGGCCGGCACGCGCGAGCGCTCGGGCGGGCGGCTGCGCGTGGACGGCATGCTGGGGGTGACGCTCGTGTACCTGCCCATCGACTCGCAGGTGCCGGTCTCGACCCGCCAGGACGCGCCGATGAGCGTGCAGTTTGCCTGCGGACTTTCGGCGGATGCGGCCATCGCGCTGGAGTGCGTCGAGGCGGTGGCTTCGGCGATCACATCCGACCGCGTGGAGGTGCGGTTCATCCTCTCACTGGAGGGCGTAGACTGCGGCGCGCAGCCGCTGCAGGTGGTCACGGACGTGACGCGCACGCCCGCGCAGGCGGAGCCGGGGGCTATCGTCGTATACTATCCCGCACAGGACGAGACGGCGTGGGATGTCGCCAAGCGCTACCGCGTGGATGCGCAGTCGCTGCGCGCGCTCAACCCGCAGCTGGAGGAGGCGCGCGCCGGCGAGCCGGTCGTCGTGCTCAGGCGCGGCACGGCGGAGGCATGATCCGCCGAAATCCGCCGCGATTTTGCTTGCCCAAACGCACAAAACGCGTTACAATAAAAGAAAAAACGCACGGAGGGCGCAAACATGCTGCGCATTCAGGCACGCGCGAAGATCAACTGGACGCTGGACATCTGCGCCAAGCGGCCGGACGGATACCATGAGTTGGATATGCTGATGCACTCCGTCGCCTTGGCGGATACGCTGACCGTCGAGCCGGCGGATGAACTGACGCTGGAGGTCGGGCGCGGCGGGCGCGTTCCCGCCGACGGCGCCAACCTGGCGCTGCGGGCGGCAAACGCGCTGCGCGAGGCGACGGGCGTGCAAAAGGGCGCGCGCCTGTGGCTGGGCAAGCGCATCCCCGTGGCGGCCGGCATGGGCGGCGGCAGCGCGGACGCGGCGGCGGTGCTGGTCGGGCTCAACCGCCTGTGGGGCTGCGGGCTGTCGGAGGCGGAGCTGGAACAGATCGGCCTCACGATCGGCGCGGACGTCCCCTTCTGCGTGCGCGGCGGA
>CALVNS010000068.1 GCA_944349855.1 uncultured Eubacteriales bacterium | reverse complement strand
CATCGCGCGCAAAAAGCCCGTCATCGCCAGCGCGCCGCCGCGCGTCAGCTGCGCCATGGTGTCCGCGCCGTCCAGCAGCAGGCCCGCCTGCTCGCCGATCGCCTCCGCGCGCTCGAGCGCGCTCTTGAGCGCCTCGTCAACCTCCAGCTGGCGGTTGTTGCACCGCTCGCGCAGGCGATCCGGCTCGTCGAGCACGACGAGCGGATCGTCCATGTAGTCCAGAATCTCCTCACTGCGCGCGTAGAGCAGGTTCATGTACCGCTCCAGGCCGCGCACGTAGCGCCCCGCCTCCAGCGCGTCGGCCATGTCGCGCACGGCGCCCTCAAGCCGTTCGCCCGGCGTGCCCGGACGCGCGGCGCGCGCGAGCACCTCGCGGCCGACGTCGCTCTTGAGATACTCCTCCTGCATGGGCAGGCTGCCCAGCAGCGAGGCGCTCCCGCTCTCGTGTGCGGCGGCGAGCGCCGTCTGCAGCGAGGCGCGCAGGCGCCGCGCTGCCTGCGGCCCCTGCGCAGGATCGACCAGCGCCTCCGCCGCGGGCGGGATGACGGCCTCCTTCAGGCGTGCCTGCGAGCGCTGCGTGAGCACATCGAAGGTGCGGATGGAGTCGACCTCGTCGTCGAAGAACTCAATGCGCAGCGCGCTGAGCGCATCCGGCGGGAAGACGTCCAGAATGCCGCCGCGCAGCGCGAACTGTCCCTTGCCCTCGACCATCTCCTCGCGGGCGTACCCCGCCTGCGAAAGCGCGGCGGCCAGGTCGCCCGGCGCGCGCACGTCGCCCTCGGAAAGGCGCAGCGTGTGCGCCTCAAAGAGCGCACGGGGCATCAGGCGCTGCATCAGCGCATCGACGGGCGCAACGACCACGCGGATCTCGCCCGCCAGCAGGCGTCGCAGCGTCTCAATGCGCCGCCAGGACAGCTCCTGGCTCTGCGCGACGGCCTGATACAGGTGCGTCTCGCGCGCCGGAAAGACCGCCGCGCCGCCACCGAGCATCTGCAGGATGTCCTCATGCGCGCGCGCGGCCGCCTGGTCGCTGGCGACGACGAAGAGCACGGGACGCCGCGCGTCCTCGGACAGCGACGCGGCGATGTGCGCCTTCTGCGTCTCGCTCATGCCGTAAACGGCCGCGGGCACGTGCGCCGCGGCGTCTTGGAGCAGGCGGTCATAGGGCTCCCAGCCCTTGAGCGCCCGCATGAGAAATGCGTTTGCCATCCGTCCCCTCCTCAACCCTTGACGTTACAGGCGCGCATGGCGGGCTCGATCCCCTCGCGCGCAAAGATGAGCGCCGCGTCCGCCGCCCGGAGGAACGCGTCAAACTGCACCTTGCGCTCCTCCTCGGTCTGATAATGCGACAGCACCCAGTTGGCCAGATCCCAGCCCTCCGGCTTGGCGCCGACCCCCACGCGCAGGCGCGGGAAGTCCTGCCGGCCCAGCGCGGCGACGATCGAGCGCATGCCGTTGTGCGTGCCTGCGCTGCCGCTTGCGCGCAGGCGCAGCTTGCCCAGCGGCAGGTCGATGTCGTCATAGACGATGAGCAGGCGTCCCGCGTCCGGCTTATACCAGCTCACGAGCTCCGCAACGCTGCGTCCGCTGTCGTTCATGTACGTCTGCGGCTTGCACAGCGCGACGCGCTCGCCATCCACGCGCGTCTCCCACACGAGCGCGCTGCACATCCGCCTGGGCGAACCGGCGGACAGCTTTTCAATCAAGACGTCCACGACGTCAAAGCCCACGTTGTGGCGCGTGCGCGCGTATTGATTGCCGGGATTGCCCAGCCCTACGATGACCAGCATATGCCCATCTCTCCTTGCCTTATCCAAAACGGGGATACGCGGGGAAGGCATTGCCTCCCCCGCTCGTGTTTTTGTGGAATCGTTCGGCATTTTGGCATGCCCTTCGGCCCGGCCTGCTCAGAGCTTTCCCTGCTCCTTGCGCGCCTGGACCCAGCCCTCCTTGACCGTCTCGCGCGCACGCGCCACGCACAGCGCGCCATCCGGCACGTCGCGCGTCACCGTCGAGCCCGCGGCGATATACGCGTCCTTGCCCACGTGCACGGGCGCGACCAGGTTGACGTTGCAGCCGATGAACGCGTGATCCTCGACCGTCGAGCGGCGCTTGACCTTTCCGTCGTAGTTGACGAACACCACGCCGCAGCCCAGGTTGATGTCGCGGCCCAGGTCGCTGTCGCCCACGTACGTCAGGTGCGAGACCTTCGTGCCATCGCCAATGCTGCTGTTCTTAAGCTCCACGAAGTCGCCCACGCGGCAGCCGCTGCCCACACGCGTGCCCGGACGCAGATAGGCGAATGGGCCGACGGTCGTATCGTCGGCCACCTCGGCCTCCAGCACGACGGAGTTCTCGATCGTCACCCGGTCGCCGATCTTTGCCCCGTGCAGGCGCGAGTGCGGCAGCAGCTTGCAGTTGCGGCCAACGACCGTGCCCGCCTCCAGCACACAGCCGGGATAGATGCGCGTGCCGGCGCCGACCTGCACGTCGGATTCGACATAGGTCGCATCCGGATCGATCATCGTCACGCCCGCGCGCATCAGGCGGCGGTTGATGCGCGTGCGCATCGCCTTGCTCGCGCGCGCCAGCTGCTCGCAGTCGTCCACGTCGATACATTCCATCGGGTCGCGCATCTTGACGCCCTGCACGCGGTATCCCGCGCCGCTGAGGATGCCCACAAGGTCGGACAGGTGATACAATCCGTCCGATTCGCTGGGTTTGACCAGCGGCAGCGCCCACATCAGCATGTCGATGCGCACGCAGTAGATCGACGCATTACACGCGCGGATGCGCGACTGCGCCTGCGTCAGCTGCTCGCTTCGGGCCACGTACTGCACCTGGCCGAGCTCGTCGCGCACGATGCGGTTGTATCCCGCGGGCTCATCCAGAGACGCGTAGAGCAGCGCCGCAGGGCTGTCGCCCTCTTCGACAGCGCTCACCAGCCGCTCCAGCGACTCCTCGCTCACCAGCGGCACATCGCCCGGCGCGATGATCACGCAGCCCTCTCGACCGGCAATCAGCGGCATCGCGGCCCGGACGGCGCGCGCTGTGCCCCAACCATCCTGCGCAGGCTGCGCCACATGCAGGGCGTCCTGTCCCACGCGCCGCAGCACCGCTTCGCGGCTTTCGCCCAGCACATAGGCGACATCGCCGCACACGCTGTGCATCGCATGCGCGACATGCTCGATCATCGTCCTGCCGCACAGCGTGTGCAGCGCCTTGGGAATACCGGACTGCATTTGTGCGCCGTCGTCCGCAGCCAGAATGAGTGCCATACGGTTCATACGCCACGCCTCCAGTCTTGTCTACTGCAAGAGCCAATCCGACGGATGGATGACCGCGCATTCCTGCGCGTCGTCCACCTGTTCCATCATCAGCAGGGACTTCACGCCCTCCACCCGCTTCTTTTGGGGCTCGCGCGTGGCCATGACCACGCTGATGCCCACCACCGTCACCGCGAACTCGCGCATCATATCGACCATGCCGCGCGCCGTGCCGCCTGCGCGCATGAAGTCATCCACGATCAGCGCGCGTTGGCCCTCCTTGACCGCCCGGCGCGACAGGGACATCGTCTCCACGCGCCCGGCCGAGCCGGACAGGTAGTTGATGTTGACCGCGGGGCCTTCGTATACCTTGCTGTCCCGGCGCACGATGACCAGCGGTACGTCCAGCGCCTTGGCGGCCATGAGCGCGACGGGGATGCCCTTCGTCTCCATCGTCAGCACGAAGTCCGGCTCCTGGCGGTAGTACTGCGAGGCCATGATCATGCCCATCTTCTCGACCAGATCGGGGCGCGAAAGCACATCGGCCATGTACACGAAGCCGCCCGGCAGCACGCGCCCCGGCGAGGAGAGCATCTGCGCGACCGTCTCCATACAGGCGCGCGCCTCCTCGCCCACGAGGATCGGGCGATAGCGCACGCCGCCGGCGGCCCCCGTTACGGTCTCTAGGTGCCCCAGATGAAACTGCGCGAATACCTCGCGCAGGATGTCGATATCCTCGCTGAGCGTCGACTTGGCTGCGCCGAACATCTCGCAAAAGTGGCTGAGCGTAAAGATGTGGTTGGGCGCTGCGGTCAGGATGCGCGTCATCGCGGCGAGGCGCTCATTGCGCCGGATGCGGTCCATGGGCGATCTCCTTTCAAAAAACGAATGTTTTCAGGAATCGTCCATATTATAATTCACTTTTCCCGCAAAATCCAGTATACGGCCCCATTTTCTTTCCTTTTATCGGCGATTTTGTGAGTTCACGCATATTTTTCAAAAACCCGTTGATACATATGCCAGCAAAAGCGTATAATAGGGATGATACGCACGAAGAAGTTCTCGGCTTCAGAGGGAGTGACCTTATGCTTTCACCGCACATCCGCGACTATGTGGGCAGGCGCGTCCACATGATCGGCATCGGCGGCAGCTCCATGTCGGGCCTGGCCGAAATGCTGCTGCAAAAGGGCTACGCCGTCACCGGTTCGGACGGAACCGAATCATACGCGACGCGCGGCCTGTGCGCCCTGGGCATTCCCGTTCAGATCGGGCACCGGCCGCAAAACGTACGCGGGGCGGACCTGATCGTCTACACTGCGGCCATCGCGCCGGACAACCCCGAGCGCGTGGAGGCCGAACGCCTTTCCATCCCGACGATGGAGCGCGCCGTGCTCCTGGGCCAGCTGATGGAGGGATATCCCCGGGCTGTGGGCGTTTGCGGCACCCATGGCAAGACGACCACCACCTCCATGCTCGCGCAGGTCGCAATGGAGGCGAATCTGGACCCGTCGATCCACATCGGCGGTCAGCTGGACGCCATCGGTGGCAGCACGCGCATCGGCCATGGCGACGCGTTCATCGCTGAGGCGTGCGAATTCAATGCCAGCTTTCTGCACCTGCGCCCGACAATCGCCGTCGTGCTCAATATTGAGGAGGATCACCTGGACTTTTACAGGGACATCGACGACATCCAGCGCGCGTTTGGCGCCTTCCTGGCGCTGCTGCCCGCGGACGGCCTGTGCATCGGCAACGGCGACGATCCGCGCGTGCGCGAGTTAATGGATGCGCTCCCCTGCGCGCACGAGTCCTTCGGCCTGGGCGAGGCAAACGACTGGCGCCCCGGAAATCTGCGCTACGACGAGACGGGCCATGCGCGCTTCGACCTGATCCACGCTGGCCAGACGCTCGCGCACATCGAAATGCGCGTTCCGGGCGTGTTCAACGTCATGAATGCGCTGGCCGCGCTGGCCGCCGCGCACGCGCTGGGCGCGCCCGACGAGGCGCTGGAGCTCGGCATGGACGCCTTCTGCGGCGCACACCGCCGCTTCGAGCTGACCGCCACCGTGCAGGGCGTGCGCCTGTACCACGACTATGGGCACAACCCCACGGAGATGCGCAACGCGCTGTCCATCGCCAAGCTGCAGCACCCCAACCGGCTGTGGGCCGTCATGCAGCCGCACACATACTCGCGCGTCAAGCGCCTGTTCGACGGCTACATCGACTGCTGCCGGGACGCGGACGAGATCCTCATCACGGACATCTTTGCCGCGCGTGAAAAAGACCCCGGCGACATCCACGCGACGATGCTGGTGGACGCCATTGCGCGCACCGGCCAGCACGTGCACTACACGCCCACATTCGACGATGCGGAGGCGTACCTGCGCGCACACTGGCAGCCCGGCGATCTGGTGCTGACGATGGGCTGCGGCAACATCAACCTGCTCAACGACCAGATTGCGTCCCATGAGTCCAAAGCATAAGCGGCAAATCCGCATGCGCAGCATTCAAAACGCCCTGTTTTCTTTTGAAAACAGGGCGTTCGTCATATCTGCCTCGTTCAGGCCTTGCGGGCGATGACCTCGACCTCAATCTGCGCGCCGAGCGGCAGCTTGCTGATCTCCACGCACGTGCGCGCGGGATAGTCCGGCCCAAACCAGTCCTTGTAGATCTCGTTCACCTCGCCGAACTTGGACAGGTCGGTCAGGTACACGGTGGTCTTGAGCGCGTCCTGCATCGTCGCGCCCATCTCGCCCAGCACGAGCTGGATGTTTTCAAACACGCGCACGGCCTGCGCGGCGCAATCGCCTTCGACGAGCTTCTGCGTGGCAGGATCGATGGGGATCATGCCCGACAGGTAGATCGTGTCGCCATAGGTCACTGCGGTCGAGTACGGGCCGACGGCCTTGGGTCCCTTTTGAGTCAGAAAGCACTGCTTGTCCATGATGTTCTCCTCCTACATGTCTGATATGTATTCACGCGATCGGCGTGGGGGTGGGCGTCGGGGCCGGCGTCGGCGTGGGCCTGGGCTGCGCGCCGACGTAGATCTCCGGCGCCTTTGCGTCATAGGTATCCGTGGAGATGAGCTCGCGCTCGGTGACCGCGCCGTTTTGCGACGTGACCCGGTACGTCTCCACCACATAGCCCTCGCGGCCGTCGCTGGCCTGATATTCCTCGTCGTCATAGACGACGTATTGGGCATCCTTGTCTCGCACGTACACGGGCTCTGGCAGCGGGATCGTCTCGATCACGGTCGATTCGAGCGTATAGCGGATGCCGTCGGGCAGGGGTTTCCCAAAGATTGTGATCTCGATGTACTTGCGGCTGGTGTCCGTCACCATGCGCGCCTTGATGTAGATGGGCATGTCGCTGGAGTTGCGGAAGACGAAGTCCAGACCGCGGTCCGATACGGTCGCATCCTGCCCCATCTCCGCATAATTGGATGGGATCGCGTGCGGCGTTCGCTCCAACACCTCCAGCCCCGCGCGAAGCACCGCCTGATACAGCGCCGTGGAAACCTGGCACACGCCGCCGCCGATGCCCTCGACGTACTCGCCATAGGCGATCTCCAGCGCCGTCGTATAGCCGTTTTCCGTCGTGCGTTTGCCGACCGCGCTGTTGAACGACACGCGCTCGCCCGCGGAGATGACCAGTCCGTTGAGATGATCCAGCGCGACGGAGATGTTCTGGTTACGGCCCTCATCGCTGGAGGAGGAGATATTGCTCGTGACGATCACGATTGCAGAGAGGTTCTCCTCAAGCATCGCGCGGGTGATCTCGGGCGCGGTCAACTCCGGCTCCAGCACGATGTCGCGGCTGGTTAGGGTCGTGATCGCCTCGACAATCTGCTCCTTGACGGGCGCCGTGTCCAGGTGGCGTCCATACACCTCGTCGGTAAAGGAAAACGGCGTGTCGCTCGAGGGTTCAAAGGATGAGGTGGCGTTTTGCACCTGGCGTTCCAGCCCCGCCTGCACCTGGCTGAGGATCTCATCCAGCCGCGCTTCGTCGTAGGAGATCTGCCCGACGATCGTCACGGGCTCCTGCTGCGCCTGGCGGATCTGCATAAAGCGCTCAAAGAGACTGCCCGAACGCCCGATGGCCCAGGCACGGTTCAGCTGATCGCCCACATCGAACGTCATGGACAGATCCTGCGGCGTGATGGTCTTGGTCACGTCCTGATACGTCAGGTTGACGTGCCAGCCCTCCATGCCCATCTGCGCGACGCCGGACAGCTGCTGCGCCGCCTCCTCGGGCGTCAGGCCGCCCAACGGCACGTTGCCGATGTACACGCCAGGTACGAACGCATCGTCGTAAGCGTGTACGTACAGGCTCATGAACACCGCCACGCCCATCGTCGCCAGCACCAGCACGATCAGCGTCAGCAGCAGTGCGAAGACCGCCTTGGCGCGCCGTGAAAAGCGGATGCGTCCGCCCGGCCGTCGGGTGGGCGGCCTGCGTCCGCCGGAACCGCCCTTTTTGCGCCTGGGCTCTGCCGGCGGCTTGGGCGCCTGCGGCGGCGTGTAGCCGGCCCGGGAATACATGGACAAAGCCGTCCCCCTCCTTTTCCGCCGTCAAATCGGTTCGTCAGGGAGCCTTCCGCAGCGTGTTCCCGCCGCATGCCACAGCGCGCGCACGTCCGCATCGCAGCTCTCCCAGCCGGCCAGACCGTCCCCCAGGTGCGTAGGGCGCATCGCCTCGCCGTGATAGTCACTCCCGCCCGTCACGAGCAGGCCGCGCCTGCGCGCCAGGCCGTACAGAAAGCGCGCGTGGTTGGCCTGGTGGCTCGGATGAAACGCCTCCAGTCCCTGCAGGCCCTGTCCCTGCCATTCGGCTACACACGCCTCCAACGCCGTCTCGCCCATGCGCAAAAGACCCGGATGCGCCAGCACCGACACGGCGCCTGCCGCGCGCAGCAGCGCGCAGCCCTGCGCCATCGTCGTGGCCTCGCGCGGCACATAGGCGGGCCGACCGGGATTCAGAAAGCGCTCGAACGCCTCCTTGACGCTGCCCACACACCCCAGCTCCACCATGCGCTTGGCGATGTGCGAGCGGGAGATGACCCCACCGGCCATGGCGCGCACCTCTTCAAAGCGCACATCCATGCCCAGCGCGCGCACGCGCTCGACCATCGCCTGCGCGCGCGCCTCCCGCTCCCGCTCCTTGCGGTCAAAATAGGCCGCAAGTCCCGGATCGTCGGGATGGAGCCCATAGCCGAGCAGGTGAATTTCCCGGTCCGAGCCCGCGCTGACGACGCTCAACTCCACGCCCGGCAGCAGGGCCATGCCCAGCTCCTGCGCGCGCGCCATCGCCGCCCGGATCCCGCCGATCGTGTCGTGATCCGTGACCGCCAGCAGGTCAAACCCGGCCTGTGCAGCGGCGGATACCACCTCGCCCGGCGTGCAGGCGCCGTCCGACGCCGTCGTATGGACGTGCAGATCCGCCCTCATGCCCGCTCCCTCAGAATGCCGCTTTCGGCGATGCGCCGCACGGCCTCCTCCAACCGCTCCTGCGGCTGTACGAGCGCGATGCGCACATGCCCTTCGCCCGAGGGGCCGAACGCCGTGCCGGGCACGACGATGACGCCCGTGCGCCGCATGAGCGCGCGCGCAAACGCCTCACTGCTCTCAAAGCCCTGCGGAATGCGCGCCCACACGAACATCGTGGCGCGCGGCCGGTCGATCGCCCAGCCCGCCTGCGCCAGGCCGTCCAGCAGCAGATCGCGCCGGCGCTGATAGGTGCTGCGCGTCTGCTCGACGCTGTCCTGCGGGCCGTTGAGCGCGGCCTCCGCCGCCAGCTGGATGGGCAGGAAGATGCCGAAGTCGAAGTTGCTCTTGAGCGAGCGCAACAGCGCGATCATGCGCTCGTTGCCCATCGCAAAGCCCACGCGCGCGCCGGCCATGTTGTACGTCTTGGACAGCGAGTTGAACTCCACACCCACGTCCATCGCGCCCGGCGTCTGCAGGAAGCTGCCGCAGCGGTAGCC
>CALVNS010000067.1 GCA_944349855.1 uncultured Eubacteriales bacterium | reverse complement strand
GTTGCGCCGGTCGCGCCGGTCGCGCCGGTGGCGCCCGTCACACCGGTATCGCCAGCGCCGGTGGGGCCGGTGATGCCAGTGGGTCCGGTGGCGCCGGTAGCGCCGGTGGCGCCCGTCGCACCGGTATCGCCAGCACCGGTGGGGCCGGTGATGCCGGTGGGTCCGGTGGCGCCGGTAGCGCCGGTGGGTCCGGTGGGGCCGGTGTCGCCAGCGCCGGTGGGTCCGGTGGGACCGGTATTCCCCATGAGGCCGGTGGGGCCAGTGGGCCCGGTGGGGCCTGTATCGCCAGCGCCGGTGGGTCCGGTGGGGCCGGTGAGGCCCATGGGGCCCGTCGGGCCGGTATCGCCAATGGGCCCGGTGGGGCCCGTTGAGCCTGTCGCTCCAGCCGGACCGGTCGGCCCGGTTGCGCCGCTGGATACGAGCAGCAGGTAATCGGGCGAACTGCCAGGCGTACCGGTCGGATTGGAACGCATGACTGCGTAGAGCGAACCGTCATACACTACGGGCGTTCCCGCAACATAGTTGGGGGCATTGAGCGGATCGTAAACAACCGTTTGGCTGAGCGGCGCGCCGGCAGCGCCTGTGGCGCCGGTCGGGCCGGCAGGTCCGGTCGGCCCGGTGGGCCCGGCCGGTCCGGTGGGCCCGGTCGGCCCGGTGGGCCCAGTGATGCCTGTCGGGGCGCAAGGCCGTTGGCAGCAGCAGGCCCACGGCATGCGGCACGAGGGATAGGGCGAGGTTGGCCGGCAGACATTGCTATATGTGCCGGCGCAGCGATTGCCCGGAGGATAATAAATCGGCAAGCGAATCACCATTTTCCTTGAATTTTGAGGCGGAAGATGTCTTTCAACCGCTCCCGGCATATCCTATGACGGAGTAAAGATGCACGTGCGGAGGGATACGCCATGAACGAACGCATTGAAGGCGCGACCATCAGCCTTTGCATGATCGTGCGAAACGAACACCGGCATCTGGCCCGCTGCCTGGAATCGGTGGCCTCGGCCGTGGACGAGATCGTGATCGTCGACACGGGTTCCACGGATGACACCCGGGACATCGCGCGCAGGTTTACCGATCGGGTCTATGATTTTGCCTGGCAGGACGACTTTGCGCTTGCGCGCAACTATGCCTTTTCCAAGGCGACGAAGGACTTTCTCTTCTGGGTGGATGCGGACGATGTGCTTGAGCCGCAGGACGCCAAGCGGCTGATCGCGCTCAAGCGGACCATTGGCCAAAACGCGGATGTCGTGATGCTGCCCTACTATGTGGGGCTCAACGCGCGCGGCGAGCCGTCGCTGACCTACTATCGGGAGCGACTGCTCCGCCGCTCGATGGGCTTCCGATTTGAAGGAGCGGTGCATGAGGCGGTGGCGCCGCGCGGACGGATCGTCTATGGGGATGCGGTCATTCGCCATCGCAAGGAAGGGGCAGGCGAGAGCGGACGCAACCTGCGCATCTATGAGAAGTTGATCGCCCGCGGCGAACCGCTGGATACGCGTGGACTGTTTTATTATGCACGGGAATTGAGGGATCACAAGCGATACGAACAGGCGTTGGAGCGCTTTGAAGAATTCCTCGCGCGGCCCGATGGATGGATTGAAAACCGCATCGAGGCCTGCCGTTGCGCCGCCCAGTGCCTGCAAGCGCTGGGCAGAATGGAGGAAGCGCAGGCGATGCGCATGCGGACGTTTGCGATGGACCTGCCGCGGGCGGAGACCTGCTGCGAAATCGGCGCGGGCTTCATGGCCATGCAGAACTATCGCGCCGCTGCCTATTGGTACGAACGGGCGCTTGCATGCAAGAAGGATGAACGCTCCGGCGCGTTTGTGCAGTCCGCCTGCTATGATTACGTGCCGCTGCTGCAGCTGTGCGTGTGCTACGATCGCCTCGGCGAGCGCTCGCTGGCGCGAGCGTACAACGACCGCGTTGGCGAGCGCTGGCCGGAGGACGCAGCATACCTGTACAATAAGGAGTACTTTGAGCGGACGGACTGCACGGCCTAGGTCACCAGAACAGCGACGTGCGCTCCGTGGGCGAGGGCGTCGGCTCCTGAGCGGGCGCAAGCCAGTCGACCAGACCGCCGAGCAGCGTGTCGTACGTCCAGCGCGCCTGGGCCACCTGCGCGGCGCTCTGGCCCTCGAGCCAGACGCCCTCCTGCAGAAGCTCCTCGTGGATGGGGATGACGCGGTAGGTGTACGTCACACCGACCTGCGCATCCGCGTCCTCATAGACGGCTTCCTGGCCTGCGTCGAGCACCATCTCCGTCAGCTGCAGCGTCTCCCCGCCCGCAGCCTCACGCACGATCCGATAGCGCGCGTACTGCGCCGAGGTGAAGTGCAGCAGCGGCTTTCCGCTGGACGCGTGGTCGATATAGAAGTTCATGGGCGCCAGCGGCGGATTCCAGACGGTGCTGACGTCGTAGGGACGGTTGTGCTGCAAGAACACCTCGCCATAGCGGTAGCGCGCCGGCGTCGTGTCGCTGGCGAGCATCGCCTGGCCGGTCAGCTGCATGGCACGCTCGTCAAGCGTGAGCCAGATCAGGCCGTCGGGCACTGGAAACTCCGGCGACTCGACGCCGGCAAGCGCCTCCCGAAAGAAGGCGGCGGCCAGGGCGGCCGTGTTGGCGCCGCCCGTCGTGCCGTTGGCGATCTTGTGCGCGCTGTCGGTCTGATCAAAGCCCATCCAGGTGACGACGGCATACTGGGGCGTGTAGGCGGCCATCCAGATGTCCCGGTTGCCGCCCGCCATGGAGACGGTGCCCGTCTTGCCCGCCACGGGAATGCCCAGCGCGCCGAGCTTGGAGCCCGTGCCGCTGGTGGTGACGGTCTGCAGCATGGAGGTCATCAGATAGGCGTTTTGCGCTGAGACGACCTGTACGGGCGCGTCCGCATGCGCGTACAGGACGTTGCCCATGCTGTCTTCAATGCGCTCCACGACATAGGGCGCGCGGTAGACGCCGCCCGCCGCATAAGCTGCATAGGCTGCAGCCAGCTGTGTGGGCGTGACGCCGCGGGACATGGAGCCCAGTGCCAGCGAGAGGTTCAGGTCTGCATCGCTCGTCTCAATGCCAAAGCGCGCCAGATATTCCGCTGCGGCGGGCAGGCCGATCTCCTGCAACAGCCGTACCGCCGGCACGTTCAGCGAGCGCCTGAGCGCTGTGCGCATGCTCACGCGTCCATAGTATTTGCCGCCTGCATTTTGCGGCGTATAGCCGCCGAAGTTGCCCTGTTCGTCAAGCAGGACGCTGGCCGTCGTGTAGCCCAGCTCCAGCGCGGGCCCATAGACAGATAGCGGCTTGAGCACGGAGCCAGGCTGGCGGCGCATCTGCACGGCGCGGTTCAACCCGCGGCGCACGCTGTATTCCCGCCCGCCGATCATCGCGACGACCGCGCCCGTGCGCGCATCGACGACGCTCATGGCGCTCTGTATGGGCGTACCATCCTGCGCGTCGGGAGGGAAATACTGCGCGTCTGCATAGAGTGCGTCGGCAATCTGCTGCAATTCCGGCTGCAGCGTCGTGTAGATGTGATATCCGCCGCCGAGCAGCGCGTCCGCGGAGATGTTCAGCAGATCTTCCGTCTGGCGCAGCGCTTCATCCACAAACCAGCCGTAGGCGGTGGGCTCTTCCTCACGGCGCAGCACCCATAGGGACGTCTGCTGTGCAAGCGACGCCTCCTCTTGCGTGATGAAGCCGTTTTCCGCCATCGTGCGCAGGATGTAATTGCGCCGGTCGCGATTGTTTTCCGGCTCCAGGTGTGGTGCGTAGGCCGAAGGCGCCTTGATCGTTGCGGCCAGACCTGCGGCCTGCACGAGGGACAGATCCTCCACATCCACGCCAAAATACGTCTGAGCGGCCGCTTGAATGCCGTAAGCGCCGTTGCCGAAATAGATGTAGTTGAGATACATCTCCAGAATCTCGTCCTTGGAAAAGTCCTGTTCCAGCTGCCAAGCGAGGTAGATCTCCTCAAACTTTCGCGCAAACGTCTTTTCGCTGGTCAGGTGCGTGAGCTTGACGAGCTGCTGCGTGATCGTGCTCGCGCCCTCGCGCAGGGAGCGGGACTTGATGTCGCTGATCAGCGCGCCGGCCATGCGCACGATGTCAAAGCCTGAATGCTCATAAAACCGCAGGTCCTCGGCGGCGATGAATGCGTCCTGCACGTAGCGCGGAATGCGCTCGATCGGCACGACCGTGCGGTTTTCCGAGCTGGAAAGCGCCTGCACGAGCGCGCCATTCCCATCGTAAACGCGAGAGGTCTGCTGCAGGTCGACCAGCTTTTGCAGATCGATCTTCTGCCATTCGTGCGCGTCAAATGCAAAGTAGATGAATGCAAACCCGCCCGCCCCCAGCGCGAGCAGACATAAAAGCGCGATCAACGCCGCGCGCGCGAGCTTCTTTTTCATGTTGCGCCCCTCCAGACGCATTCAGTTTCGCCTTCCGGAAGCAAGATTACGCATCCAACATTTGTCCGTTTACGCGCCGTGTCACCTCGTGTATAATGAACGCATTCATTCATGATGAAAATATAATGAGGTGGCAAATGTGAGAAATCGTTCCGGGCGGGCGGCGCGCACGGCGCTGTTGCTCATTGCGGCTGCGTGCTTCACCGTGGCGCTCTACTATGCATGGCCGAATGTGCTGGATCAGGAGGATGTGATGCGCCTGCTGCTGGGCGGGTTGCTGGTCTTCGCACTCGTGTCTGCGCTGCGCTCGTCGGCGCGCGCGCGAACCGGCCTGGCCAAGGGGCTGGCAATGGAGGTCAGCGAAGCAGCGCCGTCCACGCGCTTTGCGGATGTAGCTGCCAACGAGGAGGCGCTCGCGTCGCTGCGTTCCCTGGCCGATGCGCTCCGAGAGCCGGAGCGCTATGCCCGCCTGGGCGCGCGGCCTCCGCGCGGCGTACTGCTGTACGGACCGCCGGGAACGGGCAAGACGCTGATGGCCCGCGCGCTGGCGGGTGAGGCGGGTGTGCCGTTTTACGCGGTGTCCGGATCCGACTTTGTGCAGGTGTATGTTGGCGTCGGTGCGGCGCGTGTGCGCGAGCTGTTTACCAAGGCCAAAAAGGCCGGGCGCGCAGTGATCTTCATCGACGAGATCGACGCGCTGGGCAAGCGGCGCGACGGAATGTCCAGCGAGGAACGCGAACAGACGCTCAACGCGCTGCTCACGCAGATGGATGGCTTTGACGGCGGAGCTGGCGTCATCGTGCTGGCGGCGACGAATCGCGTGGACACGTTGGACGAAGCGCTGCTGCGCCCGGGCCGCTTTGACCGTCACGTCTGTGTGGGCCTGCCCGGCAGGGAACAGCGCGCCAAGATCCTCGCGCTGCACGCCAAGGATAAGCCCTTCGAGCCATCGGTCGACTGGGATGCGCTCGCACAGGACACGGTGGGCTTCAGCGGCGCAAAGTTGGAGGGCCTGCTCAACGAGGCGGCAATCTATGCAGCGCAGCGCAGTGCGGAGCGCATTGCGCCCGAGGACGTGCATCGCGCCTTTTCGACGATGCTTGTGGGCGAGGAGCGCGCCGGAGCCGGCCTCACGGCGCGCGAGCGCTACGTGACGGCGGTGCATGAGGCCGGGCATGCGCTGCTCACGCTGCTGCTCATGCCTGAAACGCGTCTGAGCCATGTGAGCATCGTGCCCAGCACGGGCGGCGCGGGTGGATACAGCATGGCCGTGCCGCCGGACAGCGCCTTCCTCTCGCGTGCGCAGGTGCTGGCGCGCATGGCCGCGGCGCTGGGCGGACGCGCTGCGGAGCGCATCGTGCTCGGCGGCGAGGAGATCACCAACGGCGCGGCGGGCGACTTGCAACATGCGACGCGCCTGGCCTCGTCGGCATGCCTGTGCTGGGGCATGGACGACGACCTGGGATACGTCGCCGCGGACGCCCTGCCCGATCACCTGGCGGATGGCGCGCGTGCGCGCGCGGCGGTGGAGCGGATGCTGCGCGAGGCGATGGACCTGGCTGAAGGGACGCTTCGCGCGCGCCGCGATGCACTGGAGCGCGTGGCGGAGGCGCTGCTTGCGCGCGAGCGCATGACGGGCGAGGAAGTTCGACAGGCTGCGGGATGACGGCCATTGCGCGCGCGGTCCCGACGTGGTACAATCAGAGCGTCGCCTCGACGCATGGGCGGCAGGAACGGAGGGATGGCGATGGCGTATGAGATCGGCCCCATGACGCTTCCGGCTGCCAAGGCGATCGCTCGATGGACGTATGCGGGCGAATACGCGGTGTACAGTTTCCGACCGGATCAGGAGACGCTGAACGAGCTGATGAGTGGCGCGTATTTTGCCTGTACCACCCGGGGAAAAGAGCTCGTCGGCTACTTCTGCTTCGGGGAAGCGGCGCGGATTCCGACGGTAGAGGCGGATGTCTACCCGAACGGCCCCGTCGACCTGGGCCTGGGCCTGCGCCCGGACCGGTGCGGGCGTGGAGAGGGCGCGGCCTTCCTGCGGGCTGGACTTGTGTATGCGCGCCATGCGTTCGGACCGCAGGAGATGCGCCTGACCGTGGCGTGCTTCAACCGGCGCGCCATCGCGCTGTACACCCACGCCGGCTTTTGCCCGCAGCGGACCGTCACGCACCGACTGTCCAACCGGCCCTTTTCCATCATGACACGCCCGACGGATCCCTGATCTGCCCGGCAGGCTTCTTGTAGGGGACAGCCCTTGGCCGCATTGCGGCGCGGGGCGGTCCTTGCATTTTTTGTCGAACGGTTTTGAGGGTTTCGGCATAAACAGTGCGCTTTCGCGGCAGGATATGGGCAGGTGAATACGGAAACAAACGCAATCACCGGAGCGGAGGAGGCAGGGATATGCTCAAACATAGGAAGCAGGGGGATGCGCTGGTCGTCTGCCTGGAGGGAGAACTGGACCATCACTGCGCGCAGATTGTCCGTCAGGAGATGGACCGGCTCATCGAGGAAGAACGGCCGCAGCGCCTGATCGTGGACATGCAGGGGGTGTCGTTCATGGACAGCTCGGGCATTGGCGTGCTGATCGGGCGCTATCGTACGCTCAGCAGATGCGGGGGCCGCATGGCGGTGTGCAACATGAGCCCGCACGTGGAGCGGATCTTTCAGCTCTCCGGGCTGCAGCGCATCATCGAAAAAGTGCGATAACACGGGAGGATGGGATTATGGTGAGCAAGAACAGCATGCGGCTGGAGTTTCTCGGCTGCGCACAGAATGAATCCTTCGCGCGCGTGGTCATCAGCGCGTTCGCCGTGCAGCTGGGCCCTACGATCGAGGAGATCACAGACGTGAAGACGGCGGTCAGTGAGGCGGTCACCAACGCGATCGTGCACGGCTATGAGGGCACGCAGGGCATGGTCGTGCTCAGCGCCTGCGTTGAGGATGAGCACGTGCTGAGCGTCACGATCGAGGACGCGGGCAAGGGCATCGCGGACGTGGAAAAGGCCATGGAGCCCTTTTACACCACGCAGCCGGAGATGGAGCGATCCGGCATGGGGTTTTCCGTGATGCAGACGTTCATGGACACGCTGGAGGTCACGTCCGTCCCCGGCGAGGGCACCCGCGTGCGCATGACCAAGCGGTTCGGCGCTGACGCGTGATGGCCGGCGTACTCTCACACGAAGAGGCCATGGCGCTCATCCGGCAGGCGCAGGCGGGCGACGCGCAGGCGTTGGAGCGCATGGTCGGCGCGAATCTCGCGCTGGTACGCTCCGTCTGCGGGCGGTTTGCGGGCCGCGGATGCGAGATGGAGGAGCTCTACCAGCTGGGGGCGCTGGGGCTCGTGAAGGCCATCCGAAACTTCCGGGTGGAGCTGAACGTGCGCTTCTCCACTTACGCCGTGCCGATGATCATGGGCGAGATACGCCGGTTTCTGCGCGACGACGGGCCGCTGAGCGTGTCGCGCAGGCTGAAGGAGACCGCTGCGCGCGCCGCAAGGGCGGCGGAGACGCTGCGCCAACTGTTGCTGCGCGAGCCTACGCTGCTGGAGATTGCACAGGCACTGCGCTGCGACGAACACGAGCTGGCCATGGCGTTGGAAAGCGCCAGCGCCGTCGCGTCGCTGGACGCGCCGCTGTCGGATGCGGACGGCGGCACGCTCGGGGATGTCGTGGGCGAAGAACAGGCGGATGCGATCGACCGCATGGCCCTGCGCGAAGAGATCGACCAGCTGCCCGAGCGAGACAAAAAACTGATCATGCTGCGCTACTTCCGCGACTGGACGCAGGCGCAGACGGCGCGCGCGCTGGGCATGACGCAGGTGCAGGTGTCGCGCCAGGAGGCGCGCATCCTGCGGCGCATTCGGGAGGCAATGGCGCCGGACGCGAAGGAGGCCTAGCCGGGGAACGGGCGTGCAGACGGCGCGCCCACTTTTTTGCCTTTCACGCCACAGGGGCGCAAGGGCTTGAACGGGGTGCGGAAAGCCTGTACAATAGAGCTGCGGTCACGTATGGCCGGATGCGGGCGCGAATGGAGGCATGAGATGGAGCTGTTTTGCATGGAGGGCATTCCGTACCGGCTGAAGGCGCCCTTTGACTTTGGCTTTCTGAGCCGGTATGGCAGGGTGTTCAGGATCTTTGACGCGCAGGATTCGGGCAATATCTGCTTCGGCGTGGAGCAGGGCGGCAGGCGATACTTCGTCAAGTTTGCGGGCGCTCCAACCGCGGCCTATGACGGCGCGCCCGAGGCGGCCGTCGCGCGCCTGAGGGAGACGGCGCCCCTGTATGCCCGGCTGACGCATCCGAACCTGATCCCGTTCGTTCGGGCGGAGGAGGTGGGCGGCGGGTTTGCGATGGTCTTTGAATGGGCCGACGGCGACTGCATGGGCCGGATGTATCCGGCGTCTCACCGCCGGTTCATGGATCTGCCCGTGGAGGACCGGCTGGCGGTCTTTGGAGATATCCTGTGCTTTTTGGCTTATGTCGTTTCCGCAGGCTATGTCGCGATCGACTTCTATGACGGCAGCATTCTCTATGATCGTCAGCGCCGCAAGACGACGGTCTGCGACATTGACCTCTTTAAAAGGCAGCCGTTTGTCAACGACATGGGCCGCCTGTGGGGCAGCGCAAAGTTCATGTCGCCCGAGGAATTCCGCCTCGGCACGGTCATCGACGAGGTCACGAACGTCTACACGGCCGGGGCCATGGCCTTTGCCCTGTTCGGCTCGTATGAGCGATCGCGGGATGCCTGGCAGCTGGGCGATGAAGCCTTTTGCATCGCCACAAGGGCAGTAAGCGACGACAGAACGCTCAGGCAGCAGTCGATCGGGGAACTCAAAGAGGCGTGGACATGCGCGCTGCGGCGATAAACAGCCAAACGCGGCGTGGCGGTATCTGATACCGTCACGCCGCGTTCATGTTTTCGATTCAGCAGGTGAACCCGTCCAGGAAGGCCTTGCCCGCGTCGATGGAGGCCTGCACGGCCTCGGGTGCGGGCCCGCCGGGCAGGTTGCGCAGGTTCACGCACGCCTGCAGGGAGAGGGCCTCGAACACGTCCTCGTCAAACAGCTCCGAGAACGTGCGCAGCTCCTGCAGCGACAGGTCCAGCAGCGCCTTGTCCTCCTTGATGCAGTGCAGCACCAGCCGGCCGACGACCGCGTGCGCCTCGCGGAAGGGCATGCC
>CALVNS010000066.1 GCA_944349855.1 uncultured Eubacteriales bacterium | reverse complement strand
AGTTTTTTTATCATTTTCACCGCCATAGGCTTTTTTGAACCACTCGCCTAGCGAGTGGTTTTCTTTATACAAAAAGCCCGCCCGGCCGTTCCGGGCGGGCTGTATTTTGCCGTCGAACCGTCGCAGCCGCTAAAAAGGGACGGCCTCCTCTTCGATCTTTTGCGCGGCAAAGCGCTCAACGCGCCCGCGCCCGCATAGACATGAAGCAAATGGAGGGATGACCATGAGCCTGTCCGAGCTTCGGTGTAAAGATGTCGTGAATGTGCCCGACGGGCGCGTGCTGGGCAAGGTGATGGATCTGGAATTCTGCCCTCAGGACGGACGGGTACAGGCCATCGTCGTGCCGGGCGCGTTCAGCGCGTTGCAGCTCCTGCGCGGCGAGCGCAACGGTGTGGTGATCCCATGGGAGCTGATCGAACGCATCGGCGACGACGTCATCCTTGTATGCCTGAAGGAGCAAAGGGATTGAGAATGGCCCTTTACGATTCGCACCGCGTCGAGTATAATATTCGCAGAGATTCGGGCGTTTCGAAAGGGAGTCAGGCGTATGAAATGTATCTTCTGTAACTGCACGGACAGTCGCGTGGTCGATTCACGGCCGACTGAGGACGGCGCCATTCGCAGGCGGCGCGAATGCGAGCGCTGCGGGCGGCGTTTTACCACCTATGAAAAGATTGAGACGCTGCCGCTGCTGGTCATCAAAAAGGATAAGCGCCGCGAACCGTTTGACGCGGACAAGATCCGCCGCGGGCTGGTCAAGGCCTGCGAGAAGCGTCCGGTGGCCATCGCGGATATCGAAGCCCTCGTCAACGAAATCGAGATGGCCATGCTCAACTCCATGGATCAGGAAGTGACCACCACGCGCATTGGCGAAATGGCGATGGATGGCCTGCGCAAGCTCGACGAGGTCTCCTACATCCGCTTTGCCTCAGTCCACCGTCAGTTCAAGGACATCCAGACGTTCATGCGCGAGCTCAGCCAGCTGTTGGCGGAAAGCTCCGGCGACAAGGAACAGGGCAACGAATCCGGCAAGCGTTAATCGACTTTGGCAATCCTTAACCGGCATATTTCTTCGGCCTTTTGCGCACCGTAGGCGTGATCGGCAGATGAAATGGCTTGGGAAAGGGTTGTTTTTTCATGGATCGAAAAGGGCTCAAAAAGGTCTGCGGCATCATGCTCAGCCTTCTCGTCGTCGCGCTCAATTATTCCTCGCCCGTTCAGCAGCTCCTGCAGCTGCCGGACGCATTGGTCCTGCGCGCCGGTGAGGAGATGCGCCTGTCCTGGGGGCTTCCGCTGCGCGTACAGGTGGAGCAGCCGGACGCCGCCGTCATCTCCTCGGGTGATGAGACGCTGCAGGACGTAGCGGTGACAGACGTGGAGCTCGCAGCGCTCAGCGAAGGCCATGCGCAGGTGCGCCTGTCGCTGTTCGGCGGGTGGCCTTTCAAAAATGTGGATGTGCGCGTTGAGGAAAGCCGCGTGCTCGTGCCTGGCGGCCAGGCCATCGGCGTGGCGCTGCACACGAGCGGTGTGCTTGTCGTGGGCACGTCCGATCTGACCGGCGGCGGCGCCAACCCGGCGCAGGAGGCGGGCTTACAGCCCGGCGACGTGATCCGCTCGATCGACGGACAGGAAATCGAAAATGCGCAGCATCTGACGCAACTGGTCAACGCGCGCGGCGGCGAGACGGTCGAGATGGTCGTTCAGCGAACCGGAAGGGAGATGCACATGCGCATTTCGCCGGTTCGCGACGCGCTCGACGGTCAATATCGCCTGGGCGTATGGGTGCGCGACAGCACGGCCGGCGTTGGAACGCTTTCGTTTTATGACCCTGAAAGCGGCGCGTTCGGCGCGCTGGGCCATGCAATCACCGACGTGGACACGGGCGAATCGCTGACCGTGCGCGACGGCGACATCATGCATGCCGACATTGTCGACGTGCTCAAAGGAGAGCGCGGCGAGCCTGGCGAGCTGAAGGGCTCTTTTCTGAAAGAGGGGGAGACGTTCGGCAGTATCCTGCTCAACAATGCCTTCGGCATTTACGGCCAGAGCGACGAGACGCTCGTCAATCCGCTCTATCCACAGGGCCTGCCCGTCGGCTCCCGCTACAGCGTACATGAGGGCAAGGCGAGCATCCTGTCCACGGTCGATGGCGATACCGTGCGCGAGTACGAGGTCGAGATCACACGCTGCGTGCAGCAGGGTTCGCCCGCGCAAAAGGGCATGATCCTGCGCGTCACCGACCCGGAACTGCTGGAGCGCACGGGCGGCATCGTGCAGGGCATGAGCGGAAGTCCCATCCTGCAGGATGGGCACATCATCGGCGCGGTGACGCACGTGTACGTCAACGATCCGACACAGGGATACGGCATGTACATTGAGTGGATGCTGGAGCAGGCCAAACAGGCGAAAGCCGCATAGACGGCAGGAATTCTCCGTACCCGTGGCGAATAACTCGATTTACAGTAAACGGCGCGAGATGAAGGCGACACGGCGGCGGGGTGAGCGTACGGATGAAAGCTCCATTTCGAATCCTGGTCGTCGTCGGAGATCAGACGCTATCCGACGGCGTATGCAAAGCGTTGGGCGAAGGGGAGCGCTGGGAGCTGTTGGAGGTCGTGTCGGATGGATTGGAGGCGCTTCGCGCGACCAACGAACGACTTCCGGATGCCGTGCTGATGGACGTCCATCTGCCCGGCCTGGACTGCGAGGCGTACCTGGCGCGCCTGGCCGAGGGAAACGTAGCGCGCCTGCCCTTTGTAGCGGCCATGACGTCCGCCGAGCTGATGGCATATGTGGGCCCGCGGCTGGCAGAGCGCGTGGATCTGCTCTTTGACAAGCAGCTGCTGGCGCAGGGCGTGGAGGCATTTGGACAGCTGCTGAGCGAACAGTCCGTCAGCCGCATTGCGCGTGCATCCTTGCGCCGGCGCGAAATCATCGCCGGAGACATGCTCGACATCGTCGGCATGAGCCACACGCTGCGTGGGTTTGGCTATCTGACGCTGTCCGCCGCCCTCATGTCGGTCGATCCAAGGTTGACCAAAGACCTGCAGCATGGCGTTTACAGCATCGTGGCACAGATGCGCTCGACAAAACCCAACCTCGTCGAGCGGTCGATCCGCCATGCGATCGAAAGCGCGCTGGATGGCGCGAAGCCGGGCGTCATCTACAGCATGTTTGGCAATACCATGGACGAGAAGCGCGGAAAGCCAACCAACAGCGAAACGATCGCCGTACTGGCCGAAGCCATCCGCATGGAACTGGAGGGAAAAGCGCGCCGCGGCGCGCAGTCAGACCCCTGTCCCGTTCCGCCGCCGGTGGACGGAGCGAATGAGAAAGGTGAACACAGATGAAGAAGGCCATTCTGATCGTACTCGATAGCGTCGGCATCGGCGCGCTGCCGGACGCGGATCGCTATGGCGACGCTGGCGCACACACGCTGCGCCACGTCGTGAGCGCCTGCCACACCCGCTTGCCGCACTTGACGCGGCTGGGGCTGTGCAACATCGAGGGCGCGGGCTTCGGCACGCCGGACAGCGCGCCCGTGGCGGCCTACGCCCGCATGCGCGAGCGCTCCGCTGGCAAGGACACGACGACCGGACATTGGGAGATCGCGGGCGTGCGGCTGGACCGGCCGTTCCCGACGTTTCCCGACGGATTCCCGGCGGACTTCATGCGCGCCTTTGAGGCGCGCGTGGGCCGCGGCACGCTGGGCAACCGCCCGGCCTCCGGCACAGCCATCCTGGAGGAGCTGGGCGAGGAGCACCTGCGCACGGGCAAGCTAATTGTATATACCTCCGCCGACAGCGTCTTTCAGATCGCCGCGCATGAGGACGTCGTGCCGGTGGAAGAGCTATACCGCATCTGCGAGACGGCCCGCGAGATGCTCCAGGGCGATCTGGGCGTCGGGCGCGTCATCGCCCGGCCGTTTGTGGGCACGCCCGGCGCGTTCGTGCGCACGGGCCGGCGCCGCGACTTTTCCATGCCGCCGCCCCGTAACCTGCTCGACGCGCTGTCAGAGGCGGGGCTGACGGTCTTCGGCGTGGGCAAGATCGAGGACATCTTCGCGCACCGCGGCCTGACGGATTCGGATCACGCGAGCGGCAATCCCGCCTGCATCGCGTCCATGCTGCGCGCGATGGAGTGCCCCTTTTCCGGCCTGCTGTTCGTCAATCTGGTCGATTACGACATGCTCTATGGCCACAGAAACGACGTACAGGGCTACTCCGATGCGCTGGAGGCGTTTGACCGGGCGCTGCCGGACGTCTATGATCGCATGGGCCCGGACGACATGCTCATCATCACTGCCGACCACGGCTGCGACCCGACGCACCCTGGAACCGACCACACGCGTGAGCACACGCCGATGCTGTGCTATCAAAAGTGTGCCGCCAGGGGCGTAAACCTGGGCACGCGCGAGACGTTCGCCGATATCGGCGCGACGATCCTCGAATTTTTCGGGTTACCCAATCCCTTTACGGGGGAATCCTTCCTGAATCAGACGAACGGGAGATGAAACGCATGGACGAGATGCAAAAGATTCGCACGGCAGCCAAGGCCGTGCAAGATGCGTGCGGCGGCGCGCAGGTGGGCATCATTCTGGGCTCGGGCCTGGGCGACTATGCCGACGCGTTGAAGGATGCAAAGAAGATCGCCTATCGAGACATTCCGGGCTTTCCGGTGTCGACGGTGGCGGGACATGCGGGCGAGTGGTACGCGGGCGAGCTGTATGGCAAGCGCGTGTGCATGATGCGCGGCCGCTTCCACTACTATGAGGGATACACGCTCAAAGAGGTGACGCTGCCGGTGCGCGTGATGCGCGAGCTGGGCGTTGAGACCCTGATCGTCACCAACGCTGCGGGCAGCGTCAACACGGGTTATTGTCCGGGCGACCTGATGGTCATCAGCGACCTGATCAACATGACGGGCGCCAATCCGCTCTTCGGAGCGAATCTGGACGCCTACGGCCCGCGCTTTCCGGATATGAGCTACGCATTCGATCCGGCCCTGCGCAAGCTGGCGATCGATGCCGCCGCCGGCCTGGGCATTCGCGTGCGGGAAGGCGTCTATGCGCAGATGCCGGGCCCCTGCTACGAGACGCCCGCAGAGATCCGTATGCTGCGCACGCTCGGCGCGGATGCCGTGGGCATGTCCACGGTGCCGGAGGTCATTGTCGCGCGCCATTGCGGCATGCGCGTGCTGGGCATCTCGTGCCTGACGAACATGGCCGCCGGCATCCTCGAGCAGCCGCTGTCGCACGCGGAGGTCATGGAGACCGGCGAGCGCGTCAAGGGCGACTTCCGCCGCCTGCTCGACGCGGTCGTCGCGGCGCTGTGATGTCTGGCAATCCTTCCTTTGTATAAGTACCCTCCCGCAGCGGGGAAACTATCCCCAAACGCTGCGGGAGGTTTTTTGTCGTGAGGGGTAAGATGCGATTTGCCGCGCTGTGCGTCGCGCTGGCGCTGTTTCCCGGGACCGCGCTCGCTGCGACGCAGGCGCCGCTGGAGGCGGAGGTGCCGCTGGAGCTGAGCTGCCCGTCCGCCATCCTCATGGAGGCGTCCACTGGACGGGTGATCTTTGAAAAGGATGCGGATGCACCGCGGCCTGTGGCCAGCGTGACCAAGGTCATGACGATCCTGCTCACGCTTGAAGCGCTGGAGCAGGAGACGATCAGCCTGGACGACCGGGTCGTCGTCAGCGAAAACGCCGCGGGCATGGGCGGGAGCCAGGCGCTGCTGGATGCGAACAGCGCATACCGCCTGGAAGACCTGCTCAAGTCGACGATTGTCGCCAGCGCAAACGATTCCGCCGTGGCGCTGGCAGAACACATCGCCGGCGCGCAGGAGGTCTTCGTCGCGCGCATGAACGCGCGGGCGAAGGAACTGGGACTTGAAAACACGCACTACGTCAACTGCACGGGCCTGCCCGCCGAAGGGCAGTATACGACGGCGCGCGACGTGGCGACGCTCTCGCGCGAGCTGGACCGCTTTCCGCTCTATTACACGTACAGCACGATCTGGACGGACCAGATCACGCACGAGGGCGGACGCGTGACGGATCTGACGAACACGAACCGGCTCATCCGCTTTTACGACGGGTGCGACGGCTACAAGACGGGCTCGACCAACGAGGCGCGCTACTGCGTCTCGGCCACGGCCAAGCGCGGGACGCTGCGCCTGATCGCCGTGGTGCTCGGCGCGCCGGCCGGGCAGACGCGCTTTGACGAGGCGCGCAAGATGCTCGACTATGGCTTTGCCAACTACCGCATGACCACGCTTGTGCCGGAAGGGGCGGATCTGGACATGCGCGTGGCCGTGCGCCTGGGCACGCGTGACGACGTGGGCGCGGTGTCGGGCGAGGAGATCTCCCTGCTCACCCGCGCGGGCGGCGAAAATGCGCTGAACATCGAGGTCGCCCTGCCAGAGACGCTCGACGCGCCGGTTCGTCAGGGAGAGCCCATCGGGGAGATCCGCGTGCTGCAGGACGGCGAGATCGTCGCACGCGCACCGGCCGTGGCAGCCGAGAGCGTCGGCATGCCGGGCATGATCGAATCGCTGCTGCGCATCTTTGAAAACTGGCGCGTGGGGTAAAGCGCGCAACGAGCCCGTCCGGCCGGACGCCGGGCGGGCTTTTTGCACGCCCTCTTCGGTTGCGCATCCGGCCCGGATGCGGTATAATAAGACGAAAGCTTCGAGAAAAAATGGAGGCGTTGGATTGTATCTGCTGGAAATGCTGCGGGACGACCCGTTGCGGTTTCTCGACTTTACGCTCTACCGCGTGCCGGCCGTGCTCATCGCGCTGTGCTGCCATGAGTGGGGGCATGCGTTCGTCGCCTACCTGTGCGGCGATCCGACGGCCAAGCTGATGCGCCGCATGACGGTCAATCCGCTGCGCCACCTCGATCCACTCGGCACGCTGATGCTCTTCTTCCTGGGCTTTGGCTGGGCCAAGCCCGTGCCGGTCAATCCGTACAACTTCCGCAATCCCCGCTGGGACGACTTCAAGGTCTCCATCGCGGGCATTTCGGTCAACCTGATCCTCTTCCTCGTCTGCACGCTTGCGCTCGTGGGGCTGACGCATTACGCCTGGATGCCGGAGGTGCTGCGCTATTACTCGCTGACCGACCTGATGGGCATCGACAGCGGCATCGCGCTGAACATCATGTACGGCTATGGCGACGTCAACGCCGAGTTCATGCGCCATCCCGGGGCGCTGCCCGTCATGCGCATGCTGATGCAGATCGCGCAGATCAATCTGAGCATCGCGCTGTTCAACCTCATCCCCGTGCCGCCGCTGGACGGGTATCATGTGTTCAACGACCTGCTGCTGCGCGGGCGCTGGCACATCACGCCGCGCCAGGCGCAGATCGGCATGGGGCTGGTGATGGCCGTCTCGTTCCTGACGAACTGGCTGTCCGTCGCGCTCAACTGGGCCGCCGCTTCGATCCAGGCGCTCGTGCTGCGCCCGTTCATGTGAGGGGACGACATGGCCTACATCATTCAGCTCAAGCAGTTCGAAGGGCCGCTGGATCTGCTGCTGCACCTGATTTCGCGCGCGCAGATCGACATCTGCGACATCTTCATCTCCGAGATCACCGAACAATACCTGGAGGCCATGGGCGACATTGCCTCGCTGGACATGGACACTGCCAGCGAGTTTTTGGCCATGGCCGCCACGCTGCTGGAGATCAAGTCCCGCGCGCTGCTGCCGCGCCCGCCCGAGCCCGAGGAGGAGGGGGAGGAGACGCCCGAGCAGGCGCTCATCCGCCGCCTGACCGAGTACCGCCTCTACAAGGAGAGCGCCGGGCAGATGAAGGACTTTGAACGGGTCGCGCAGGCGGTCTTTTCCAAGCTGCCCGAAGAGTATCCGCTGCCGCCGCAGACCTATCAGCTGGAGGGATTGACGCTGGAGGGTCTGGCTGCCGCGATCGAACGCATTCTGGCGCGGGTCGAAATGCGAAACGCGCCTGCGCCGTCCGTGCGCTCCATCGCGCGCGACAGCTATTCCATCGAGGAGTGCGTGGTGCGCATCTCGCAGCGCATGCGCAGCGGCCCTGCCTACTTTACGGAGCTGTTCAGCGAGCATCCGTGCCGCGACGAGGTGATCACCCTGTTCATGGCGCTGCTGGAGCTGCTGCGCCTGGGCAGGCTGCACATCGAGCAGCAACACGTGTTTGACGATATCCTGCTGCTTCCGGGAAGGAGGGAGACGCATGGAGCAGGCTGACATCCCCAAGGTCGTCGAGGCGATCCTGTTCGTGTCCGGCGAGCCTGTGGAAGTGGCAGAGCTGGAGCGCGCGCTGGAGGTCACGACGCTGGAGCTGAGCGCGGCGCTGGACGAGCTGGAGAGCGGCTATGATCGCGAGCGCCGCGGGCTTCGCCTCCTGCGCTTCGGCAGCCACGTGCAGCTGGGCACGCGGTCGGAATATGCGCCCTACATCGAAAAGCTCCTGCAGCCCGTCCAGAAGCAGACGCTCTCGCAGGCCGTGATGGAGACGCTGGCCGTCATCGCCTACAAGCAGCCTGTCACGCGCGCAGAGATCGAGGCGGTGCGCGGGGTCAAGTGCGACTATTCCGTGCAGTCGCTGATGAACAAGCGCCTGATCTGCGAAGTCGGGCGCAAGGAGACGCTCGGACGGCCGATCCTCTACGGGACGACGGATGAGTTTTTGCGCCACTTTGGCATTTCTTCGCTGGCCGAGCTGCCCACGGTCGACTTCAGCGCGATCGACGCGGCGCTCGCAGGCGATGGGGAAGACGGCTGACGCCGCGCGACGCAATCAACGAGGAGGGAAGCACATGACCAGGAGACAAAACCCGCTCAGCAAACCGCAAAGCCAGCTCGTCCTGCTCATCGCGGGCGAGGCGCTCGACTTCGACGCCATATCCGAGGCGCTCGGTCTGGCGAGCACGGACACCCGGAGAAAGGGAGAGGTCATCAACCGCCTGCCCCTGATCCAGGCCGAGAGCGACGAATGGTACCACGAGGTCGAGCTGACGGAGAGCAACGACGTGGACACCGCCATGAACGACCTGCTCGAGACGCTCGCGCAGCACAAGGACAAGCTCGCCGCGATCAAGGAGCGCTATACGATCATTCTGCGCATGCACGTCAAGTCCGACTATGCGCGCATCTTCTACCGGCTGATGCCCGACACGCTCGCGCGCCTGGCCAAGACGGGCGTGCCGCTGGAGGTATCGGTGCTCTCGTGGGGCCGCATGCCGTTCCAGACCGGCGACGAAGAAGCCAGATAGGCGAAAGGCGGAGAAAATCGCTGTGAAAAAACTTCTGCGCGAGTTTCGCGACTTTGCGATGCGCGGCAACGTCGTGGATATGGCGGTCGGCGTCATCGTCGGCGGAGCGTTCGGCAAGATCGTGACTTCGCTGGTCTCGGATATGGTGATGCCGGTGCTGGGCCTGCTCACCGGGAGCATCGACGTCAGCGGCGCCTTCTACGCCCTGGACGGCGGATCGTATCCCTCCGCACAGGCAGCGGCGGACGCCGGCGTCGGGACGATCAACTACGGCGCGTTTTTGCAAAACGTCATCGACTTCCTGCTGATCGCGCTGTGCGTCTTCCTGATGGTCAAGCTGCTGGCGCGCCTGCGCCGCGTCAGGCAGCCGGAGCCGTCCAGGGAGCCGCCGCGCCTGTGCCCATATTGCAAG
>CALVNS010000065.1 GCA_944349855.1 uncultured Eubacteriales bacterium | reverse complement strand
CGGCGTGGGTTCGGGCGTCGGCGTCGGCGTCGGCGTGGGTTCGGGCGTCGGCGTCGGAGTCGGCGTGGGTTCGGGCGTCGGCGTCGGAGTCGGCGTGGGCTCGGGCGTCGGGACCGGCGTAGGCGTGGGCAGGACGCTGCCCGCATGCGCGGTGAGGTCGTAGGAGACCTGCGCGCGGATGGCGTCGTTCATGTCGCGCACGATGAAGGAGAGGCGCACCTTCGCGCCGTCGCGAGCGCTTTCTGGCAGGGAGACGACGATCTCACGCTCGGCGGGCGTATCGATCTTGCTGTCGGCGGAGATGCGGCCGATGCGCTCGCCGGAGAGGTAGACATCCATGTATGTGTCGATGCGCGCATCCTCGGAGGCGAGCACCTCGGAGGAGAGCGCAAGGTCGACGTCGCCGCGGGCATAGACGGGCAGCGTAGACCATGTGTAGACGTGCTCGATGCGCGCGCCGGTCACCTTGCGGGTGATCTCCACGTCGATGCAGGCGCCCTGCGCGAGCAGTTCTTCCATCTCATAGCCGGCCAAGGCGTCCTCATCGGACACGGGCTGCACGCCTTCCACGCTCGAAGAGGCCTCGAACGCCCGATGCGCAGAGGTCTGCGGCGTGTCGACCTCGATGCGGTCGATCTGCCAATACACGGGCTGCACGGAAGAGGCGGACGGCTCGTCCAGAAGATAGGCGCCATCGGCCATCGCGCCCGCCATCACCGCCAGGGACAGGCACGCGCACAGCAGCGCGGCGAGCAGCCCTTTTCTGCCTTTGTACATCAACATGGGATGCCTCCTTCGGCGGCATGCACGCATAAAACGCCGCCAGAATGAATATACTGGTCTATCTTCCATTTATACCACAGTTTCCCCTGAAAATCAATCGCTATGGCTCAAAAGAATAAAATATTGCCGCGCTGACCTTCGCCAAATCCGCAACCTCCACAGAAAATTGGTACTAGCAAAATGCGCCCCGTTGGGTTATAATGAAAAAAAGAACAAAAGGAGGGATTGACCATGATCCAGATCATCTTCGGCAAAAGGGGATCGGGCAAGACCAAGCGCATTATAGACATGGCGAACGCGTCCATCGCGGAGCAGAAGGGCAGCGTTCTGTTTATCGATGACGACAAGCGGTATATGTACGACCTCAAGCATCAGATCCGCTTCATCAACGCCAGCGAGTATGACATCAAGGGAGAAGCCCTCTTCACCGGCTTCCTCAACGGCATCCTGGCCAGCAACTTTGACGTCAGCCTCATCTTCATCGACGCCTTCCTGCACCTGGTCGACTGCGACAAGCCCGACATCTACAAGCTCGAGGGCTTCTTCCAGATGCTCGAACGCCTTTCGGAGCATTCGCAGGCCAATTTCGTCATCAGCCTGAGCGAGGACCCCGCCCTCGTGCCCGAGTGCATCCGCAAGTATCAGATTTGATTGCACGGTGCCTCAGGGCCGCTTGCCCCCTCTCCGCTCATACCGGGGAGGGGGTTTTCGCCTTGACGGACGGTTCCATAGCCCGCGCGATCCGCGCGATGCATGTATAAGGAGGAAACGCCCATGCGATTCATCAGCACGCGAACCGACGGCGCGTCCGTCGGCGCGGCCGAGGCCATCCTGCGCGGCCTGGCGCCGGATGGCGGGCTGTATGTGCCGGAAGGCCTGCCGCGCCTGACCCTGGCGGATATCGACGCCCTGCGGCCCATGACCTACGCGCAGCGCGCGCGCCGGGTGCTGGGCGCGCTGCTGGAGGGCCTGCCCCAGCGGGAGCTGGGCGAGGCGATCGACGCCGCCTACGCATCCTTTGACGACCCGCGCGTGGCGCCGCTCGCGCCGCTGTCGGACGGCGTGTATGCCCTGGAGCTCTTCCACGGGCCGACGCTGGCGTTCAAGGACGTGGCGCTGCAGCTGCTGCCGCGCCTGATGACGCTGTCCATGCGCGAGCGCGGCGAGACGCGCGAGGCGCTGATCCTGGCGGCGACCTCCGGCGACACGGGCAAGGCCGCGCTGGAGGGCTTTGCGGACGTGCCGGGCACGCGCTGCGCCGTCTTCTATCCGCGCGCGGGCGTCAGCGAGGCGCAGCGCCTGCAGATGGTCACCCAGCGCGGCGGCAACACGCACGTCATCGCCGTGGAGGGCAACTTCGACGACGCGCAGACGGGCGTCAAGCGCATCTTTGCCGACGCGGAATTCGGACGCCGCCTGTCGCAGCGGGGGATCGTCCTGTCCTCGGCCAACTCGATCAACTTCGGCCGCCTCGCGCCGCAGGTCGTCTATTACTTCTCCGCCTATGCCGATCTGCTGGAATCGGGCGCGATCCGCGCGGGCGAGGAGGTCAACTTCTGCGTGCCGACGGGCAACTTCGGCAACATCCTGGCCGGCTGGTACGCGCGCCGCTGCGGGCTGCCCGTGGGCCGGCTGATCTGCGCGTCCAACCGCAACAACGTGCTCAGCGACTTCCTGGCCTTGGGCCGCTACGAGGTGGCGGACAGACCGTTTTACCGCACGGCCTCGCCGTCGATGGACATCCTGATCTCCTCCAACCTGGAGCGGCTGCTCTTTGAGCTGTGCGGGCGCGACGCCGCGCGCGTGCGCGGCTGGATGGCGTCGCTGGCCGCAGACGGGCGCTACGACGTGGGCGCGCAGGCGCTGGAGGCGCTGCGCGCGACGTTTGTGGGCGGCTTTGCGGACGACGCGCAGACGCTGCAGGAGATCGGGCGCGTCTTTGCGCGGGACGGCTATCTCATGGACACGCACACCGCCGTCGCCTCGCGGGTGCTCGCCGACTACCGCGCGCGCACGGGCGACGCGCGCAAGACGGTGCTGGTGTCGACCGCCAGCCCCTACAAGTTCGGCCGGGCGGTGCTCGAGGCCATCGAGGGCGGACAGGCCGCCCAGGGGCTGGACGACTTCGCCTGCTGCGAGGCGCTCGCCCGCGCGACCGGTACGCGCGTGCCCGAGCCCATCGCGCAGCTGCCGCGCCTGCCCGTGCGCCACACGCAGGTCTGCCACAGGGACGACATGGAGGAGGCGCTGCTGCGCGCGCTTCCATAGGCGCCAAGCCGCGAAGAGGGGATGGCATGAAACGGCTGAAGGGGAAGGCGAGAAGCCTGTTGCGCCATGCGCTGTCGATCGCCGTCAGCGCGGCGCTGCTTGCGTTTGTGCTGGCCGGCGCGGACTTTGAGCAGTTTAGCCGCACGCTGCGCGCAGTGCGGCCCGCATGGCTGCTGCTGGCCGGGGCGCTGCTCGTCGCGGCGGATCTGCTCATGGCGCTCAAGTGCTGGGCGCTGCGCCGCAGCATGTCCGTTCGGGGCACGATCATGAGTTACTTTCGCATGCGCTTCTTCTCGCTGCTGCCCGGCGGCAACATCACCGGCGAGGCGGCACGGCTGATGTACCTGCGCGGCATGACCGACGGCTACGTCGCCACGACGCTGATGATCATCGACAAGCAGACGCAGATGATTCCGCAGCAGACGCTCTGCCTGATCGGCCTTGCGCTCGCCGGCGCGCGCGGACACTGGATCTTCTTTGGCCTGTCCGGCTTCACGCTCTGCTGGGCCCTGCTGGTGCCCGGATCGCTGCTGCTTTCACCCGCCCGGCGCGCCGCGCTGCGCATCGCCGCCTGGCTGGGACGCCTGCGCTTTCGCTGGGGCGCCGTCGCCGCCGAGGAAATTCGCCTGCTGTGCGGCGCGTGCGAGTCCCTGGCCGCGCAGCGCGGCACCGTCGCGGCCCATCTGCTGCTGGGCCTGGCCTCCGACCTGCTCACCATCGGCGCGCAGGCGCTCATCGGCCATGCGCTGGGATTTTCCATCGCCCTGACCGACTGGTTGTGGATCAACGGCATCGTCAGCATCGCCATGTGCCTGCCCTTTTCCGTGGGCGGCATCGGCCTGCGCGAGGGCGCCATGACCTCCCTGCTCTCGCTGTTCGGCGTGCAGCGCTCCGCCGCGATGCTGCTGCCGCTGACCGTCTCCTCGCTGATCCTGCTCAAGGGCCTGGGGGAGGGCGCGGTCGAGGCCATCGCCGCGCATCGCGTCAAAAGACGAAAAAAAGACAAAAAAATTTAAAAAATATGCAATATTTTTTGCATCTGTCGCATCTTATCCACGGAATTGCATTTCTGGAACCGTGTCCTAGTGAAACCGTTTCCCATTTGAAACCGTATCCATGGCAAGAAAGGCTTGTTGAAAGCCGGAACAGGAGGAAAAGATGATGAGGCATGCAATCCATCGCGCGCTGACGCTGTTGCTCTCGCTTGCGCTGCTGGCTGCGCCCGCCGCATCGCATGCGGAGGCAGAACCGGCGGATGGCGCGGCACAGACGGCCGTGGAGCCGGAGGTAGTCGAATATCAGAACTTCAGCATCATCTGCGAAGAGGGCGAGCTGCGGGTGGCGCAGGACATGATGGTCTACTATGCGGACCCGCTGGAGAAGGCGCCCGAGACGCTGACGCTTTTCACGCTCCCGGAGGACTATGAGACGCTGCTGATGACCTACGAGCGCGAAAATGCGCAGACGGGGGAGACGGAGCGCGTGTTCGTGAGCATGCCCCACGCGGGCGACGTGCTGCTGGAGGGGCGCTTTGAGGACGTGGTGTTCGCGGCGGAGACGACCGACGTGCGCCTGGACCTGGACGACGATGCGCGTGTGGGCACGATGACCGTCGCTGCGCCGCTGATGCTGGAGATCCGCGGCGAGCTGGACGGCCTGTACTGGACGGACGACGTCGAGCTGCTGATGCTGGGCTATGCGGCTGAGCGCGGCTCGGTTCAACCGGAAGAGGTCCTGCCGCAGGAGACGCTGGACCTGTGGACGGCGCAGCTGGCGGGCGAGGAGCCCGGCGCGGTGCTGGCGCTGGTCGACTGGGCGCGCCCCGTGGAGATGCGCACCGAGCCCTACACCGTGACGGTCGCAGACGACCGGCCGGCGCCCGTGACGTACTGCTCGCAGTGCGGCGAGCCGGGGCATAAGGCCACGCTGCTGCCCTGCGGCGAGTACGTATGTAAGACCGACAACCCGGACGATCCGATCCACTGGAACACGCTGGCCTGCGGCAAGCACTATGCGTGCACATCCTCCGGCAACCACGGCCTGCTGCCCTGTGGGGCGCACTATGCGTGTCAGGGCGGCGACGCTGCGTTGCACGGGCTGTGCACGGCCTGCGGCAAGGGCCTGTGCTCCGGGGATCACAGCCTGTTGCCCTGCGGGGCACACCACGCGTGCCAGGGCGTAAGCGGCTCGCATGAGCCGTGCGCGGCGTGCGGCCAGCCGCTGTGCTCCGGGGATCACAGCCTGCTGCCCTGCGGGGCACACCACGCGTGCCAGGGCGTCGGCGACGCATCGGCGCATGGACTGTGCGAAGCGTGCGGCCAGGGCCTGTGCTCCGGGGATCACAGCCTGTACCCCTGCGGCGTGCATCACGTGTGCCAGGGCGGCGACGCTGCGGCGCACACGGGAACGTGCGCGGCGTGCGGCCAGCCGCTGTGCTCCGGGGATCACAGCCTGCTGCCCTGCGGAGCGCACCATGCGTGCCAGAGCGTGGGCGGCTCGCATGAGCTGTGCAGCGCGTGCGGCCAGGGCCTGTGCTCCGGGGATCACAGCCTGCTGCCCTGCGGGGTGCACCACGCGTGCCAGGGCGGCGACGCATCGTCGCACGGACTGTGCGGAACGTGCAATCAGCCGCTGTGCAACGGTCAGGACCATACGGCCTGCGGCGGGCAGCCCGGTGGAGAACAAGGTGGAGAAGAGGGCGGAGAAGAAGGCGGGGGAGGCGAACTTCCCCCGGCGACGAACAGCAACGCGGTGTAAATGAAAAGGGCCGCTCCGAATCCAGGGATTCGGGGCGGCCCTTTGCTTGATCTCAGGCGCGCCGCAGGGCGCGTTCGTCGGCCTCGGTCTGCAGCTCCGGCAGGGTGTCCAGGTATTCTGCGGGCAGGTTTTGCGGGTGGTAGGTGGGCACCGCGCGCTGCAGGCAGTTGCGGATGTGGTGCGGGTCCTTGTCGATGCAGGCGCGCAGCGCGTCCATGCGCGCGCATACGTCGGCGTAGGAGATGTCCAGCGGGCGGCCGACCTTGATGCCCTTGCGGCCCGTGTCGCGCAGGCCCTCTTCGTCCATGAGGACCTCCTCGTAGAGCTTTTCGCCCGGGCGCAGGCCCGTATAGACGATGGGGATGTCCACGTCGGGCTTGTAGCCGGACAGGCGGATCATGTCGCGGGCCAGATCGTCGATGCGCACGGGCTGGCCCATGTCGAGGATGAAGATTTCGCCGCCCTCGGACAGCGAGGCGGACTGAAGCACGAGCGACACGGCCTCGGGAATCGTCATGAAAAAGCGCGTGATGTCCTTATGCGTCACCGTCACGGGCCCGCCCTGCGCAATCTGGCGCTGGAATGTGGGCACGACGCTGCCGTTGGTGCCCAGCACGTTGCCAAAGCGCACGGCGGAAAAGTGCGTGGCGCTCTCGTGCTCGAAGCTCTGCACGATCATCTCGGCCATGCGCTTGGTCGCGCCCATGACGCTGGTGGGGTTGACCGCCTTGTCCGTGGAGATCATCACGAAGCGCTCCACGCCAAACTCGTTGGACACGCGCACGAGGTTGTTGGTGCCGAACACGTTGTTCTTGACCGCCTCGCACGGGCTGTGCTCCATGAGCGGCACGTGCTTGTGCGCCGCGGCGTGGAAGACCACCGCCGGGCGCTCCAGGGCAAAGACCTCGCGCAGGCGCTCCATGTCCTGCACCGAGCCGATGTACACCCGCAGGCGCTCGGCGTTCTCGGGGTTTTCCAGCAGTTCCTGCTCGATGGCGAAGGCGTTGTTTTCGTAGATGTCAAAGACGACGAGCCGCGCGGGGTTGTAGTGCATGATCTGCCGGCACAGCTCCGAACCGATGGACCCGCCGCCGCCCGTGACGAGCACGACGCGCCCGCGCAGAATCGAGGCGACCTCGCTGTTGTCCAGGCGCACGGGCTCCCGGCCCAGCAGGTCCGACACGTCGACCGGCCGCACGTTCTCCACGCGGCAGTCGACCGTCTCCTCCACGCTGAGCAGCCGGCGCATCTCGCAGCCGGTTGACTTGCACAGCGTGAGGATGGCGCGCATCTGTTCGCCCGTCGCCGTCGGAATGGCGATGATGATCGTATCGATTGCCTTGCGCGCGACGATGTCCAGCAGCTGTGCCCCCGTGCCGAGCACCGGCACGCCCCGCACGCTGCGCCCGACCTTGGACGGGTCGTCGTCGATGAGGCAGACGATGCGGTCGGTCGTGTCCGGCGAGAGCCGGATGGAGTCGATGAGCGCCGCCCCGGCGATGCCCGCGCCGTAGATCAGCAGGCGGCGCGCCTCGCCGCCCCGGGCGCTGCGCCGCGCGTTGCGGTGCTTTTGCTTCTTGCCCGCCAGCAGCATGTAGCGGTACATGAACCGGACCATGGACGTCGTGCCCGCAATGCACAGGAACGCCAGCAGGAAGATCTTGTTGGAGCGCACCGGCATGCCCAGCAGGTAGACCGTCAGCATCACCAGCCCGAACCCGATGAAACACCCCACGATGTGCGCGATGCGGTCGGTCGGATCGGCGTAGAGCCACAGCTTGTTGTACGAGCGCATGAAGAAGCAGGGAGCCAGCGTACAGACGATCTGCAAAGGCAGCAGGTCGCGAAACTCCTCCAGATAGCGCGCGGGGATGCTGCCCTCAAAGCGCACCCAGTACGCAAAATAAAAGCTCAGCGTGACCAGGCACGCGTCCAGAACCATGAGCAGGAGATTGGGACGGTAGCGTTTCATGTCGTTCACACCTCGCTGGTGGATTCCCGCGCCGGGGGAAGGAAGACTGTGGTGGGGACATGCCCCGTGTGCGGCAGAAATACGTCGAAAAAGTCGCGCGTGGACAGCACCACCGTGGCGGTATTGACGCAGGGGTGGAATGCGGCGCGCGCATGGCGTGCAAGATCTGCATCAACCAGCAGGCGCACGCGCCTGTCCGAATCAAAGAGCAGGCCAAACGGGCTCACCGCGCCCGCAAGCAGCCCCAGGTACTCGGGCAGCAGCCGCTCGGGCGCAAAGCTCAGGCGCGAAACGCCCAGCTGACGCGATACCTCCGCCGTGCGAAACGCCTTGTCCGCCAGCGCCAGCAGCAGGTAAAACTGCGTCTGCTGCCGGTTGCACAGAAACAGATTCTTGCAATAGGCGATGTCCGGCGCGAGTCCGAGCCCGAGGCAATCGGCCATCGTGTACGCCGGCGCGTGGTGCAGAACCTCGTGCGCCACGCCCAACGCGCGCAGCGCGTCGTAGACCGCCTGTTCGTGCGCGGACATGATTCGAGCCCTCTTTCTTGGGGCCGCCGGCTTGCATCCGGGGCCAATCATCTATTATACACACAATTCAATCTTTTGGCAAGCATAGGCAGAATTTTGAAGGGATCTTGTGCGCTGCGCTCAAACATGGTAAAATAAAGCCAAAATCAATGACGGCGGGAGATGTATCATCAGATGAAGAGAAGAATCGGCATCCTGACCAGCGGCGGCGATTGCCCGGGCCTCAACGCCGCCATTCGCGGCGTTGCGCGCGCCTCGTATTCCATGTTCGACGCCGAGATCATCGGCATTCAGGATGGCTACAGCGGCCTGATTGAGGGCGACTACCGCCCCATGCGCCGCGAGGAGTTTTCCGGCATTCTGACGCTGGGCGGCACGATCCTGGGCACCAAGCGCACGCCCTACCGCAACATGCGCGTCATCGGCGAGGACAATGTCGATAAGGTCAAGGCCATGAAGGAGAACTACAAGCGCATGAAGCTCGACTGCCTCGTGTGCCTGGGCGGAAACGGCACGCACAAGACCGCCAATCTTCTCTCCGAGGAGGGGCTCAACGTCATCGGCCTGCCCAAGACGATCGACAATGACATCTGGCTGACCGACGTGACCTTCGGCTTCCATACGGCTGTGGACATCGCCACGGACGTCATCGACCGCATCCACACCACCGCCGCCAGCCATGGCCGCTGCATGGTCATCGAGATCATGGGCAACAAGGCCGGCTGGCTGACGCTCTATTCCGGCATCGCGGGCGGCGCGGACATCCTGCTGGTGCCCGAAATCCCCTATGACATCGAAAAGGTCGCCGCGGCGGTCGAAGCCCGCGCGCGCAGCGGCAAGGACTTCTCCATCCTCGCCGTGGCCGAGGGCGCCATGACCCGCGCAGAGGCCGACATGAAGAAAAAGGAGCGCGCGCAGGCCCGCGCGGAGGCGGGCTTCAGCGGCATTGCCGCGCGCATCGCCAAGGAGCTGGAGGCGATGGTCGGCGTCGAGGCCCGCGCCGTTGTGCCCGGCCACATCCAGCGCGGCGGCTCCCCCAGCGCCTACGACCGCGTGCTCGCCACGCGCTTTGGCGTGCATGCCGCCGAGCTCATCCGCGATGAGAACTACGGACAGGCGGTCGGCATGGACGGGGACAAGGTCGGCCACAACCCACTCAAGGAGGTCGCGGGCAAGACCAAGTTCGTGCCGCGAGACCACGAGATGGTGCGCATCGCCAAGAATATGGGCATCAGCTTCGGCGAATGACGGCGATTCGGGCGGATCCGTGCGGGTCCGCCCTTTTCGTTTGACAACGCTGCGCCGATGACGTATAATAAAATTCAGTCTGTTGGCGTCTGGCGCGCCGGTCGCCATGCGATATGCCCCCGTAGCTCAGTTGGATAGAGCGGTCGCCTCCTAAAAATCGAATCGTTCGAATCCTGGAGCCCTGTAAAATTGAATATTTTCTGCATACGCCCCCGTAGCTCAGTTGGATAGAGCGGTCGCCTCCTAAGCGACAGGCCACTGGTTCGAACCCAGCCGGGGGT
>CALVNS010000064.1 GCA_944349855.1 uncultured Eubacteriales bacterium | reverse complement strand
ATTAGTATTCTGTTACAAGGTTGAAGTCGTGTAAGCGTGGGTTTGGGTATATAGTATCTTTAACTTTGGGAAACTCCCTTTTCCCATTTGGAGATCGTCTGCCGCACCACATGCAGCTGGATGGCCAGCTCTTCCTGGGATAGTCCTTTGGCTTTTCTGATCGATTTGATGTTCTCATTGAGCATTCCAAGCGACCGCCTTTCCTTCTGTTCTTGCCCCGATTGTACACAGGACAGGCCGTTGCGGCAAGCAACGCAAGGTGACATTGGGCCTGCGCGGCCTCGTTTGCGGTCGCAGGCAGCCGCAATGCAAAAGGGCGGCGTCCGTCTATTCGGACACCGCCCGCATGGGCTTTGGACGCAGCGCGTCTCAGTACAGCTTCGCGCCCGCCGGGATGTGATCGTCCACCATCAGCAGATGGAGCTTCTCCTGGCCCGCCTCGCTGTGCACGGCCGAGATCAGCATGCCGCAGGATTCGATGCCCATCATGGGCCGCGGCGGCAGGTTGGTGATGGCGATGCAGGTCTTGCCGACCAGCGCTTCCGGCTCATAGTAGGCATGGATGCCGCTCAGGATCGTGCGGGGTTCGCCCGTGCCGTCGTCCAGCGTGAACTTGAGCAGCTTCTTGGACTTGGGCACCGCCTCGCAGGCCAGCACCTTCACGGCCCGGAAATCCGACTTGCTGAAGGTCTCGAAGTCCACGAACTCCTTGAACAGCGGCTCGATCTCCACCTTGGAGAAGTCGATCGTCTCCGGCTCGGCTTTCGCCGCGTCCGCGGCGGCCTCCGCGGGCCTGGCGCCCGCATCGCTACCCGCCTCTTTGATCGGCTTCATCGTGGGGAAGAGCAGCACGTCGCGGATGGTGGACGCGCCGGTGAGCAGCATGACGAAGCGATCCACGCCGATGCCGATGCCGCCCGTGGGCGGCATGCCGTACTCGAGCGCGTTGAGGAAGTCCTCATCCACGCCGGAGGCCTCGTCATCGCCGTGCGCCTTGAGGAACTCCTGATACTCGAAGCGCTGGCGCTGGTCGATGGGGTCGTTGAGCTCGCTAAAGGCGTTGCAGTACTCGCGCCCGCCGATGAACAGCTCAAAGCGCTCAGTGTAGCCGGGATGGGCCGGGTCCTTCTTGGACAGCGGGCTGATCTCGACCGGATGGCCGGTCAGGAATGTGGGCTGCACGAGCTTGTCCTCGACGTACTCCTCAAAGAAGAGGTTGAGGATGTCGCCCTTCTGGTGGCGCTCCTCAAAGTGCAGGCCGCGCTCCTGGGCGAGGGCCTTGGCGGCCTGGGTGTCGGGCACCTGGTCAAAGTCCACGCCGGCGTACCGGCGCACGGCCTCGACCATGCTCATGCGCGCGAAGGGCTTCTCCAGGTCGTACTCGACCCCGTCGAGGCGGCACACGGCGGTGCCGTTCACGCGGCGGGCGACGGTGCGCATCATGTTCTCGCACAGGTCCATCATGCCGCGGTAGTCGGTGTAGGCTTGATAGGCCTCCAGCATGGTGAATTCGGGGTTGTGGCGGGTGTCCATGCCCTCGTTGCGGAAGACGCGGCCGATCTCGTACACGCGCTCAAACCCGCCCACGACCAGGCGCTTGAGGTGCAGCTCCAGCGCGATGCGCAGGTACATGTCGATGTCCAGCGTGTTGTGGTGGGTGATGAAGGGGCGCGCGGCGGCGCCGCCGGCCTGGTTGTGCAGGACGGGCGTTTCGACCTCCATGAAGCCCTCGCCGTCCAGGAAGGCGCGCAGCTCGCGGATGATGCGGCTGCGCTTGATGAACACGTCGCGCACCTGGGGGTTGACGATCATGTCGACATAGCGCTGGCGGTAGCGCAGGTCGGTATCCTTCAGGCCGTTCCACTTTTCAGGCAGGGGCTTGAGCGACTTGCTCAGCAGCGTGACCTGCTGCGCGTGCACGGAGATCTCGCCCGTGCGCGTGCGGAAGACCGTGCCGCGCACGCCCAGCAGGTCGCCGATGTCGTAGCCCTTGAAGTCGGCGTAGCCGTCCTCGCCGACGTCGTCGCGGCGCACGTAGCACTGGATGGAGCCCTCGCCGTCCAGCAGCGTGGCGAAGGAGGCCTTGCCCATGATGCGCCGGGACATCATGCGCCCGGCGACGGCGACCTCCTGCCCCTCCAGCGCGTCAAAGCCCTGGACGACCTGGCGGGAGGAGTGGGTGCGGTCGTAGCGGGTGAGCAGGTAGGGGCTGCGGCCCTCGTCGACGAGGCGCTGCAGCTTGGCGCGGCGGATCTGTTCCTGCTCGCTCAGGCCGCGCTGGGCGGGCTCGGCGGGCGTCGGGGTGCGGTTTTCATCCATGGGGCGGGGCCTCCTTTATCTTGCGTTCGGGCTCACTGCAGGTAGATGTCCTCGATGCGGATCTTCCACGGGCCGTTGGGGGTGAGGACGGTGACGGTCTCGCCCTTGTGGCGGCCCATCAGCGCCGCGCCGACGGGGGACTCGTTGGAGATCTTGTTGTTCATCGGGTCGGCCTCAGGCCCGCCGACGATGGAATACTCCTCCTCATCGCCCTCCTCGACGTCGACGATGCGCACCGTCGTGCCAAAGCCGACGACGTCGGTGCTGATCTCCGACTCGTCCATGACCACCGCGTTGCGGATGGTGTTTTCCAGCTCGGCGATCTTCTGCTCAAGGTTGGCCTGCTCATTTTTCGCCGCGTCATACTCGGCGTTCTCGCTCAGATCGCCGAAGGAGATCGCGACCTTGATCTGCTCGGCGACCTGCGTGCGGCGGGTGGTCTTGTTGTACTCCAGCTCGTCGATGAGCTTCTGGAGTCCTTCGCGGGTGACGACCTGATGCTTGACTTCGTTGGCCATGATAAACTCTCCTTTTGCCCCCAATCCGGGGCGCGCACATGAAACGAGGCACCGGACAGAACCTGTCCGGCGCTCGCTGAGGCCCGGGGCGTTCCCGCCCGCTCGCCTCTCATGGTTCTTTATTATAATCATAACGACCCGCCGTGTCAACCGATGCGGCAAAACTTATGGCGCGCCGCTCAGGCATTGGCGCAGCTGGGCGTAGGTGGAGGCGGCGTTCACCCGCTCGCGGATGCGCGCGGCGCCGTGCAGGCCGCGCACGTAGCAGGCCACGTGCCCGCGCATCTCGCGCATGGCGACTGCCTCGCCCTTGAAGGCCATCAGCATGCGCGCGTGGCGCAGCGCGCCCTCCACGCGCTCGCGCGGCGAGGGCTCGCGCCCGGCAAACACCCAGGGATTGCCCATCGCGGCGCGGCCGATCATCGCCGCGTCGCAGCCGGTCTGCTCCATCATGCGCCGGGCGTCCTGCAGGCAGGTCACGTCGCCGTTGCCGATCACGGGGATGGATACGGCGCGCTTGAGCCGGGCGATGGCGTCCCAGTCGGCGCGCCCGGCGTAGAACTGGCGGCGCGTGCGCGCGTGCAGCGTCAGCGCGCTGACGCCCGCGTCCTGCAGCCTGCGGCCCAGGTCCTCATAGACGAGGCTGTCCCCGTCCCAGCCCGTGCGCAGCTTCACGGTGACGGGCACGGGCGAGGCGCGCACGACGGCCTCGGCCACGCGCACGGCCAGCTCCGGCTCGCGCAGCAGGCCGCTGCCCTCGCCGCTGCAGGCGATCTTGGGCGCGGGGCAGCCCATGTTCAGGTCCACCAGGCAGAAGCGGCCGTCCCCGGCCAGGCGGCGGGCGGCCTCGGCCATGGCCTGCGGCTCGCGGCCGAACAGCTGCAGCGCGACGGGGCCCTCCTGCGGGCTGGTCAGGAGCAGCTCGCGCGCGGCGCGGTTGCCCGGCGGCGCCAGCAGCATGCCCTTGGCGCTGACCATCTCCGTAAAGGCCAGCGCGCAGCCCATCTCACGACAGAGCAGGCGAAACGGAAAGTCCGTCACGCCTGCCATGGGCGCCAGGAAGACGTTGCCCTCCAGGCGCACGCTTGCGATGTTCATGCGCATCCTCTCTTTGGTTCAGGGCAGGTATTCGATCAGCTGCAGGTTGGAGATCTTCCACTGGCCGTCCACGCGCGTGAGCGTGGCGCGGTAGCGCGCCTTGGGCCAGGCGGGCGGATCGACTGCGGCCTCGCCGCCGGCGGCGACGACCTCCTCGCGCCGCGCGGACTTGACCTGCCCGTCGATGGCGGGCACCTCCTCCACAAAGTCGGCGCGCGCGGCGTTCTCCCACGGCCAGCTCCACATCCACTCCAGGGTGATGCGGTGCTCAAAGCTGCGGATGTCGTAGTCGGCATAGGGCGAGCTCTCGCTCATGCCCACACGCAGCTGCTCGTCGCTTTCCAGGTAGTCGCGCTTGAAGAACTTCGTCAGCTCCGAGGCGTCCTGCTGCAGCAGGATCACGCCCGCGCGCGCCTTCATGCCGTCGGTGAGCAGGATGTGGATGTTCGTGGCGTTCATGGCCATGTAAAAGGCCACGATCAGCAGCGCGGAGATCACCGTCACCCAGAACAGGCGCGATGCGATGAAAAACAGGAACCTGCGTAAATACTTCATAATGCCCTCCCGGAGCGTCGGTTCGCCGGCACGCGCGGCATTCCCCCATAAGCAATGACGAAACCCGGCCCGGTTTTCCTGCATGTAGTATGGCGCAGGGCGAAAAAACCATGCGGGGCCCGCCGCGTTTGCGGCAGGCCCCCCGCGATCGGCCGTCAGGCGCCCGCAGCGGCCTCAGGCGCCAGGCGGTGCACCTCGACCTCGAGCACGCGGCGCTCGTCCGTCTTGGTGACGGTCACGGTCAGGCCGTCCTGGGTGAAGGAATCGCCCTCCTGCGGGATGCGGCCCAGGCGCTCCATCGTCCAGCCGGCGACGGTGCTGGCCTGGCTGTCCTCGTTCAGGCCGAACAGCTCCTCCACGCGGTGCAGGCCCTCGCCGCCGTCCACGCGCCAGGTGTTTTCATCCACGCGGCGCACGGGCTCGACGACCTCGTCGTGCTCGTCCCAGATCTCGCCCACGAGCTCCTCGAGGATGTCCTCCATCGTCACGATGCCGATGGTGCCGCCGTATTCGTCGGTGACGATGGCCATGTGCGCCTTGTGCTTTTGCAGCAGGCGCAGCAGCTTGGCGATGGGAATATTCTCGGAGACGAACATGGCAGGCTTGGTCACGTCGCGCAGCGTGGCGCTGCCGTCGGCCACGTCGCGGAAGAAGTCCTTGTTGTGCACCACGCCGATGATGTTGTCGATGGAGCCCTCGTACACCGGCAGGCGCGAGTAGCCCGACTGCGTGAACAGCTCCGTGGCCGTCTCCACGCTGGCGTCGGCGCTCAGGGCGCTCACGTCCACGCGCGGGGTGAAGATGTCCACGGCTTTCAGGTCGTTAAAGCCGATGGCGCTGCGGATGAGCTCGCTCTCCTGCGCGTCGATGCCGCCCTCCTGCTGCGCCTCCTGCACGATGGTCAGCAGCTCGTCCTCGGTCATGGCGCGGTTGCCGTCGGCGCGGAACACGCGCGAGAGCAGGCGCTTCCACTGCGAGAAGAGGAAGTTGAGCGGCGTGAACAGCGCCACCAGCGCGCGCATGGCGGGCGCGGAGAAGCACGCGAACCGCTCGGGCGACTCCTTGGCCAAGCTCTTGGGCGAGATCTCGCCGAAGATGAGCACCACCACCGTCATCACCACGGTGGATAGCGACACGCCCGCATCGCCCATCCAGTCGACGAACAGCACCGTGGCCAGGGACGCGGAGGTGATGTTGACGATGTTGTTGCCAATCAGGATGGTCGACAGCAGCTTGTCGTAGTCCTGCGACAGGTCGAGCACCAGCTGCGCGCGCCGGTCGCCGCCCGCGGCCATGTTCTTGACGCGCGCGCGGTTGAGCGCGGAGAAGGCGGTCTCCGTCGCGGAGAAGTAGGCGGACAGGGCCACCAGGATGAAGAGCGTAAGGATCAGAGCGCTACTGCCCATGAATTCGGTTCAAACCCCTTTCAGTCGTTCGTCGTGACGCGTGCGCAGGGCGCGCTCAGGACCTGTAGCGGGTCACGGGCGCGTTGCACGCGACGATGGGCGCGTTCAGGGGCCAAGGCGGTTCGTCCATGGCGGCGCGGTTCATCTCCTTTGCATTTTGGCTTGGCGCGCAATACAGTCACCCATGATTATAACAAAAAAAGGCCCGCCGTGCAAGCGGGCGCGTCCTCTCAGAAGTAATCGGAAAAATAGGGCTGCTCCAGCGGGATGAGGCTCTCCAGCAGGCGGATGGCCGTGTCGCTGGCGGCGAGCTTTTCGATGCGGCGCAGGTAGGAGGGGCGCTTGTAGCTCATGAACATCGTGCACAGCGTCTGCACGGACAGCGAGACGTTGAGCCCGTCGGTGCTGCCGCGCTGGCACAGGGTGTTGCCATCGTCGTCCCAGGTGAGGCAGAAGCTCTCGTCGTTCCAGGGGGCCATGGGGTCCTCCACGGCCAGGTGCAGCTTGCGCCCGCTGGGGCGCGAGGCGAACGGGTAGGCGAGCAGGAACTGCTCCACGTCGACCACGCGCGCCATGAAGTAGGGGCGGATGCTCTCGTAGATCTCGCTGTCCTCCAGCAGGAAGGCCATGGGCTCGTTGGTGTAGTTGTAGCCGCGCACGCGCTCGATCATGGAAAAGTGCGCGCCGATGTAGTTCCACAGGCCGTGGCGCGCCTCCTGGTTCATGTACACGAGCTCCTTGATCTTGAACACGTCCTCCTCCAGCAGGTACACGACGTACCCCTGGGCGACGTGGTCGGCGTCGTAGTAGAGCGCCACGGTGATGTCGTCGGTGTCCCAGCGCCAGTACTCGGCCCAGGCCAGGTCGTCGCGCAGCAGCATGCCGTGGCGCTGCAGCGTGTAGCGCTCGTGCAGCCCCAGGTAGTCGGGGTGGCGGTCGTCCACGCGCTCGACCATGCCGGGCACGTCCACGTAGCGCGGCAGCTGCGAGTCCTTGACGATGTAGCTCATCTTGTCGGAGATGATCTCCCAGCCCATCTTGCGGTAGAACGGGATCGAGTACGGATACAGCAGCGAGATGGACTGCCCGCGCTCGCGCATCTCCTGCAGCGCGCGGCTGACCAGCGCGTGCATCAGGCCCATCTTCGTGTATTCGGGGTAGGTCGCCACCCCCGTCACGCCGCCCATGTCGTAGATGGCGCCGTGCACGTTCACGCGCATGGGGTAGACCGCAATCTGCGAGGCGAGCTTGTCGCCGTCAAACCAGCCCAGCACGTTCGCCCGGTCCAGGATGGGCGACTTGGACTGGCGGATCTCCTCCTCGTCCCAGCCGATGCGCTTGAGTTCCTTGTCCGTCACCTGAAACGCGTATCGCAGCAGCGCGTTGAACTGCGTCAGGTCCTCCTTGGTGACGTGTCGCAGCTCCAGCCGCTCGCGGATGCTCTGTCTGTTCATGGCTCAGCCCCCCTTCCCACAAGGATAATACAACGCGCGCTCCATGGCAAGGGGGAAATTGCGTGAACCGCGTGAACGCGCATCCGCTCGCGCCCTTAGGGCGTTCACATTTCATTGCATGTGTGTCCGTCTGTACGGCGGGGGATAAAGAGGGTTCACCACGCTTCACCTCAGGAGCCGGTGGAGCGGTAGCGGCGCAGGCCCAGCCGCCACACGCCGTAGCAGGGCAGCAGGAAGGGCAGCGCCAGCAGCGGACACAGCGCATGCGCGGCGTCCGTCGCGCGGCCGGTGAGGTACAGCAGCGGGTAGTACTGAAACAGCGCCAGCGGCACCACGAACGTCAGCACGCGCAGCACGCTCTCGCCGTAGATGGACAGCGGGTACATGCCGAACTCGCGCCCGCCGTCGGTGAAGATGTTCATGAACTCCAGCCCGTCGGTCGTGAAGAAGCACAGCCCCGCGTAGAGCACGAACAGGCCCGAGAAGACCGCCGCGCCGCACAGCACCATCAGCGCGAGCACACCGGCGCGCGCGGGCGTCCACGCGACGCCGCTGCGCGGCAGCGCGTACGCAAACACCAGCAGCGCCTGCAACAGCCGCCCGGCGCGGGAGAGCTCGATCTTGGAGGCGAGCACCTGAAAGATCGCCCCGCGCGGGCGCAGCAGGATGCGGTCGAACTCGCCGTTGGCGATCATGCGGGCGAAGGTGTCAAAGCCGCGCGCGAAGCACTCCGCCAGGGAGAAGGCCATCAGCACCGTCGCAAAGCACAGCAGCACCTCCTCAAACGAGAAGCCCTGCACCTGGTGGAAGCGGTCCATCATGAACAGCACGCTCAGCAGCGCCGCAAACGACGTGAGGAACTGGCCCAGCATCGTCAACAGCAGTGAAGTGCGGTACTCCATCTGGCTGCGCACGTGGATGGACAGGTAGCGAAGATACAGCCTCATCTCTTTGTCCCCCCTCAGCCGCCCTGCACGACCACGCGCCGCAGCGCCGCGCGCATGAGCAAAATGCCCAGCACCACGAGCGCCGCCAGCCAGAAGGCCTGCAGCCCGGCCGCCCGCAGCAGCGCCGCGCCCGCCAGCTCGCCGCTGTAGGCGCGCAGCGGCAGGTTCTGCATGCCGGCAAAGGGCGTCAGCTCCAGCGCTGCGCGCAGGCCGTCCGGCATGAACGGCAGCGGAACCAGCCCGCCGGCGAGCAGCTCCGTCATGGACATGACCACGACGCGCACGCCCATCGGATTGAGCGTGTAGAACGTCGAGATGTAGATCAGCATGCAAAACGCGCACACGACCAGCGCAGCCAGCGCGCCCGTCACGGCGAACGCGGCCAGCGCCACGGCGTCGGGCGGCAGGGTCAGGCCGTAGGGCGCGGGCAGCGCAAAGGCCACCAGCAGGATCGGCGCGCAGCGCAGCACGGCGCGGCTCAGGCGCATGGCCAGGTTCTTGGTGAACCACATGGCGTACAGGTTCAGCGGACGGGTCAGCTCGTAGGCGACGCCGCCGCCCGTGATCGCCTCGAGGATCTCCCCGTCCAGCATCCAGGGCGCAAACAGCGCCAGCAGCGCCTGCTGCAGCCACACGTAGGCCGAAAGCTGCTCAAAGCCCATCGGGAAGGACGCCGGCGCGGCCAGGTAGAACGCGCGGAACATCAGGATCTCCATCGCGCCCCACGCGAACTGCGTGGCCACGCCCGCCGCAGCCGCCGCGCGGTACTGCAGGCCGTTGAGGAAGCGGATGCGGAAAAAGCTGCGGTACGCCTTCATATGTGAAACTCCTCGTACAGATGCGCGACCAGCTCTTCGGCCGTGGCGTCCTGCACGGATAGGTCGCGGATCTCGACCGCGCGCGAGAGCGCCTCGATGGCCGCGGAGACGGGCAGCACGCCGGTGTCGATCGCCATCTCCGCGCGCCCCTCCGCGTCGGAGAGGATGCGCAGCCCCGGCATCGGCCGCACCCGCCCCGCGCCGTAGGCGAGCGTCAGCCTGCGCGCGCCGCCGTAGCGCGCCTTGAGCGACGCCAGCGAGCCGTCCAGCAGGATGCGGCCTCCGCCGATGAGCAGGATGCGCTCCGTCAGCGCCTCGATGTCCTGCATGTCGTGCGTGGTGAGCAGCACCGTCGTGCCGCGCTCGCGCACCAGCCGGCGGATGAACGCGCGCACCGCCAGCTTCGAGACGGCGTCCAGGCCGATGGTCGGCTCGTCCAGAAACAGCACGCGCGGCCCGTGCACGAGCGAGGCGGCCAGCTCGCAGCGCATGCGCTGGCCCAGCGAGAGCTGGCGCGCGGGCGTGCGCAGCAGCTCGCCCAGGTCCAGCATGCCGGACAGCTCGTCCAGGTTGCGGCGGAACGTCCGCTCCGGCACGCGGTATACGTCGCGCAGCAGCTCCATCGAGTCGATGACGGGCACGTCCCACCACAGCTGGCTGCGCTGGCCGAACACCACGCCGATGCGCGCCACGTGCGCGCGCCGGTCGCGCCAGGGCGTCAGCCCGTCGATGACGCACGTACCGCTGTCGGGCGTGAGGATGCCGCTCATGACCTTGATCGTGCTGGACTTGCCCGCTCCGTTGGGGCCAATATAGCCGACGGCCTCGCCATCCCCGATGCGGAAGGATACGTCCCGCAGCGCGTGCACGAGCGTGTACTCGCGCCGCCACAGCGCGCGCGCTGCCCGGGCAAAGCCC
>CALVNS010000063.1 GCA_944349855.1 uncultured Eubacteriales bacterium | reverse complement strand
CACGTCGCCCTGCGCGTTGACCGAGAGGATCGCCGAGAGCGTCAGCCGGTCGACGTCCGGGTTGAGCGAGCAACTGCCGTTGGAGAGCGCCTCGGGCAACATCGGCAGCACGAGGCCGGGCAAGTACACGCTCGTGCCGCGCGCATAGGCCTCGCGCTCCAGCGCCGTGCCAGGCCGCACATAGTAGCTCACGTCCGCGATGTGCACGCCCAGCTTCCAGCCATCCCCCTCGCGCTCGATGGACACCGCATCGTCAAAGTCCTTCGCATCCGCGCCGTCAATCGTGAAGCAGCGCGTGCCGCGCAGGTCCAGCCTACCCGCCAGCGCCGGCCCGATGTCCTGCGCTGCGGCCGCCTCCGCCTCCTGTGCAACCTCTTGCGCAAAGCCGCGCCGCAGCCCAAACGTGTGCAGGATGGCGTTCATCTCTGCGCGCACGTCGCCCGCGCGTCCGAGCCCTTCCGTCACCTGCGCCTGCAGTCCCCCCTCTTCTGGCCAGCGTACGACGCGCACAGCCACCAGATCGCCCTCTTGCGCGCCGCGCAGATCCCCCTTCAACGCGACCATCTCCGGCAGACGACGGTCCTCAGGTGCCAGGTATGCGCGCTTTCCATCCTGCCTGAGCGTGCCCACCATCGTCTCATTGGCCCGGCGCACGACGCGCACAACGACCGCCGTGCCGCCGCGCTGCGGCGCCGCCCATACCGTATCCCCATGCATCGCGCCGTCAAGTGCCTCTTCAACTGCGCGCCATTCGCCGCCATCCTCCGCGATCAGGTATGCGCCGCCACGCTGGCTCTTCTGCACGCGGCAGACCTGATAGCCCATCGCCTGGGGCGTGGCAAACAGGCCCTGGCGCGTATAGGCGAGGACGCCGTCCCTTGCGAGCGCGAAGAGCAGCTGTTGGACGATCCCCTCGGCAATGCCTGTACGCGCGGCCACATCCGCCGGGCCCACGGGGCTGCGGACATCGCGCATTGCCCGCTCGATACGCTCCTCCAGCGCCGCATCGCGCATGTGCGGTTCGGGAATTTCCACCTTCCGCTGCCTTTTCTTTTTGTTCTGCGGCCGCTTTTGGGGCATGCGCCGCTTGCCATGCATCTCCCTGCGCATAATGCGCCTCCTTTCGGCGGGGCCTACCCGCCTATTGTGCCCATGACCAAGGCCAAAAAGACCAAAAGGGACCAAAGCGCTCGCGCACTTCGGCCCCCTCGTATGTTTTGCAAGATCAATAGATCGCCGCAAGCAGCAGCGCCATCACGATGAACACGCCCGCTGCGACCTTCGTCGCCAGCGCGAGCTTGCCCTCCATCGTCTTGGCCTTGCTCTTGCCGAAGAACGTCTCCGCACCGCCAGCGATCGCGCCCAGGTTGTTCGTCTCGCCGGGCTGGAGCAGCACGGTCGCAATCAACACCAGCGCCGCCAGCACGAGCAGGATGGTCGCGATAACCGAGATCACCGTCATGTCAATACGCCTCCTTGAATTGGCACAGGATTATCATAGCATGCTGTTCGAACACGTGCAGGGACAAAGCGGATCTTCGCACGGATTCGCATGAACGCGCCAGTCCCCTTTTCAGAAAAAGCCTCCCCTGTGCGGAGAGGCTGAAAGGGCATGCATCAGCGCTTGCTGAACTGCGGCGCACGACGGGCAGCCTTGAGGCCGTACTTCTTGCGCTCCTTCATACGCGGATCGCGCGTGAGGAAGCCAGCCTTCTTGATCGCCGGGCGCAGCTCGGGATCAGCCTTCACCAGCGCACGGGAGATGCCGTGACGAATCGCGCCGGCCTGGCCAGAGAGGCCGCCGCCGTACACATTCACCAGCACGTCAAAGCGGCCGGCGGTCTCCGTCAGCGCCAGGGGCTGACGGACGGTCATCTTCAGCGTTTCAAGGCCGAAGTAATTGTCGATATCGCGGCGGTTGATGACCACCTTGCCCTCGCCCGGAACGAGGCGAACGCGGGCGATCGCCTTCTTGCGGCGACCCACTGCTTGATACTGAGCCTGAGACATCGTTACTCCTCCTTCCGAATCACTTCAGCACGAGCACTTCGGGCTTCTGCGCCTCGTGCTCATGCTCGGTACCGGCGTACACGCGCAGCTTCTTGGCCATCTTGCGGCCAAGCGGGCCCTTGGGCAGCATGCCGACGACGGCGTGCTTGACGGCGAACTCGGGCTTTTCAGCCATCAGCTTGCGGTAGGCGGTCTCCTTCAGTCCACCCGGATAGCCGGAGTGATGATAGTAGATTTTCTGATCGAGCTTTTTGCCCGTGAGGACGACCTTGTCCGCATTCAGGACGATGACATGGTCGCCCGTGTCGACATGGGGCGTATAGGTCGGCTTGTTCTTGCCGCGCAGAATGCTGGCGACCTGACTGGCCAGACGGCCCAGGGCCAAGCCCTCCGCATCGACGACGTACCACTTGCGCTCGATGGTTTCGGCCTTCGCCATAAACGTTTTCACGTAAATTCCCTCCTCGGTGAATGTAGCAGAAACAGAAACCGCGCGCTGGTCAGACGCTTGGTTTGGCGCTGTCAACAGTCCCGGGGCTAATGGGAACCTATCGACACAACCGTTATTTTACTCGATTCTTCCCTGATTTGTCAAGCATCTACGCGGTTTTTTCGCGCAAAATTTCGGCGTTTTCCGCCCCGCGTCCATAAAATGCGCGGCCCGCGATGAGCGGACCGCGCAGCATGGGTTATTCGCCTTCCAGAGCCGATTTGGGCGGCGCATCGCACGTACCGCAGGGCTCCAACCGCGAGAACTTGTCGTCGGAGAGCACCAGTCCAAACTTGAAGCTGCTCAGCGGCAGATAGTCCGCCGCGACGCTGCTGCACTCTGGATCCGCGTGGTAGAGCTTGCCGCCGTCGGGATTGTAATACATCAGCGTGTTGGCCGTGGGCACCTCCGTGGGCACGGGCGTGGGCGTGGCCGGCAGCGGCGAGTAATCCAGCTCCGGCACGGGCGTGGTCCGCTCGATTTTGACGCCGGTGAGCGAATCGGGGTCGACGTACCACTCGCCGTCCTCCTTGACGACCAGCGCCTGCGCCTGGAATGTCTGCAGGCGGTTGCTGGAGATCGCATCGTAGATGATGGTGATCGTCTGCGCAGAGTCCGCGTCGGTGCCCTGAGGCGAGCCCTCATATTCCCAGGACTGCAGGCGCAGGTTCTGGAACTTCCAGAACAGTTCCTGCGCGGGCTCGGCCTGCGCCGAACGCCAGCTGGGGGGCGTAAGCGGCACCAGGTCCGCCATGATCGCGACCTGCCAGGTCTGCATGAACTTCTCAAGCACCTGTTGCCCCTGCGTCATCGTCTGCGCGGATGGCGCGGCATCGGTCTGTCCGTCCGTCGTGGTCCCGGACGCATCCGCCGTGACGGCCTGCATGCCGTCCGCAACCACTGTTCCATCATTTCCGATGTTTTCAACCGTCGGCACGGGCGTAGAGACCACAGAGGGCGCAGAATAGCTGATCGGGGGGATTGTGTTCATCGTCACGGGCACGTTTGCGCTTACGCCCGGCTGCGGCGAGAGGGCGGAGACGAGCATGACCACCGTCAGCACGCTGAACAGCAACGACATCGTCAGCCTGCCGCGCGCATTAAACCCGCGCTGATACCACATCAGCGCCAGGGCGGTCACAGACAGCACGATGAACACCCACTTCATGAACGTGAAGAACAGCGCAAGCAGCCCGCAAAACGGCAAGGCGATGAAGAACAGCAACAGCAGAATCTGGTTCCAGTTTGCGCGCGGCCGTCTGGGCGCGGGCTTGCGGTTGATCACCTCGCTGCGGGCGGGCGTATAGTGGTAACTGGGTCTGTTGCGCATCGATTTCACCGGTTCCTTTCTGACCGTCTATCAAGAGCCGGGGCGCCTTCCCGGTGAGCGGCGCGCATCCGGCGTACGGGTCGGATTCCAAAAGATCATACCTAGTATATCACATATCCCGCGTATGTAAACCCCCCTGCCCCGCGCATTTGGGCGATTCAGGACGATTTTTCGAGCGCCAGGAGGCCCGTCAGCAGCAATTCGACGTCGGCCGGCAACGGCATCGCGCGGTAAATCATCCGCTGCAGGCGCTCCTCGCCCACGCCGCCCAACGCCTCCTGCAATGCCGGCGCGACGGACTTTCGCCAGAAGACCTTGCCGTGGATCCAGACGCGCAGCGCCTCATCCTGCGGCATGGCGCTTCCCTTTTCCTCAAACGCGCGATAGTCCGCATAGATCCGCCGCGCGTCGAGCAGGCGGTCCCACGACCGGAGCACCTCAAAGATCTCGCTGTCGCTGGGCACGTCAAAGCGCAGCAGCGCACCGTTGAATCCCAGGCGCATCAGCTCGTCGTAAAGCGGCTGCACTGCGCGCCACAGGCTGCCATGGCGCACCGCGCCCGGGATCTGCCCGCGGATGCCCTCCAGCGCCGCCGACAGCTCCCGTTCATGACCGCATCCGTGCGAATCGAAGATTTCTTCCAATATATTGACGTCGATCAAATAGTTTTCGATGCAATATCGCGGCAAAAAATATAAGTTCCGCAGTTTTCCCTCATAGGCGTCGCGCGTGCGCGCGCTCCAAGCGTCGCGATCCACGATGCCCAGCCATTCGGGCTCCCGCTCAAGCATGCGCAGCACGTTGTCCTTGCCGCCCGCTGCGCCAATGGCAAAGCGCGAATAAAATCCGGCCGATCGCAGCGGCTGCTTGTCGAGCATGTACGTCAGAAAGTCGACGTCGCCCCTGCCCTCTACGAGCAATACGCGCTTGTTGCGCGCGGCAGCGGCCTCTTCGCGCATGGCACGGTACGCGTCGTCAAAGCCGCTCATGGCCGTCCCCCCAATTCCACGCACAGCCCCAGGCTGCGATAGCGGTCCCATACCTGCGGCGCGTGGGAGCTGAGGATCATCTGTCCGTCCGCGTCAAGCACTTGCCGCTCCAGGATCTCCAAAAAGCCCAACAGCTGCGCCGGGTGCAGGTGCATTTCCGGCTCATCGAGCAGCAAAATGCCGCCCGGGCGCAACTCGCGCACGATGCGGATCAGCAGCGTCAGCGCGCGCAGCTCGCCCGCCGACAGTCCGCTCAGCGCATGGCGGCTGCCGTCGTCAAGGGATACGTACGGCCCCGCCTCTTCGATGTGCACTTGCTTACCCACCAGAAACAGGCCGATGGCCTCCAGCAGCCGGCGGCAACGATCGGGGTCATCGCGATAGAGTGCGGCCAGCTCACTCTTGGCCTCGCGCGAGGTCATCGCATGGGCGCCATACACGTCGCACAGCAGCGTGTTGGGCGCACCGTCCGCCGCGGGCGCGTCGCCGATGCGCCGCCCGCCCACGCTGCCAATGGGCGTAGCCTGTGGAAAATGCGCGCGCATACGCTTGAAAAACGCCGCGCTGCGGCAGCGCACGAGCAGCGCGTCGTTCTGCGCCAGCAGACCCCGCACCAGCAGCGCCACTTCGCCGCGCACGCTCGTCTGCCGGCGAAGCACGACCGCATCAAACGTATCCTGAATGCAGGCGAGCACCGTGCTCTTGCCCGTTCCACTGATGCCCGTAAACAGCACGCGCTCGGACGGCTCGTTCCATTCGTCCATCATGGAAAGCAGATAGGGCTTGTCCGCGCGCGCAAGCGGCGGCAGGTCCTGAAAGCAGCAGGCGCAAAGCTTCATCGCTCACCCTCCCCTTCCTTCTCTCCTAATAGTATACGCTTTTTCGCCCTGCGTTTCAATTCCCTTGCGCGTGCGCGATCAAAACGGTATAATAGAAGGCGTGAGCGCCGTATGCGACGCCCTCATCACCCGAAAAGGATTGGAACGCATGATCATTCTTTCCATACAGAACCTCGTCAAATCATTTGGCGTCAACGTCGTGCTCAAAGATGTAAACCTCACCCTCCAGCAGGGCGACCGCATGGGCCTGGTGGGCGTCAACGGCAGCGGCAAGTCGACGCTCATGAAGATCATCGCCGGGCTCGACGCGCCCGACGGCGGTCAGGTGAGCCTCTCGCGCGGCCTGCGCGTGGGCTATCTCGCTCAGCAGGGCATGACCACCCCCGGCAACACCGTATGGAGCGAGTTGGAACAGGTCTTTGAGCCGGTCTTTCGCATGGAGGAGCGCCTGCGCGCGCTCGAGCACGAGATGGCCGATGCGCACGACGACGCGGCCGCGTTTGAACGGCTCTCGCGCGAATACGACCGGCTGACCTCCGCCTTCGAGGACGCGAACGGCTACGGCTGGAAGAGCGCCGTCGCAGGCGTGTTGACGGGCCTGGGCTTCACTGGCGCGCAGTACGGCCAACCGGTGGAGTCGCTCAGCGGCGGCGAGCGTACGCGCCTTTGCCTGGCGCGACTGCTTCTGCAGCGCCCGGACCTGCTGTTGCTCGACGAGCCGACCAACCACCTCGATCTGGAGACGACGCAATGGCTGGAGGGCTATCTGCAGAGCTATCGCGGCTCCGTCCTCGTCATCTCGCACGACCGCTACTTCATGGACAACGTCTGCACCTGCATGGCGGAGCTGCTCATGGGCACGATCGAGCAGTATGACGGCAACTACACGCGCTACATGCGCCAGCGCGAAGAGCGGTTCGAGTCGCGCATGCGGGCCTACGAGCTGCAGCAAAAGGAGATCGAGCGCCAGCAGGCGATCATCGCGCGCTTTCGCATGTTCAATCGCGAGAAGTCCATCCGCGCCGCCGAGAGCCGTGAAAAAGCGCTGGAACGCATGGAGAAGCTGGAAAAGCCCGTTGACGAGCGCGCCATCCGCTTCAGTTTCCGCGCACGCCGGCGCACGGGCGAGGACGTGCTCACCCTGACGGACCTGTCCAAGGGCTTTGAGGGCAAACGACTCTTTGAACATCTGAACCTGCGCCTGCGTGCCGGCGACCGCGTGGCGCTGATCGGCCCCAATGGCGTGGGCAAGTCGACGCTGCTGCGCCTGGTTGTGGGCGAACTGCAGCCCGACACGGGGGCGATCCGCTTCGGGTCCAACGTCGATCTGGGCTACTACGATCAGCACCAGGCCTCGCTGCATGCGGACAAGACCGTGCTGGACGAGGTGTGGGACCGCTTCCCGCGCATGGAGCAGTCCGACGTGCGCGGCGCGCTGGGGCTGTTCCTCTTCACGGGCGACGACGTGTTCCAGCCCATCCGCACGCTCTCCGGCGGCGAGAAGGGGCGCGTGGCGCTGACCGCGCTGATGCTGCGCGAGGACAACCTGCTGCTGTTGGACGAGCCGACCAACCACCTGGACATGGACTCGCGCGAGGTGCTCGAGGCTGCACTGGCCGACTTTCAGGGCACCATCCTCACCGTCTCGCACGACCGCTACTTCATCAACCGCGTCGCTAACCGGGTCGTGGAGATGCGGCCCGACGGCGTGACGGAATACCTGGGCAACTATGACGACTACATCGAAAAGAAGAATCGCCCCGTCGCCCCGGACGCTGCCGCCGAGGGCAAGACGCGCACAGAGCTGGACAAGGAGCGCCGCCGCGATCGGCAGAGCAAGCAGCAACTCAAGCAGCTGCGCCAGCGTGTGCAGGAGGCCGAGCAGGCCATCGCCCGTCAGGAGGCACTGATTGCCGAATTGGAGCGGCAGATGAGCGACCCCGCGCTCTACGCCGACCCTGCGCGGGCCGCCGAAACCTCGCGCGCGTACCAGCAGGCGCAGCAGGATCTGACCGCCCTGTACGACGCCTGGGAACGGGCCGAAGCCGAGGCCGCGGAAGCACCGTAACATCCAACCAGGAGGAGGAACGACACATGTCAAGCTACGCCATCCGCCGGACGCCGGGCGACGCCTCGTGGTTCCGCCACGACCGCTTCGGCATGTTCATTCACTGGGGTCTGTATGCGCTGCCCGCGCGCCACGAGTGGGTCAAGACGCGCGAGCGCATGTCCGAGGCCGACTACGACCGGTACTTTGAGCGCTTTGATCCGGACCTGTACGACGCGCGCGAATGGGCGCGCCAGGCCAGGGCCGCCGGCATGCGCTACGCGGTCTTCACATCCAAGCATCACGAGGGCTTTTGCATGTGGGACACGCGTTACACGGATTACAAGTGTACCAACACGCCCGCCGGACGCGACCTGCTGCGCGAGTACGTCGATGCATTTCGCGCGGAAGGCCTGCGCGTGGGCTTCTACTATTCGCTGCTGGACTGGCATCACCCGGACTTCACCATCGACATGCACCATCCGCGCCGCGACGATCCCGACGCTCAGGCGCAGAACGAGGGCCGCGACATGCGCCGCTACGCGCAATACATGCGCGACCAGGTGACCGAGCTGCTCACAAATTACGGCAAGATCGACATCCTCTGGTTCGACTTTTCCTATCCCGACTATCACGGCGAGGGAGATCGGGCCTGGATGCGCGGCAAGGGCGCCGCGGACTGGGAGGCCGACGCGCTCATCACGCTGGCGCGCCGCCTGCAGCCGGGCATCCTCATCGACAACCGCACGGGCATCGAGCAGGACCTGTGGACGCCCGAGCAGTACCAGCCGCTGGAGTGGCTGCGCCACCCGCAGACGGGCGAATACGTCACGTGGGAGGCCTGCCAGACGTTCTCTGGCTCCTGGGGCTATCACCGCGACGAGACGACCTGGAAGTCCCCCGAGATGCTCATCCGCATGCTCGTCAACACCGTCTCCCTGGGCGGCAATCTGCTCATGAACGTCGGCCCGACGGCCCGCGGCTGCTTTGACCGGCGCGCGCAGGATGCCCTGCGCGTCTATGCCGACTGGATGCGCCTCAACGGGCGCAGCATCTACGGATGTACGATGGCCGAGCCGGAGCTCCTGCCCGCGCTGCCCGCCGACTGCCGCTTCACCCAGAGCGAGGACGGCAAGCGCCTGTATCTGCACCTGTTCGCCTATCCGTTCGCCCACGTGCAGCTGCCCGGCCTGGCGGGCAAGGTGGCGTACGCACAGTTCCTGCACGACGCCAGCGAGCTGCGCTTCACCGAGGGCCGGGTCGATCACTTCAGCGAGGGCGCGGCCCAGAGCGAGGGCCTGCTCGTCATCGAGCTGCCCGCCCGCAAGCCCGACGTGCTCGTGCCCGTCGTGGAGCTCTTCCTCAAGTAAGCATATCGTTTCCTGCCCGCGCATACGATGAATGCGCGGGCGTTTTTTTGGATGTCTGAAGGAGGCGATGCCATGGCGCTGACGATCAAACTCTTTCCCGGCGGCAATACCGGCCAGGGCTTCTACTCGTGTTTTTCCGGCGTGATGGACGGCAAAGAGCGGCTGCTCCTGCTCAAGGGCGGTCCCGGCGTGGGCAAGAGCAGCATGATGAAGCGCTTTGCCCGCGCGCTGGATGCTGCGGGGCTGGACTATGAGCTCTTCCCCTGCTCCAGCGATCCGGACAGTCTGGACGCCGTGTGCGCTCCGTCCCTGGGACTTTGCATCATGGATGCGACTGCGCCGCACGCCTATGATCCCAAGCTGCCGGGCGCGCGGGAGACGCTGGTCGCGCTGGGCGACTACCTGGACGAGGGCAGGCTGCGCCGCGACCGCGCGCGCATCGACGCGCTGTCGCGCGAGATCGGCGAGCGCTTCCGCCGCGCCTATTGCTGCCTGGCCGCCGCGGCGCAGATGCAGCGCGCAGCCTGCGGCGCCGCGCCGGACGTGCGTCGGGCGCTGGCGCTCTCGGAGGGGCTGCAGCACGCCTACCTGCCCGACGCGCCGGAATGCGCGGCGCAGCGGCGTGCGCTCTTCGGCGCAGCCTATACGCCCCACGGCTATGTGCGCCTGCTCGACGGCCTGCCCCGCCAGCGCACCGTCGTCCTCTCTGCCGCGTTTGGGCAGAGCGCCGACCTGCCCCTGCGCGTGCTGCGCGACCGGGCACTGCAGCGCGGTCACGACGCGATTGCCCTGCGCGATCCCATCTGCCCTGAGCGTCTCGCGCACCTGTATCTGCCCAAGCTCCGCCTGCTCTTCACGACCGACGAGCTGGACGATCCCGATGAGCGCGTCGACCTGCGGCCGCTCTTCCCCGCGCCGCTCGCGGATGCGCAGGCCGACGAGGCGGCCTTCTCCTTGATGACAGCGCGGGCCGTGGGCGAGCTGCGCGCCGCGATGGCCCTGCACGACGAGCTGGAGACGTACTACACTGCCGCGATGAATTTCGACCGTTGGCAGGAGCGCTTTGACGCCCTGCTCATGGAGATCCTTCCCTGCTGATCCCATCCGACCGCCGCATGTCCTGCGGCGGCCTTTTTTGTATAAAGAAAACCACTCGCTAGGCGAGTGGTTCAAAAAAGCCTATGGCGGTGAAAATGATAAAAAAACTC
>CALVNS010000062.1 GCA_944349855.1 uncultured Eubacteriales bacterium | reverse complement strand
CACAGCAGTTAAGCCCTTATGCGCCGATGGTACTTGGCTGGAGACGGCCCGGGAGAGTAGGTCGCTGCCGGATCCCAATGAGAAAGCGCCCAGACGTTTGTCTGGGCGCTTTTTTGCGCGTATAAGAGAGAAATTTTGCCGCACGCCATCAAGAAGAGATCAAAGGACCGCATCTGTGCAGACAGGCGCAGGCCTATCTGCTATAATAACTGTAAAATGATGGAGCACAGAAGGGAGGGCGGACAAAGTGCGCATCTGAGTCCAACGATGCCGCTATGATCTCATCCAAAAGATGGAGGGATGCGCGTGAGAAGAATTTTCCAAATCTATGGCCCCTTTTACCGCCGCCACCGCTGGCTGCTGCTGGGCTACCTGCTGCTGACCGTCGCGCACAAGTCGCTCGCCTACCTGTCGCCCCAGACGATTCAGCGCCTGATCGACGTATGCGCGGCCGGGGATGCCGCGGGCTTTCGCACCGCGGTGCTGCTGGCGCTGGCGCTGGGCGTCGCGTTCGTGCCGGTGCTCTTCTTTCGCTATGTGGTGCAATACGCCGCGCAGAACCGCGCCGACACACTGGAGCGCGAACAGATCCTGCAGGACCTGCTGCGCCTGTCCCTGACCGACCTGAAGAAGAAGAACCTCGGGCACTACGTGCAGCTGGTCAGCCGGGACGTGGAAAAGGCGGGCGGGCGGGCGTTTTACGACGGGATTTCCTTTGTGGGCAACCTGGCGCTGGCCGCGTGCATGCTCGGCTACATGTTGAAGACCGACTGGCTGCTCTCGCTGCTGATCGTGGTGACCTATCCCCTGTTCGCGCTGGCGACGAAGCGGATGGTGCCGCGCGTGGAGCGCGCCGAGGAGGCCGTCATCGAGGCGGAGGAAAAGCTGAACACCCTGACCGACGAACTCTACACGAGCGGCGAGGAGATCCGCTCGACGGGCGCGCAGGCGTTCTTCAGCGAGCGTGCGAAGGCCGGGCTGTCCGGCCTCTTTCGCGCTACAGAGCGCCACAACTGGCTGGACAACTGCTACGACCTGCTGTGCGTGAACGGGCTGATGAACATCGCCAACACCCTGACCTTCTGCATCGGCGGCCTGCGCGTGCTGCAGGGGGTCATTTCGATCGGCACGGTGACGCTCTTTGCGCTCTACTTCTCCTCGATGTGGGGCAGTCTGGAGGGAGTCATGGAATTTTTCAAGGCATACCGGGTGAAGCGGGTCTCACTGGGCCGCCTGGCGGCGTTCCACGAGCAGCCGGCGGAGGCGCGTGCGCAGGCGCAGGGCGCGCTGGATGTGTTCGAATCCCTCGAAGTGCGGGATCTGTACTTCGCCTATGGGAGCAGGCCGTTGTTCGAGGGCTTTTCCATGGACCTGCGCAGAGGGGAGCGGCTGCTCGTGACCGGGGAAAATGGCTCCGGCAAGTCGACATTGGGCCGCCTGCTGGTCAAGCTGCTGATCCCCTCGGGCGGGCGCATCGCCTATAACGGGCAAATCTACGCGGATCTGGACTCGCAGCGGCTCCGCGCAAGGGTGCTGCTGGTGCCCGCCGAGCCGTTCCTGATCGAGGGCGCCGCCGAGGAGAACCTGTGGGACCGGCCGGCGGCCGCCGCGCGGCTGCCCGAGGCGCTGCGGGGCGCGTCGGTCGGGCAGGACGGCGAGGGGCTCTCCTCCGGACAAAAGAAGCAGCTGCAGCTGGCGCGCTGTCTGGCGACGGATGCGGACGTCTACATTCTGGACGAGCCGTTCAACTACGTGGACGCCGCGGCCAAGGAAGACCTGTGGCGCTACATCCTGGAGGCCTTTCGGGACAAGACGCTGGTGATCATCTCGCACGACCTCTTCTTTGAAAAGGACTGCACGCGCCGCATCCGCATCGACCGCGCGCAGCTGTGACGAATGCGCTTTTCCATGCAAAAGGCCGCCCGAAAGCCAGGCTTTCGGGCGGCGTCGCGTCAGGCGAACTGGGCGCTGCGCGGTTGGATCGGCGGCGTCTGGATGCAGTCACGCAGACAGCAGCCGCTCTGGCCGCCGCAGCCGCAGCCACAGCCGATGCCGCTGCAATGGCCCCAGCGGCAGATGCGCCGGCGGTTGACGATGGTGACGACGGCCGGCGGGCAGCCGGGCACGAGACGCACGCAGTTGCCGCAGACGTTCGGGCCGGTGATCGTGCTGCAATAACTGCGGCCGGTGTCGCAGATCTCCTCGATCGTATAGTCGCCGCAGATCAGGCCGGCCAGGATGAGCGGCTCGTCGATCTCCAGGCAGCTTCCGGCGGTCAGCTGGAAGACCTCGCCGTTGGGATAGCTGGGGCCCTTGACGCAGATGGAGAACGTACGCGGCGTGCAGGATTGGCCGCCACAGGCATCCAACACGATCTTATGGATGACAAGCGTACAGCCGTTTTCCGCGATGGGGCCCGTGCCTACGCAGGCACATCTATCGACGCTACAACCGCAGTCGAGCGGCTGGGTGAAATCAGGAATCGGGGGTTGGGTCAAATACATCTTTCTGGCACCTCCGTTGCAGGGGTTGGGACCCGCTATACTCTATGCCGCGCTGCGGCAGCGGGTGCGTAGAACCGGCTATGCAAAAGCGGCCGTTGGGGGTATAATAAAAAGGAAACCCAGCGAAAAGGGGAAAGCCGATGCCTATCAAACAGATCGCCCGGCGCATTACGGGCAACGATTACGTGTTCACCGTACTGACGAAGGTCTTCGCGTTGTTGATCGGCCTGGTCGCGTCCGCGTTTTCCAACCGGTACCTCGGCCCGGAGCTCAAGGGACAGCTCGCGGGCATCAACGCGACGCTGACCATCGTGGCCATCACCGCCAACTTCGGCCTGTATCAGCCGCTGCCGTATTACAAGCGGCTGGGTACGCCGGACGTGCTGGACAAGTTTCTGCGCATCTTCCTGCTGCAGTTCATCGCCTATACGGTGGTGGGCGTGGTACTGGCCCGTGCGCTGCATTCGTTTGCGATCACCGCGGTCTGCCTGATTGCGCCGGTTCAGGTGCTGGCCAATCAGATGAGCTTCACCATCACCGTCGAGGATGTGAAGTTCAAAAACGTCATCTTCTTCACCGCGCGCATCACCAATACGCTGATCACGATCCTGGCGTTCTATACGCTGCAGCCGTCGCTGCTTGTGGCGCTCGCGCTGATCGTCGTGGGCGATGTGATCACCGTGGTGATGGCGTTTTACCGGATCAGGCGCCTGCCCAATCCGTTTCGTGCAGACCTGCGCTTTTTGCTGAAGATCCTGCCCTTCGGCCTGGTGACGATGCTCACCACGCTGATGCTGACGCTCAACTACAAGGTCGACGTACTGATGATGGAGGGTTTCGGCGTGCCGGATGCCCAGATCGGCTACTATACGCTGGGCGTGTCGCTGGCCGAGTACGGTTGGCTGATCTCCGACGCGTTCCGCGAGGTGCTCTTTTCGCGCACGGCCAAGGACGATGCGGTTGGCGAGATCACTATGAGCCTGAAGATCAACCTGTACCTGACGCTGGTGGTGATCGCCGGCATCGTGGTCTTTGGCCGGCCCGCGATCTACGTCATCGGCGGCAGCGAGTTTCTGCCCGCCTATGGCGTGACGGTCATCCTGCTGCTGGGCGTGTTGAGCATGTCGTACTTCAAGATCATCGGCACGCTGCTGCTGGCCAAGGGAAAAAAGGGCACTTACCTGGGCATGCTCACGGGCAGCGTGCTGGTCAACGTCGCGGTCAATGCCGTGGCCATCCCAGCGATGGGCAAGGAGGGCGCGGCGCTCGCGTCGGTGCTGTCCTATACCGTGGCCGGCGGGCTGTTCCTGCTCTACTTCCTGCGCACCTATGGCGTGCCCGCTGCGGACGTGTTCGTGCTGCGCCGCGCCGACGTGCGCAGGATCCTGGCCAAATTCAAACGATAAACGGAGGATGATGCCATGGATGCGCTGTCTGAACAGGCCGCGCGGCACTATGCGCGGTTGCGGGACATCTGTGATGAGATCGTCCGCAGCGGCAATTGGACGCAGGTGGGCGTGTCCGATGCGCGCTTCTTTCTGGCAATGTATATGCAGGCGCTGCTGCTGCGCCTTGCGACGCTGCAGGGCGAGCCCAGCGAGGCGCAGCGCGCGTTCATCGCGCATCTGCCAGATGTGGATGCGCTGGACGTCGCGCACGAACGGGACCTGGCCAGCCTTGCACACCGACATCGTTCATTTGCGCAGGGCACGCCGCTGCTGCTGCGCTGCGCCGGTGCGTGCGACCGCAAGGATGGCACCCAGATCGCAAAGGACTTCGCCTCGTCGGTCCTGACCATCCTGCGCGCATTTGCCGCATCCTTCGATGGCTGCCTGGACGAGCGTGAAAGCGCGTTCATCGCCGACTATGAGCGCACGCTGAGCGCGCTGGCCGGCCCGTTGGATGGAGCGTCAAACGCCGGCGACGCGCATAAAGCCACAGAAATGGCCTCAAAGAAGGAAAATGCGGCGCAGACGCAGAAAGAACAGGAACCGGAGACGCTCGAGGAGCTGACGGCGCAGCTGCACGCGCTCATCGGCCTGAAGGAGGTCAAGCGCGAGCTGGACACGCTGATCAACCTCATCCGGATCCGCAAGCTGCGCGCGGATAGCGGGCTGAAGGTGATGGACATGTCGTTTCACATGGTCTTCACGGGCAGCCCAGGGACGGGCAAGACGACCGTCGCGCGCCTATTGGCCAGAATCTATCGCAAGCTGGGCTTTCTGTCCAAAGGGCATCTGGTCGAGACGGATCGGTCCGGACTGGTCGCCGGCTATGTGGGGCAGACGGCGTTGAAGGTGCAGGAGGTCGTGCGCCAGGCGATGGGCGGCATCCTGTTCATCGACGAGGCGTATGCGCTCGCGCGCAGGGGCGCGCAGAACGACTTTGGCCGCGAGGCGGTGGACACGCTGGTCAAGCTGATGGAGGACAACCGGGGCGACCTGGTCGTCATTGCCGCCGGATACACGCGCGAGATGCAGGACTTTCTGGATGCAAACCCCGGCCTGCGCTCGCGTTTCAACAAGTACATCGAATTCCCGGACTACACCACGGACGAGCTGATGGCCATCCTCGAGCTGAATGCGGGGAAGCAGCAGTATACCGTCGAGCGGGAGGCGTGCGCCGTGATCCGCGGCGCGCTCGAGCAGCTGCGTCCCGCCGACCGCGCGGATTTCAGCAACGCGCGCGGCATTCGAAACACGCTGGAGAAGCTCGTCGAGGCGCAGGCCAACCGCCTCGCGCAGGAGAAGGGCACGCTGTCGATTGAACAGCTGCAGACGATCACGTCCGCCGACGCGCGGGCGATCCTGCCGGGGAAAGAAGAGGAGGACGATGACAGGGCGCTTCCTTGCGCTGATGATGGCGCTGATGCTGGCGGTGGGCCCGTTGGCGGCCCTGGGAGAGACGGATGACGCGTTTGAACCGATGCAGCCCAAACCGCGCGTGCGCCTGATCGCGCCGACGGCGTCGGACGGCGCGGACGCCGGACGGCTGCTGCGGGTGGAGGCGGAGGGAACGAACGTCTTGCGGCTGGAGCTGTGCTTCTCCTGGACGGGGGGAACGATTGTGCTGCGCGCAGAGGGCGGACGCATGGAGCAGACGGCGCTATTGCCCGCCACGCATGAGCGCGTGACGGCCACGCTGACCGGCTACGGGATGGAAGGACAGACCGCCTGGGTGTCGGTACAGCTGCGCACGCCGCGCGAGACGCTGATCGACGACATGCTCGGCCGTGCGCAGGCGATCGCGCAGGATACAAATGCCCGCTTCATGCCGGCGGATGACGCCAACGATCCGGGCACCTGCAAGAATTTCCTGCGCGGGCTGCTGGAGGCATTTGCAGACGGCTATGCGCTGGCGGATGCGCCGGACGCGCGGCTGGCCATGCCGCTGAATGCGGACGCGGAGGACTGTTCTCCCTGGCGCTACGGCGTGCAGTGGGCGCAGACGCAGGATAGCCCCTACGCCGAGGTGGGCAGGTTTCGCTCGGATCCGGAGCAGGCGCGTGAGGAGAACGCGCGACAGGCTGCCGAACTGCTGCGCATGGCGCAGCGGGGCGACGTGCTGCAGCTGGCGTGCAATTACGTGGACGGAAACGGCCCCCACGCGATTTTGATGACGCAGGACTGTGACGGGGAAGCGCTGGTCTTTGCGGACAGCAATCGCAAGGGCACCCGCGTCGGCGGTGTGCGATACGGCTGGGTGCAGTATGGCGCGCGATGGACGGTCGAGTTCCTCGCGGATGCGCTCGCGGCGTCCGGCTGCGGGGCAACGCTGTACAGGCTGCGGGAGGACATCACGCGAAGATGAGGTGCATGAACGCATGACGGAAGAAGAGATCCGATGCAGGCGGCTGGCGGGGCAGCATCTGCTCGCGCCCGTGCCTGCGCGCACCGTCGTGCGCGACCTGTGCGGCGTGCAAGCACAGTTTTTGCAGAGCGCAATGCACGCCGTGCGCATTCGCAGCGGCGCTGCATGCGACCCGGAGGGCTTGGTCAAATCCTGGACAATCCGGGGCACCCTGCATGTGTTCGCGTTGGAGGACCTGCCCGTATTCCTGCACAGGGGACGCGCGCAGAGCCCGCGCGATTGCGACACGCTGGGGGCAGATGCGCGCGTGGATGCGGCGCGCAAGCGCTTTTTTGCGGACCTCATCCTGCAGCGCATCGAGGCGGGAGAGAACACGCGCGAGGCGCTGCGCGAGGCCTGCCGGAGCGCCGGCATGACGGACGCGGAGGCCGAAAGCATCTTCAATGCCTGGGGCGGAACAATCCGCGCGCTGTGCGACGCCGGCCTGATCGGCTATGCGGTGCGCGAGCAGAAGACGTTTATACGCCTGCCGCACTTTGAGCCGATGGAGGCAAACGAGGCGCGCCTGGAGATGGCGCGCCGGTATTTTGCGCATTTCGGCCCGGCTACGGTGCGCGATGCCGCCTATTTTTTCGGCGCGACGCAATCGCAGGTCAAGACATGGCTGGACCGGCTGCCTGTCCGCGCCGTTCCCTGCGGCGGGCGCACGTATTACGCGCTGGAGGGCGGCGCTTCGGAACCGGACGCGGCACACGGCATCCCGCCATGCCTCCTGCTGGCGGGGTTTGACCAGCTGATGCTCGGCTATCAGAAGAGGGAGAGCCTGTTTTTCAGGCCGGAACACCTGCGCGGCATCTTCAATCTGGCGGGCATCGTCGCGCCGACCGTGCTGATGAACGGACGGGTCGTCGGGAAGTGGAAGCGCAGCGGCAGACGGCTGACCGTAACGCCGTTTGAGGCCGTGCACGCGGCGGACAGGCGGCGCATCGAAGAAGAGGCGCTTCGCCTCTTTCCGGCGCTTGCAGACATCGCATTTACCGAGAGATGAAAAGGAGATCGAACGTCACATGGCGAGCATCCTGAGCGCAGAGGGCATTTGCAAATCCTACGGCGGCCGGCCCGTCCTGAACGGCGCGACGCTGCACATTCAGCCGGGCGAGCGCATCGGCGTGGTGGGTCTCAACGGCGCGGGCAAGTCCACGCTGCTCAGGATCCTGGCCGGCGTGGAGGAGCCGGATGCGGGCGCAATCACGCAGAAAAACGGGCTGACCGTTGCGTATCTGCCCCAGACCCCGGACTTCGCGCCGGGGCGTACCGTGCTCGAGCAGGTCTTCGAAGGTCTGTCCCGGGACGTGCGGGATGCGGCCGAATATGAGGCCAAGAATATGCTGACGCGCTTGGGCGTGTGCGCGTTTGAGCAGGACATCGGCACGCTCTCTGGCGGCCAGCGCAAGCGCGTGGCGCTGGCCGCGGCGCTGGCCCGGTCGGTCGACCTGTTGCTGCTGGACGAGCCGACCAACCACATCGACGAGCGCACGGTCGAATGGCTGGAAGAAAGGCTTGCGCGCTATCCCGGCGCCCTGATGATGGTCACGCACGACCGGTATTTTCTCGACCGCGTCTGCGGGCGCATCGTCGAGGTGCAGGGTGGCAATCTGTACGCGCACGAGGGCAATTTCTCCGCCTATCTGGAGCGCAGGGCCGCGCGCGAGGAGATGGAGCTGGCCGGCGCGCGCAAGCGGCGCAGCATCCTCAAAAAGGAGCTGGAATGGATGCAGCGCGGCGCGCGCGCCCGCTCGACCAAGCAGAAGGCGCGCATCGAGCGCTATGAGGCGCTCGCGCAGGTAGAGGGGCCGCGGGAGGCCGAGCGGCTGAAGATGGGCTCGGCCAGCGCGCGCCTGGGGCGCAAGATCGTGGAGTTGGAACACGTCTGCAAGGGATTTGGAGATAGAAGGCTGATCGAGGACTTTTCCTACGTATTGCTGCGCGACGACCGTGTCGGCATCGTCGGTCCCAATGGATGTGGAAAGACCACCCTGCTGTCCATGATCGCCGGAACGCTTGCGCCCGACAGCGGGCGCATCGAGGTGGGTGACACGGTGCGCTTCGGCGTCTTTGCGCAGGAGTACCCGCCGGTGGATCCGGACCTGCGCGTGATCGACTACATGCGCTCCATTGCCGAGTACGTCCAAACGCCCGAGGGACGGCTCAGCGCATCGCAGATGCTCGAGCAGTTCCTCTTTCCGCCTGAGGCGCAGTATACGCAGGTGCGCCGACTCTCGGGCGGCGAACGGCGGCGACTCTACCTGTGCAGCGTGCTGATGGGATCGCCCAACGTCCTGCTGTTGGACGAGCCGACGAACGACCTGGATACCGATACGCTCGCCATCCTGGAGGACTACCTCGACGTCTTTGCCGGCGCAGCGATCGTCGTCTCCCACGACCGCTTTTTCCTCGACCGGGTGTGCGCGCGGCTGTTTGCCTTTGAGGACGGCCGGCTTGTGCCCTACGTCTGCTCCTACAGCGAATATGCCGCGCAGCGTCGCGAGCGGGATAGACAGCCCGCACAGGAGCGCACCCCGCAGGCGCGCCGCGAGCGGACGCGGGAGCTGCGCTTTTCCTTCAAAGAACAGCGCGAGTACGAGACGATCGACGCGACCATCGCCGCGCTGGAAGCAGAGATCGCCAGCATCGATCGGGAAATCGAAGCCGCAGCCAGCGACTATATGCGTTTGCAGGAGCTGGGGGAAAGACGTCGGGAGGCGGACGCGAAACTGGAGCAGGCCACGGAGCGCTGGGTGTACCTGAACGATCTGGCGGAGCGCATCGCCGCACAGGAGAAAGAGAGCTGAAAAAGCGCGATGCGGCGCTTTGTCCATTGACAAACGCGCCGGATGGTGCTAATATTGACATATGTCAGAAACAATCGGGAGGGGATCGGCTTGGGAAGGCCCGTCAAATGCCGCAGGATCTGCGCGCTGCCGGGATACGAGTCGTTCGGTCCCTGCTCGCAGGCCGCTTCGCGGGATGTGGAGATGGCCCTGGACGAGTACGAGGCCATTCGCCTGATCGATCTGCTGGGGCTGACGCAGGAAGAAGCTGCGCGACAGATGGGTGTCGCGCGCACGACCGTGCAGTCCGTTTACGATGCGGCGCGGGGCAAGATCGCCGATGCGCTGGTCAACGGCCACAGGTTGCTGTTGCGCGGCGGACGCTATGAATTGTGCCCGAACGCAGAGGGCTGCTGCGCGCGCATGTGTGCGGGGCGCGGCTGCCAACGGCAAGAGACGGGCTGCGTGCGCCGCTGTGGATGCCCGACAGCTGACGAGCAAAAAAGGAGGAATACCCCATGAAAATCGCGGTAACGTATGCAAACGGACAGGTTTTTCAGCACTTTGGGCACAGCGAACAGTTCAAGCTCTATGAGGTCGAGCATGGCAAGGTCGTCTCCGAGCAGGTGGTCGACGTACAGGGCGAAGGGCATGGCGCGCTGGCCGGATTCCTGAAGGCGCAGGGCGTAAATGCGCTGATCTGTGGGGGCATCGGTGGCGGTGCGCGCACGGCGCTGTCAGCTGCGGGAATTGAGCTGTATCCGGGCGTGCATGGCGATGCGGATGAGAGCGTGAAGGCGCTCCTGTGCGGCGTATTGGCCTATGATCCGCAGACGCAGTGCAGCCATCATCACGGAGAGGAAGGGCACAGCTGCCACGAGCACGGCTCCTGTGACGGCCATTGCCATTGACCTTTAAACCCAACCGGCGCCGGCCGGGCCATGAGGCCCGAGCCGGCGCCTTTGCGTTGGTGGAATGCTTGGAGGATTTGGCCTCCGAAGGTCGTCTTATGGGCAAACGGATCACATTACGGGCTGCTGGTTCCGGTCGGGCCGGTGGGTCCGGTGGGTCCGGTCGGGCCTGTCGCGCCTGTCGCGCCGGTCGCGCCAGTGGGGCCGGCGTCGCCGGTCGGGCCTTGCGCGCCCTCCGGACCCTGCGCGCCAGCCCGGCCTTGCTCGCCAGCGGGGCCCTGTGCGCCTGCGGCGCCGGTGTCGCCCGTCGCACCGGTATCGCC
>CALVNS010000061.1 GCA_944349855.1 uncultured Eubacteriales bacterium | reverse complement strand
ATGGCGATCAGCTATTTCGGCGTATCGCTCTTTCTCAGCCTGTCGGGGCTGTCCGTACAGCAGGAAATCGCCTCGCAGGTCACCATCGAAGAGGGCACGGTTCAGGAGCAGCCCGGGCACATCATCACGATCTCGGGCCGCGAAGGCGCACAGATCTACGTACGCGAACTGCAAAACTCCTACGTCATCACCAACGGCGTGGCGACCATCGCCATTCCGGACTATTATTGGTATGAAAACGCCGAAGGCGCCACCAGCGACACGATGGAGGTGGAGCTGACCCCGTTCATCAAGTACAATGACGGCGATCAGGACGCGCTCTCCCCCATCCGCTATACGATCAGCGTGCCGCTCTCGCCCATCACGCTCGTGCGCCCGGAGACAACTTATGCGCAGGTCTCCACCTCGATCTACGAGATTCGCCTGCAGGTGGAAAAGGGCAGCACCGTGATCATCGACGGCACGAACGTGTCCGACCAGATCAACAACAACGGCATCGTCTCCAGCAATGTACAGGTGCAGCCCACAGGTGAAAACCGCATCCAAGTCTCCGTGCGCAGCCGTTACTGCCGTGAAAACAACATCGAGATCATCCTCAACCGGCCAGAGCAGGACATCTCCCTGGAGTTTGCGGTCGATACGCTCGTGGAGTCGAGCAGCGCCTATACGCGCATCTACGCCACCACGTTCCCCGGCGCGACGGTGACCGTCGAGTCCCCCTACAGCATACAAACAGACGACGAGATCGACCTGGTCAAAAAGGGCGAGGCCTCCTTCGTGCAGGGCGGCGACATCGTCGTGGATGAGAACGGTTCCTTCTCGTTCGTGGCCTATTTCCCCGAGATCGGCGACAATACCATCACCATCCGCGCGCAGTACCCGGGCCGTCAGGATGCCGTCGTCACGCACGTCATGTACTACATGCCGCCCGTGGATGTCTACTCGCGCAAGGCCTGGCCCTTCGAGGCCTCGGACTACCGCGACCTGATCAACAACATCGCCAACCGCCAGGGGCAGATCTACGTCTGCAGGGGCACGATCACCCGCATCGTCAGCACGCAGCCGCAGCTGGCCATCATGGACACGGGCACGGACGGCGTGGAGCAGCTGGTCCTGCTGGAAAACAGCTCCGCCACGCAATGGGAGCTTGGCAAGTGGTACCGCATCTACGGCGACGCCAACGGCATGTACAGCAACATGCCGCGCATCACCGCGCGCTACACCTACACCGATTGAGGCCAGTATGGAACGCGCGGCGGATGGGCACCCTACGCGTGGAGGCGAAGGGATATGCTCACGCCGTTTGAGGAAAAGAGCGCGCTGGCCGGCCTGCTGGACCGCGTCGGGCTGCGCGCGTTGTTCTTCCTCCTGTCGATCCTGTGGTTCTACCGGCTCTGGCGCAGTCTGCCCGCCGCCCTGTCGGCCGGCTGCGCGCTGGGGCTGATGCTCTGTCTCGCCCTGGCGCTTTGGCAGCGGCGCACGCTGCGTGCGCGGGAGGATGCGCTGCGCGCGCGCCTGGGCGGCATGCTCGCGCTGGAGGACATCGCCCTGCTGACTGCCGGCGAGGCTGCCGTGCGCGCGGCACGCCTGCTGCAGGGGGTCTATCCGCTGGACATACAAAAGAGGACGCCGGAAGGCGTCCTCGCGCTGTTTCAAGGGGAAAAGCTGCTCGTTCGCTGCCTGCGCGCGCATGCGAGCGAGCGCGTGTCGTGCGGGGATGTGCTTGCGGCGCAGCGCGCACGCATTGCGCAGGGTGCAGACCGCTGCGTGCTGTGCGCGACATGCGCCTTCTCCCCGCAGGCGCAGCGCCTGTGCGAGACGCTGGAGCCGCCCGTACGCGCCGTCGATGCGGACGCACTGGCCGCACTGGCCGGACGGGATGCCCCCGCGACGGACGAGCAGCTCGTCGCCCTGGGCCGCAGGCGCAGGCGGCCCTTTGCCTGGCGCCAGCTCCGGGCCGTCGTCTTTGCGCCGGAGAAGATCCGCCGCTATCTGCTCTACGGCTTCTATCTGTACGTGCTCTACGTGCTCACAGGGCGACTGTATGCCCTGTTGCCCGCGCTGCTGTGCCTGTGTCTTGCAGCCATCAGCCGCATGCGCGGCATGCACCGCGGCGCGCTGTGACGCTCAGTCCATCCGATAGATGCGCCGCACCTGCGCCGTCGGTGCGCCATCTTCCCCTTCCATGATGAGCGGCGGCTCCACCCGCAGCATGGGCCGCACGTTTCTCGCGCACTCGAGCAGCATCAGCTTGGGAGCCCTGTCCGCGCGCGCATGGACCAGCTGCATCCGCTTGGGCTCCAGGCGATGCGCGCGCGCGCAGTCCATGAGTTCAAGCATGCGCGCCACGGGAAACACGACGCACATGCGCCCGCCACTGCGCAGCACCTGCGCGGCGCTTCGCACGATTTCATCCAGCGTACAGGCCGCCTCATGGCGCGCAAGGGCCTTCTCCTGCCGCGGGTTGACGAGCCCCGCGCCCGCCTTGCCGTAGGGCGGGTTGCATACGAGCAGGTCCGCCCATCCATGCCCCAGCAGAGAGGCCGCGTCGCGCAGGTCCGCGCAGTGCACGCGGATGCGCTCTGACAGGCCGTTCATCGCGACGCTGCGCGCGGCCATATCCGCCATGTCCGGCTGGATCTCCAGCGCGTCAAACGTCGTGCCGCGTGCGCGGGAGGCGATGAGCAACGGCAAAATGCCCGTGCCCGTGCCGAAGTCGACGATGCGCTCACCCGGCCGGGCCGACGCAAAATCCGCCAACAGCACGGCGTCCGTCCCGAAGCGGAACCGGTCCGGCCGTTGCAGGATGCGCAGCCCGTCGTGTTGCAGGTCGTCGATGCGCTCGCCCGCGCGCGCCCATTTCTCCATGCCGATCCCCTTCCCGCATGCTACAGAATGTTGAGCCACGACTCCGGGCAGTAGCCCCTCTGCCCGGCGGTCGTGCGCACATATGCCCAGCCGTCGGAGAGGCGCTCCACAGTGACGATCTGCGCATCCGACAGCGTGCCCACGGACGCCGCCTCCTCGCTGGGCTGCGCGTAGAGCGGCGCGCCGGACTCGTCCAGGTAGCAGGTGGCGATCCAGTAGTCGAGATAGAGCTCATCCACAGCCGCATAGCCGTACACGCCACGTACCTCCGCGCGCACCCAGCGGACGGAATCATAGTCGATGATGCGCACATCCTCGCCCTGCTCCAGCGCCAGCACGGGCGCCGCATCGGACTGCGGCTGCGCGCGTAGCACAGCGTTCGCGCGCGCCTCGCCCGTATTCACCACGTCCTCCGGGCGCGCCGTCGGGCCCGGCGTGGCCGTCGGCGCGGGCGTGGGGGCCGGCGTGGCCGTCGCCTCAGGTGCAGGGGCCGGCATAGCTGTCGTCTCAGGCGCGGGGACCGGCGTGGCCGTCGCCTCAGGCGTCTGCGCCGGGGCAGGCGTAGACGCATCGCCGTAGACCGTATAGACATAGTCCGCGCTCACCCAGCCGACGGTTTCACCCTTGCGCACCTGATACCAGCCCACGCCCTGGTCGACAACCGAAAGGCGCTCGCCGTCGTACAGCCGGGCGACGATGCGCCCCCGCGTGCTCGGCTCGCTGCGCATGTTCAGGCTCGTGGACACGCGCACGATCACGGCGTCGGGCAACGGCGGCAGCCAGGTGGCGGCGGGCGTAGGCGTGGGCTGCGGCGTCGCAGTGGGGACCGTCTGCACGGGCCGCTCCTCCAGCACGAGATACTGCGAAGACACATAGCCCGTGAGCGCGCCATACGCCACGCGGCTCCAGGAGGGGTCATAAGAGAGCACCTGCACATACGTGCCGTGCGGAATGCTCGTCAGCACGCCCGCCCATGTGCCAGCCGCCGCGCGCAGGTTCAGGCGGCTGGACGCACTGGACAGCGAGATGCGCGCAACCAGCTCCGTCTGCACGTCCGACGGCGCGGGTGTCGGGGTGGTTGTGGCCGCCGGGGTGGATGTGGGCTCGACGGTCGTCTCCGGCACATACGTGTCAAAGCGCAGGTAATCGTTGCTGACATATCCCTCCTGGCCTGCGGCGCGCACGCGGCTCCAGTTCTGGTAGCGCTCGATCACGTCCAGCACCATGCCGTTGGGCAGCAGCGCGATCACGCGCGCCTCCAGCGTCGGCGCCTCGCGCAGGTTCAGCGTCTCGTCTGCATCGGAGAGCGACACCACCGCGCGCAGCGCTGTCTGCGGCGTGGGCGTGGCCGCAGGCGTTGGGGTGGGGGTCGGCGTCGGGGTGGGCGTGGCCGTGGGGGCCGCATCCTCCTCAAAGCGAAGGTAGGCGTTATAGGCATAGCCCACGTAGCCGGAGACGCTCACCAGGCTCCAGGTCTGGTAGCGGTCCAGCACCTGTACGCGGATGCCGTTGGGCAGCAGCACCAGCACCTGCGCATCCTCCTTGGGATCCGCGCGCAGGTTCAGCATCTCGCCGTCGCTTGAGAGCGTCACCACGGCGTAGCGCTCCGGGCCGTCCGTCACAGCCGGCGCAGGCGTCGTGGTCGGCACAGGCGTCGCGGTTGGCGAAGTCTCCACACCGCCCACGTCGACGAGCTGCACATACTGGCGCGAGACGTAGCCGATCACGCCGTCGCGCGCCACCTTCACCCAGCCGGCGGTGGAGGTGTCCAGCACCGCCAGCATCTCGCCGCTGTAGACGTAGGCGAGCACTTTTGCGCCCACATAAGGCTCCGAACGCAGATTGAGATATCCGCCGCTGAGCACGACATAGGCCAACGTGTCCGTCTGGATCTCCGGGGCGGGCGTCTGCTGCGGAGCGGGCGTCTGCTGCGCGCCCGCAAACGTCAGGTAGCTGCGCACGACATACCCCGTCTGCACACCGTAGCGCACGCGGCACCAGACGCCGTCATCCTCCAGCACGTCCAGAATCGTTCCGTGCGGGATGCGCGCGATGACGCCCGCGTCCGTGCTCTTATCCATGCGCAGGTTGAGCACGTCGTACACGGTCGAAAGGGACACCGTCGCCTGTGCGATGGCGTTCTCCGGCCCGGAGGGCGTCTGGGTGGTCTGTGTCTCCGGCCAGGAGGAGCCGTCCAGCGCCGGCAGCAGGCTGTCGCGCGTGAAGCCGATCTGCACGCGCGAGGTGCCGGGATAGTAAAAGTCGAGAATCTGCTCGTAGCTCATGCCCTCGGAGGCCATCTGCTGCGCGCCGCGCTGGCTCATGCCGATGCCATGCCCGTAGCGGCGGGCGGTCAGGCGGAACGTCAGCTCCGTCTCCTCCACCTCGATCAGCTCGTTCTTCGTCGTGTTCAGGCTCATGCTCAGCGCCTGCTCCAGCTCCGAAAAGTAGTCGAACGTCACGGTCACGGGCGAGGGGACGCCCGCGATGCGCACGGTCACGTCGACCTTCTGATACAGGCGGGAGGGCGAGGCGTACATGGGATCGCGCGCCGTGACGTCGACGTATTCCGTGATCGTCGTTGCACTCTCGGAAAGCCCCGCCGCCGCCGCGGCCTTGCTGCGGATCAGCCGTTCAAATGTCTGGCTGCTCGTGCCCGTGCCCGGCGCCTTGTACAGCGTCACCGAGCGGGTGGGCGACATGCTGTTGCGCAGGTCATACGGGTCGTTCTTGACCGTCAGGTATGGGTAGCCGCTGGTTCCCCACGCGTTCTTGATCGACTCGGTCTGTCCGCCGTTGCTGGCGGTGTAGTACGCGCCGATGTACGCGCCGCCATACATCGCCACGATGCCCGCCGTCTCCTGCACCGCCTGCTTGCACGTCGCGTTGCCGCTGGGCGTGCCGCGGTACACCTGGTCGCTCGTGGTGTCGACCACGTCGTAGGTCGAACGGTTCTGGGCCATCTTGGCCGCCACGTATGTGCGCGCCGCAACGGCCTGCGCCTTGAGCGCCTCCAATGGGAAGCCGTTGCTCATCTCATAGGGCAGCACGCCGTCCATATAGTCCTCAATGTACACGTGCACGATGGCCTGGATCTTGCCGCCGTTGGCGCGCAGCTCGATGTCGCCCTCATACAGGTTGGCGCTGTTGCGCGCCTGGGCGATGCGCACGCCGTTCTCGCCGCTCGTCTGATGCCTCCGCAGCGTGAAGCTGGCGCCCATGTTCTGGACCGATCCATCCTTTTCCAGGGTGAGCGTGCCGCCGGAGCAGCGCACCGTCACCCGATCTCCACGCGCGAACGAACGCGACGCGTCGCCGTTCACGCTGTAGCTGCCCGCGATCGTCAGATCCAGCGTGGAAAGCGAGGAGAGCGAGGACAGATACACGCGCACCGTACCGGATGTCGAAGCGCCATGCGCGCGGACGCCGGGCCAAAATGCCAGCGCCAACACCAGCGCGATCAGGCGCCTCCCCCAGGCCGTCCAGTTTCGCATCATCTTCGTCCTCCCCATTTCTCCACGCTTCGACGTCTTTCGTGCCCGCGGAGATATTCCACAAAAATTGTAACACATTCTTAATATTTTGTCCACGATCACTTTGCGCAAAGGGGCCCTGCAATATTTGGAACGCACACCTTGCCCTTTACGGGCGCGCCCGCTTCTGATATAATAACCCCTACGAGAAAACGGATGGAGCGATGGACATGAAGCGTTTGATCTCCCTGCTGCTCTCCCTGCTGCTGGTCGTGGGCGCGGCGTCCGGCTGCGCCGAGACGAACGGCGCAAAGGAGCGCTTTTCGATCCTGTATTTCGACACGTTCGACACGCTGATCAGCCTGATCGGCTATGCGGACGATCAGGAGACGTTCAACCGCATTGCCGAAGAGGCGCACCAGACGTTTCTGAAGCTGCACCGGCTCTTCGATGCCTACAACGAATACGAGGGCATCGCGAACATCTGCACGCTGAACCGGACGGCCGCGCAGGCGCCGGTTCAGGTCGATCCGGAGCTGATGGATCTGCTCGTGCTGTGCAAGGAGCAGCAGCCGGGCCTGCACGGCACGGTGAACATCGCGATGGGCAGCGTGCTGCTGCTCTGGCACGACTATCGCGAAGCCGGGCTAGACGATCCCGCCGCCGCACAGTTGCCGCCGATGGAGGCACTGCAGGCGGCCGCCGCACATACGAACATGGACGACGTAGTGCTCGACACACAGAACATGACGGTCTTCTTCGCCGACCCGGAGCTCAAGCTCGACGTCGGCGCGGTCGCCAAGGGCTTCGCGACAGAACGTGTCGCCCGGCAACTGGAGGCATCCGACATGCCCTCGTTCATCATCAGCGCCGGTGGAAACGTACGCGCGGGCGCCGCGCCGGCAGATGGGCGCGCGGCCTGGGGCATCGGCATCCAGCGCCCGGAGGGCTCCACGCTGAGCACATCGGAGGACGACCTGGTCGAGATCGTCTACCTCAACGACATGTCCGTCGTCACCAGCGGCGACTATCAGCGCTACTACACGGTGGACGGCGTGCGCTATCACCACCTGATCGATCCCACGACGCTGATGCCCGCCACGTACTATCGCTCGGTGAGCATTCTCACGCGCGATTCGGGCATGGCGGACCTGCTCTCCACGGCGGCCTTCCTGCTGCCCTATGAGGAGAGCCGCGCGCTGGTCGAATCGCTCGAGGGCGTGGAGGCCATCTGGGTCATGCCGGATGAGAGCGTGCGCATGACCGACGGCGCGGCGGCTGTAGCCGCCTCGCAGGGCGCGGGCCAGTAAAAAGCCAAATATATTGAAGAAACGCCGTCCCGGGAAGACTCCCGGGGCGGCCTTTGTATCATCTGATACCGCTGTCAGCGATGGTACAGCCGTTTCGTCTCGTAGTTGGGTTCGCTGGTCAGGTTGATCTTGAGCCGGCGGAAGATCGACGCATCGACGCTGGAGAGGATGACCGACGCGTGCGCCTCGCATCCCTCGAGCATCGACAGGCACGCGAGCGCGCGGGCTGCGCGCTCGTCGCTGGCCGCGCAGATGGACAGCGCGATGAGCACCTCGTCCATGTGCAGGCGCGGATTGCGATTGCCGAAATAGCGCACTTTGAGCGCCTGCACCGGCTCGATGATCTCGGCGCTGATCAGGTGCACGCTGTCCGGGATGCCGCTGAGTGCCTTGAGCGCATTGAGCAGCATCGCGGAGGACGCGCCCAGCAGTTCCTTTGTCTTGCCGGTGACGATGCGTCCGTCCGGCAGCTGCAGCGCGACGGCTGGCGCGTCGGTCTTCTTGGCCACGTTCAGCGCGGCGGCCACGACGGCGCGCTCCTTGATGTCGATGTGCTCGTGGTTCATCAGCAGCTCGATCTTGTAGACGGCCTCCGCCTCCCCCGTGCCCTGGCGCTGCGCGCACAGCGCCTCGTAGTAGCGGCGGATGATCTCCTGGCGCGACGCCTCGCACACGACCGCATCGTCGACGATGCAGTTGCCCACCATGTTGACGCCCATGTCCGTGGGCGACTTGTACGGCGACTGGCCGTAGATCTTTTCGAAGATGGCGTTGAGCACCGGAAAGATCTCGACATCTCGGTTGTAGTTGACTGCGACCTTGCCATAGGCCTGCAGGTGGAACGGATCGATCATGTTCACGTCGTTCAGGTCCGCCGTCGCGGCCTCGTAGGCGAGGTTGACCGGATGCTTGAGCGGCAGATTCCAGATGGGGAAGGTCTCGAACTTGGCATAGCCCGCCTTTACGCCGCGCTTGTGCTCGTGGTACAGCTGCGAAAGGCACGTCGCCATCTTGCCGCTGCCCGGGCCAGGGGCTGTGACGACGATGAGCGAGCGCTCGGTTTCGATGTAGTCGTTCTTGCCATAGCCCTGCTCGCTGACGATGACGGGCACGTTGGAAGGGTAGCCCTCGATGACGTAGTGGCGGAAGACCTTGATGCCCTGCGCGCGCAGGCGCCTGCGGAACGCATCGGCCGTGCGCTGCCCCTTGTACTGCGTGATGACCACGCTGCCCACGTACAGCCCGATCTCGCGGAAGGCATCGATCAGGCGCATCACGTCCACGTCGTAGGTGATGCCCAAATCGCCGCGCCGCTTGTTGCTGTCGATCGCCGCCGCGCTGATCGTGATGACGATCTCCGCCTGGTCCTTGAGCTTGAGCAGCATGTTCATCTTGCTGTCCGGCTTGAAGCCCGGCAGCACACGCGAGGCGTGGAAGTCGTCGAAGAGCTTCCCGCCGAACTCCAGATACAGCTTGCCGCCAAACTCCGAGATGCGCTTGCGGATCTGTTCGGACTGCATGGCGATGTACTTGTCGTTGTCAAAACCGATCTTGGCCAATTCGATTCCTCCTCCGGGCAGTGCCCGTTCCATCCAGGACGCCTTATTCGCAGATCGACAGCAGGTCGGAGAAGCGCTCCATGTCATAGGTCGCCAGGCGAAGCCGCGCCGCATCCCCGATTGCCGCGCTGTCAAAGCCGCCCGCAGCGGCTGCCTCTACGCCCGCCTTCGCATCCTCCACGACCAGGCAGTCGCGCGGGGACAGGCCCAGAAACTGCGCCGCCTTGAGGAAGACCTCCGGATCAGGCTTCGAATGCGTGATGTTGTTGCCATCGGACACGGCGTCAAAGTAATCCCCCAGCCCGATGCGCGAGAGGATCAGCCGCGCGTTGCGCGAGGAGGAGCCGATCGCCAGGCGGATGCCGCGCTCGCGCAGGCCCTCGAGCGTCCTTCGGACCTCGCCGGACAGGTCTGCGGGCGTCATGCCCGCCAACAGACGCCGGTAGATTTCGTTCTTCTCGGCGGCCAGCGCCTCCATCTCTCCCTCGGCGAGCGTGCCGTCGTAGCGCTCCAGGATAATCTTGAGGCTCTCCATGCGCGACACGCCGCGCAGGCGGTTGTTGATCGTCTCGTCAAAGTAGATGCCCTTTCGATCCGCGACCGCCTTCCAGGCCCGGTAGTGATACTTGTCCGTATGGCAGATCACGCCGTCCAGATCGAACACAATGCCGCCATATCGCTTTCCCATGCCGACTTCCCTCCGTTTTCTTCACACAGTTTAGCAAAAAGCGCGAGGTCTGTACAGCCCCGCGCGGCATTTCTCGTGCCGTTTTTTCGCTTTTTTCCCTGCGTTCATGTGAATTCATGCCTGTTTTCACGAAAATCGACTAATTTAGTCGGAATTCTTCTTGCCTATGCGCGCCGCGTATGTTATACTGTCCTGGCGATCCGCAAAGGCCGCCCAAGAGGGCGCATGCCGCGCGGCGCAGGAAGGAAGAAAGCCCATGCTGGAGCTTAAACACATCTCCTGGGATCTGCCGGATGGCGGCGAGATCCTTCGACATATCGACCTGACCGTGCCCGACGGCAAGTTGATCGTGGTCACGGGCCCCAATGGCGGCGGCAAGACGACGCTTGCCAAGATCATCGCCGGTCTGGAGACGCCCTCCGGCGGCAGCATCTGGCTGGATGGGCAGGACATTACCGGCCTGGACGTCACGCAGCGCGCGCGTCTGGGCATTGCCTATGCCTTCCAGCAGCCGGTGTGCTTCAAGGGCATCACCGTGCGCATGCTGCTGGAGCTAGCGGCTGGCGGGCGCCTGAAGG